>JAYVCW010000204.1:0-43699 GCA_043749775.1 Acidobacteriaceae bacterium | reverse complement strand
GGGCAGCGTTGTCGCAGCGCCCGCAATTGCAGCCCCTCTTAAAAATGCACGTCTCTTCATGATGGTGCCTTGTCCAATAAAAGATTTAGTCAACTTCAGATGTTGCAGCCGAGGCGGCTAGTTGCACGACAGCGCAGTTAATCGCTAGCGAACCGGCACGGGGATCAAACCAGAGCAAATTTAATTGTGGAGCGAGCGCACATATTCTCGTCATTGGGAGACGATGGCGGCGCGGCGACGGGCAGTCCCCGACAATGTGAGCATATATGTCGCTGGCAAATTACTTGGTCCGTGCGTTGAAAGTTGCAGGTTAGAGAGTATGTGTAAGGCGCTGGATACATTCCTGTTAGCGCCGATCAGACGGTCGCTGCCTTGGCGATTTCTCGAACGGTAGGAATGTCTGATCCAACGATCTTCAGTTTGGGCTCCGCCTCCAGCTCTTTCAGAATCTCTCGCGTGATGCAATCATCGATCTGGTCTGCTTGGCGCACGTCCACGGGAAAATGGACCATGACTTCAAGGCCGGATGGGGCCAGCTTAAGGGTAGTTCGAGGGCGCAAAGGCTCCAGAGTTACTCCTGAAGCGAGGCTCTTCTCCATTTGCGAGCGTTGCTTTTCGAGAACTTCGTGGTACTCGCCGAAGGCGGTATCGACTGCTCGGAGAATTCTTTCTTCCGCCGATCGGTAG
This sequence comes from Acidobacteriaceae bacterium, assembly GCA_043749775.1. Taxonomy (GTDB): domain Bacteria; phylum Acidobacteriota; class Terriglobia; order Terriglobales; family Acidobacteriaceae; genus Acidiflorens. The sequence goes on along the minus strand of JAYVCW010000204.1, from coordinate 43,012 downwards.
TCGCTCTCAAGTGCGAGAGTGAGTCCGATTTCGTGCCAGATGAAGTTTGTGCCGGGAATTTGTTTGAACACTCCGGCGGTGGGCTGGAAGACGAATGAGTTTGAGAAAGCAACGACGCGACCGGTGGGTTGCAGACCGCGGCCCGTTCCTCCCAACTCCATAACGTGGACGCGAACTAAGCCTATCTCAACCACTTCGCCATTCACCCCGGAGATCTGCACTCGATCACCGACGCGAACTCCAAATTTGCCGATTAAGAAGAAGTATCCGGCGACCGAGAGAATAACGTTCTGCAGCGCGACTGCAACGCCAGCGGTTAGTAGCCCGGCAAAAGTGGCGAGCGAGCCTAACTCGCTGGCAAAAGCAAATATGAAGACCGCTGCAACGACGAACCACACCGAGATACGCCGAAGCAAAAGCATCTGATGGCGTCGACGTGTGTCATGCACGTAGCGAAAAATCAGGCGGCGCCACGATTCCGCCAAGCCCCAAACGACCCCGAAAATCAAGCCCAGCTCAAGCAGTCTGGTCAGCAATAATTTTAAGTTGGCGACGTACTGCGCGGCGAGGGCGCTGCGCCATCCAGTCAAATTGCGCCCGTACAAATCCAGCAGCGTAATCTCTTTAGTCAAGGGAATAAATGACGAGGACGAGAGCTTGAACTGCGCTGTGATCTGATCGAGTTGTCCCTTTTCCTGAGCTTGAAGCAAGCGATTGTTATAGTCCGCCTGGCCTGCGATCTTGTCGCTTTGTAGCGCAATCTCTTTCAATTGCGCGAGCAGAGGAGCCTGAAGCTGCTTGCAGGAATCCCGCAGGGCGTTCGTTGTCCGAATGTCTTTGTCTAAGGCGCGGAGCTTGTGCGACCCGGACATGATGCTTGCGATCAATGCCCACAAGCCTTCGTTTTCTGACTTGCGGGAGGCGTTGACCGAGATCGCAGACGACTCCGTCGCTCGACTTGCATTCTCTGGAGCTTCCTCTGGCTGCCGCGGCTTTACTGTTTCGGATGTCGTAGATCCCGCGGCAGCTTTCGAGTGGCGTTCAACCACTGCCGGGGTGGAGAGGCTGGGTGGTACGGAGCGGCTAAGGGTTTCGATCTGGCTCGACAGCCTGGTGGCGTCCGAACCTTCTACAGTGGAGGCGACGAAGTCGAGCATGGTATGCACGACGTCGCGTCGAGCCTCGAATAATTGAAGTTCGCTTTGCGTTTCCGCCAGGTCCGACACGATGTTGCGGCGCTTGTCGCCACTTGCCGCCTCTAGTTGTTTTCGCAACGAATCGAGCTCTTCTTGCGACTGCTGCGTACGTGCGTCCAGAGTTCGAGCCATTTCGCGCAAAGAGTCATATTTGGAAGGGGCGGCCGCTGCATTTTGGTCGCTGTTTGTCACTACCCGCGCCTGCTGGATGAATTTTTCCTGGCTACGCGCAAACTCGAAGGCGAGACGAATTACATCATCGCTGATGCGGGCGTTATCGGTGATGAATGTAGCGTCCGACGGTGTAGCCGCGAAATCCCGCTCGGCAGCGACTGCGTGGTACCAACTCACGCTCTGGTTCAACATCTGGGTGAGATCCGAGGAAGAGTCCGCAGAGAGCTCGGCGAGCGGCAGAACCAAGAAAACCGGAATGAAAAAGGAAAGTAATCGACGCATTGATGGAATCCTCTTGATTCGGGCTCGTTTGACTCTCATTCGCGGGGCGCTCTACGGCCCACGCAGGACTCTTGAGCCCTGGAAAATCAGCTTGCCCAATTTGCACTGCCACGATGGATAGCCGGGCAAGCTCGAACCTTAATTTGTTGTTCTTGGATTTGTTGTTCTTGCTTATCGCAATTTGACACCAAGACTTGCCTCTTGGCTGCGACGAATTGGAAGGGGCGCTATCTTTGGTAACGACAAACAGCGACAAACAACGACAGAAAGCGAGCTAGAGTGAGCCGAAGCGCCGGGCACTTCGGCTCACCTAGATCAGTAATGCGGGAGCATCGACCGATTCAACGCAGAGGTGACAAGTGATCTCGCAAAGGCCAAATCCACGTCCAACGGGGTGCTGAAATTCATCCCAATCCGCCAGCTCGCGGGAGCCTCCGGATGGAGGCCGCAGAGAAGAACGAAGCCGTTTCCCTCGAAGCCCTCAGTGATAGCGGTGTTGCCGTCGGGATACCTGGCTACGACTGCCCCCCACTTATCGAGCGCGGGACCATCCTGCCAGTACATATCCATGGTTGAGCCGTTAGGGAATGAAGTGCGGATAACAGCTTTTCCGATGCCTCGCCCGTAGTTGGGATAGACGTTGAACCAGACGCCGTTGGTCAGATTCGTGTAGTTGTGGTACGCCGAGGATCCGGCAAAGAAGCCACCGGCACAGAACCCCAAATAGTTAAGCCCAGCTGCAATGGCGTTGTGCAGGTTTGCAGTCGTCGTCCTCGAAAGGTAGCTGCTGATCGAGATCGCATTGCCACCCGGCATAAGGAACAATCGATACGCAAGCAACTGGGCTTCGCTCATGCCATTCAACTGGCTGTTGTTTGCCGTCTGATAGCTCAAGCCCATCGAGGTAACCAGGCTTTCAACCGCAGCGACGTCGCCTGAACTTGTCCCTAAGCCGTTGTAGATCAAGACCGTTGCAGCGGAGGTAGTGGTTGCTTGCGGCGCGAACGAGGTTGATGTTGCGAGCGCAGTTGGCGTTGAAACCGACGTAGCTGCCAGAGTCGTTAGCGCGGTGCTGCTGCCGGTATTTGTCGGTGCTGTCTTGACTGGCACCACAATCGCCCAGTCGCGCGAGGCGGCAGGATCAAGATACGCGGATCCGATGTAGCCGAAGCCCATTTCGCCGCCGTAAAAGTTAACGATGCTTTCGCCCGTCTTATTGTTCACGAGAATCAGGTCCGGGTGACCGTCGCCGTTCATATCTTCCATGCCGGCCGCGGTCCAGCCAACGAAAGTGCTGCTCTCAAGGTTATGAGTGGAGAGAACAGAGATTCTATTCGCGCCGCCAAGGTAAGCGACCATCACCTGCTGGGTAGAACGATTTTGAAGCAGCAAATCTGCATGGCCGTCCCCATTGAGATCAGCAGCGCCAAACACGTTGTATCCACTTACTGAGAGACCGTTGATCGCTTCTTTTTTGAGTAAAGAAGTCGCCTGCGCGCCGCCGAAGGAATAAACTTCGACGTCACCATTACTCGCGTCGGTGGCGATCACGCCAAAGCTGCCGTCGTGATTGAAATCAGCTATAGCCCGAGCAGCCCAACCCGCGCTTAGGGTTGTGAGCTGCGAACTACCGAGAAACGTCTCATGATTCGCGCCGCCGTAAACGCTAACTGAGAGTGCGCCCGTCGAATTGTTGAAATAGACAAGCCTGGTCACACCAGTGTTGCTGACAGTGGCGCCGATGAGACGACCGTGAGCGGCCTGAGTCGACGGAAGCTGAACGGCGCTGCGAAGACGCGTTCCTTGAAGCGTGTCAAAAATGACGGCTCCGGTGGAGATCTGAACGCGAAAGAGGTCGGCCGATGCTTCGGTGGACATTAGAGACGACTGAGTTGTTGCCTGAGCGGAGAATTCCAATACGCCAAGAATTATGAACGCGGAACAAAATAGCTTGCAGAATGAAAGAGCCCAAGATTTCAAAATCACCTCCTGGTTTGCGAGGTAATTTTAAGTAGGGTTAGATACCTAGGCAAAACACCTTAGTACATTGAATGAATGAGAAGTGCATGGAGGGTTTCAACGGCCAAAAGATTGCCTGAATCCGTTTCGTGGAGCACCCCAGATCACTTGATGGACGGCCAGTCTGCCACGTTCAACTTTGGCCGATCTATTGCGCTGATCGACCTGAGGTCAAAATAACCTAGAGCTCCGCTCGAGTCGCTCTTGCCATCAACTCCGTGATCGCCCGTTGCGGCGCCTTACCGTTCTCCAGGATGGCGAACATCTGTTCTGTGATCGGCATTTCAACGTTCTTACTTCGTGCCAGGCCAACCGCAGCCTTTGTGGTCAGAACGCCTTCCGCGACGGCCCCGTGCATTCCGGCGATAATGTCGGCGAGCCTGCGGCCCTTTCCAAGTTCCACGCCGACAGTCCGGTTCCGGGAAAGGTCTCCAGTGCAAGTGAGTACGAGATCGCCCAGACCGGCGAGACCGGACATTGTATCGAGACGCCCTCCGCAGGCAACTGCAAGGCGCGCAATTTCCGCCAGCCCACGCGTGATCAAGGCCGCCACGGAATTGTGGCCAAAGCCGAGCCCGTCGCAGACTCCGGCGGCAATAGCGATGATGTTCTTAAGCGCCCCGCCTAACTCAACTCCGATTACATCGTCGTTGGTGTAAACGCGAAAGCGAGAATCATTGAACGCAGACTGAATCGCGACCGCTACCGAGCGATCACTGGAAGCTGCGGTGACTGCCGTCGGATCGCCTCGCGCCACTTCTTTGGCAAATGACGGTCCGCTTAAAGCTCCCACTCGGGCCTTGAGGTTCTGCTCCTTCAGAACCTCGGCAATCACTTCAGTCATGCGCAGCAGTCGGCCGTCCTCAAGCCCTTTGGTGCAACTAATGATAGTTGTTTGCGCCGTCAGCAAGGGAGCCATGCGCTCGAAAAGAGATCGGCAGTGTTGTGAGGGCATGACGCTAACAACGATCTCCGCGCCGTCGAGGGCGTTAAGTAGATCTCCGGTCGCTTCAATCGAGGATGGCAGAATGAAACCAGGAAGAAAATGGTCATTCGAGCGGCGAGCCGCGATGCTTTCCACAACTTCAGGTTCATTCGCCCACAACTTAACTCGATTCGTGGCTTTGCGGCCCAATACCATCGCGAGCGCCGTGCCCCACGCTCCGGCTCCGATTACGGCGACGCGGCTCATTGTTGGGATGTCCCGAGGGATTGCCCATCACGCGCAGCGTTCCCCGTTGGTTCATTCGACACAGACTTCGCGGATTTCTGTCCCATCTTCGATTCTTTTCCGGAGAGGAGGCGACTGATATTTTGCCGGTGCTTCCAAATGACCAGAAGCGCCACAAGCGCAACGATAATCAGTTGCCGTGAATCTGAATATTCGTGGAGCATCCACGCCAGGGCCGGGAAAGCTGCCGCCGCTGAAATTGAGGCGAGAGAAACATAACGGGCAACTCCCAGCAGAATGAGAAAAAGCAACAGCATGCAAACCATTGCCTTTGGCGTTAGAACGGCAAACGCGCCGAGGGTCGTGGCTACTCCTTTGCCGCCGCGAAATCTAAGCCACAAAGGGAAGAGGTGACCAAGAATGGCGAACAGCGCCGCCATGAACATCAGCATCTGAAGATGATCGCCGCTGAACAACTTCCTTGTTACGAGAACCGCCGCCAGGCCCTTGACCGCGTCGAGCAGCAATGTGGCAACTCCAAGTGCCGGAGATTTCCGGGCGACGTTGGTTGCGCCGATGTTGCCGCTACCGCTCACGCGAACATCTTCGCCCCTGAAGAGTTTGACTAACAGAAACCCAAAGGGAATCGACCCTAACAAATAACTGAAGAGAGCGACGATGCAATATGAAGTCATGATCTAAACCAAACGTGGAAGCAAGAATTATTTTCGCTCAGCCCAATGAATCTACACCCTACGCGCTCCATCGCTCACGGGGATTGCAAAGGAAAATTGCGGAGCTTTGTATAGAGCGACCCTGTGGGCGACAGTTGGCTTCGATAGAGATCAAATTCCCGGACATCGACTTTGCCGAAATCGGGTGCGTTCAAGTGATCCCGAGGTAGTTGCAGGGCACTAAAGATAGAGTTAGCTCGATCACCTTTGCGCCAGTTCGGCGACCCAGAGCTGCGCCCTGAAGCGCGAGCCAAGGTGAGATGCGGAGAGTACGGCCGCCTCTCCTGCGGGATGCCGAGTTCAGCCAAGGCCGCGTCGCACTTCATCGCAAGTTCGGTCAGCCCCTGATTTTCGACAACTCCGATCCAGAAGACTCGCGGAGCCTCGGCGGTGGGAAAGAATCCGTGCCCCGCAACCTTCAACTGGAGCGACGGCGCTTCGATGTGTCGCAGGCGGTCGGCGATGGCGTCGACACGCTCCGCCGGTTGTTCTCCGATGAACTTCAGCGTGACGTGCAGCGATTCCGGCCTTATCCAGCGCGCCTCTGGGGCAAAGCCCTGTAGAGTTTTCATGAACTGCTCGATCCTGTTTCTAACTTCAGAGTCGAGATCGATGCCGGCGAAGATTCGCATGCTGTGGAGGGATTTAACCTAAATTCCATCGGTAACGGGCAGCGGAGTCTTACAACAGTGCGCGGCGGATCATCTCCAATGCCTGCTCGCTGGCAAATTGACGGATTCGCTTTCGATCTCCGAGAAAATTTCGTTCCACTACCTGGGTGCCTTCTTCTCCCGCCAGCGCGATAAATACCAGACCCACCGGTTTCTGTTCCGTCCCGCCGCCGGGCCCGGCTACTCCGGTAATTCCTACTCCAAAGCTTGAGAGACACCGTTTGCGAATACCTTCTGCCATCGCGGCGGCAACTTCGCGGCTCACCGCGCCGTGCTGGTTGATCATCGACTTTGGAACGTTGGCAAATTGCGTTTTTAATTCATTGGAATACACAACCGCGCCGCCTAAGAAGTAGCGAGAACTCCCTCCGATTGAGGTGATGCGCTCCGCCAGCAGTCCACCCGTGCAGGATTCCGCGACCGCTAATGTCATGTTGCGCATTTGCAGCAGGTAGCTGACGATTTGCTCGATGCTTTCCCCCTTGCGTGAAAAGATCGAGTCACCGAGTTCGTCCTCTATCTTTTCGGCGAGTTCTTCCACACGCGCATCCGCTTCTTTCGCCGAGTTCTTGCGGCAACGCAGATGAAGCTGAATTTCTCCTGCGCCCGCGAGAATCGTGGTTTCGATATCTTCGTAGGTTTTGTATATCGGAGACAATCGCGCGTCGACTTGAGATTCCGGCATCATGGACATCTTTAGCGTGCGCATCGCGATATGTTGCTCTGGGACACGGGCGCGTAGTCGAGGAATACATTCCGCTTCGAATAAAGCTTTCATCTCATGCGGAGGGCCGGGAAGCAGAACCAGAATTCGATCTCGCCCGTCGTACTTGCCCGTGATCCACTGCCCGGGAGCTGTTCCTGCGAGATTCGGCAACACGTTAGCGCTCGACAGGACGTCGGCCTGCTTGGCATTGTTTGTCGTCATTTTTATGCCGCGCTTCGCAAAGCGCTCTTCGAGCTTCGAGAGAACTGCGGGATCGCGTTGCAACTCGAGCCCTAACGCGCTCGCGACGGACTCGCGGGTTAGATCGTCCTCGGTCGGGCCCAGGCCGCCGGTAAAAATGATGATGTCTGAACGGCGCATGGCAAGTTTTGCGGCGGAGCTTAGCCCCTCCGCATCGTCGCCGACAATGCACTTGTAGCGTAGCTCTACGCCGAGCTCGTTGAGTTTTTCGGTCAGATACAGCGAGTTCGTGTCCTGGCGATAGGGAGTCAGCAATTCCGACCCGACAGCGATGATCTCGGCGTTCACGGCTAAAAGTGTAAATGAACGTTGGCGATGGCAGAAGCCTTACGCATCCTGACTAGCGCGGATGATATTGCGTGGCGAAGCAGGCTGACGAAATGGCGGCGTGAATGCCAGTCCATCGGCACTCGTGAATTATTTTTCGGCAGCGGGAGGTTGTAACCGTTGAAGATTCTACACATAAGAGAATGGAACTCGACGTGCATCTATTCTGTGAAATTGCTTTACTCGGGCGGGTAGGGACTGGCCAAGGCAGCCTCACACTTTGCATCTTTCTTGCCGTGCCGGCGCGTACCTGTTCCGCAGTAATGCCGTAAGGAGCGCCGATGACACCGTCTGGTTTGAACTGCGTAGAAAGCTGTCTCAACTGCCACCTGCGCTCGCGCAGTTTCTTTTGCGATCTCTCGGCCGGCTCAGTTGAGGCTTTTAACAAAATCAAACATGCGGCTGTCTTTCCGGAGCATGCCATCGTGCTCGTTGAGGGGCAAAAGCCCTGGGGGATTTTTATTCTCTGCCAAGGGCGGGCCAAACTTTCGACGACCTCCCGCGACGGCAAGACCCTGATTGTTCGAATTGCTGAGGCAGGCGAGGTTTTGGGCCTGCATGCCGTGGTTACGGGCGGTCCTTACGAGTTGACAGTCGAGACCATGCAGCCGTGCCAGCTCAACTTCGTCGGGCGTGACGACATGCTTCGTTTCCTTAAAGATCATGCCGACGCCAGCCTTCATGCCATTCAGCACCTTGCGCGCGATTGCTCAGATTCCTATGGTGTGGTGCGCTCGATTGGGCTGTCGCATTCGGTGTCAGAAAGGTTTGCGAGATTTTTGCTCGCAACCTCAGAGGATGGCGAAGTTACGAACGGAAAGGTGCGCGCCCGCCTGGCAATGACGCACGAAGAAATTTCTCAACTGGTCGGGACCAGTCGCGAGACCATCACGCGTCTGCTCTCGGAGTTTCGCAAGAACGACATGGCGGAGCTGAAGGGATCGACCCTGATCATTCACAACCGCCCCGCGTTGAAGAGCCTTCTCGGCGCATGATCGTCTTAAAGGTTTAGAGGACTCACAAAAAAAAGCATGCGCTGACTGCGCATGCCTTAACGTGATTCCAAATAGTTTCAGCTACTCAACATTAATCGTAACCGGATCTGAAGCAATCCCATTGACCACAACTTCCATATCGTTGAGGCCCGTCTCTGTTTTGGTAGAAACATCGAAAGTTGTAGAAGCGCTGCCCGAATAAGCGATCGCCATCGTGCTGTGATCGTGGGTGCGCTCGTAATATACGTTCCCCGTGATGCGATTGGTGAAGCGCACAAGTGGATAATTTGTAGCCGCCTGGGCGTCGTCGCCATAGGCTGCTCCCTCCGTGAACCCGTTCAGGTTCAGGCCGGTAACGACATACGATTTGCCTCGATGCACGGTCGACGGGGTCGAAAGTATTCGCGGCAGCCACGCCGCATTTGGTTTTCCATGCGGCCGAAAAACCCACACATTGCCGAAGTCGGTATATAAAATTTCGCCCGTTGGCAGCGCGAGCATGTTGCCGTAGAACGAAGAAATATTCGGGGCATCGCTCATCCCGCCGGTCACGTTCGTAAAGTCGGTCCCATCCCATTCCAGAAATTTTGAGCCGAGGTTAAAAATTCCTGGACTCGCCTGCACCAGAACGTTTCCGTTGGGCAGGATGGAAGCCGGCCCGTCGGCGGCGTCCAGACCGTCCGGAAAATCAGGCCCAGCCTTCCAGGTTTTCGAGTTCGTATCGTAGATCGCAGTGTGTCCGCCAGCGCCAGGCACTCCGGTCGCTCCCGTCGCAAAGACGGTGCCGTCAGGGCGCAACACGGCGGGGCCCACTTCGTGAGAAGAATGCCTGCTGTCTGGATATGAATCCCAAAGCTGGACAATAGTGCCGCCCGGTTTGCCGCTCCGCCATGCGCCCGTAGCAGGGTTATAGATCTCGTAATTCTTGCCAGTGGATCCGCTCTTGAAGACGTAAGCATCGATTGTCAAGACGGTGCCGTCCGGTAAAAGGTTCCAGCCCTCCTCGTCGTTGACGTCAAACTTGTTCGCGCCCGTAATCTTCCACTTCAAGGTGGTAGGATTCAGCAACGCCTGCTCGGTCGTGCAGCAATTTGCTTGCATGTAGGTGCCGTCTGCCAAGACGACAGCCTGCGCGTCTCCGATCGACGACCAGTGCGGCGGGTGCGCGATCGGTGTCCAGGTATTTTTCTTTGGATCGTAGATCGCGCCGAGATTCGTCCACACCGCCTGGCAATTGTTGTATTCACCACCCTCGATCACGACGCGGCCGTCAGGCAGCACCGCCGATCCAAAATAAAGCGGCGCGTAGCCAACGGGAAGCGGAGCGATCTTTTTCCAGGTGCCGTTGATGTAGCTTCCGAATTGATCGGGAGAAAGCTTGTACCAGTTTCGCCCGCAATACTCGTGCAGCATCACCGTTCCATCGGTTAATAGCAGCGGAGCGCTTAAGGCTAGCGCCGCGTCAGGTTGGTTTACCAGTGGTACCCAGGCTTGCGAAAATGCCACGGTTGCGGTGGCAAAAAAGGAGGCAAGGGCAAGTCCAATCACAACGTTCCGCAGTCGCATAAGGTCTCCGGCTAAACCTGGAATGAGAATCAGCGAAGCAGCGCCACCCACATATTCAGGGAACCCGTGCTCAGAACGGCGTTTGGCACCCTAACGTTTGGCGTCCCAAAGAACAGCGCGAATTATACCTTCAACATTGCGGAGGAGAAAGCCTTGGCCCCGCCACAAATTTGTGCAGTCCTTCTCCCGTGCCTCCGTGAGATGATCTGGTGTAAGTTGGAAGCCGAATCGATAGGGGATTGAGTGAACAGAAAACCTGGTTCGTCCATCAGTGTCGGGATCGTCCTGCTGGCGGTGGTGTCATTCCTTGTACCTGTGAAAGAGCTTCGCGCCCAGGATTCGGACGGGCTTATGTCTGAGTTGAGGTTCTTCGTGGTGCGCGATTACAACGGCAAGCCCGTGCGGAATGCGGCGATCGTGTTGCATCCGGTCAGCCGAAAAGGGAAACAGTCGCGCGGCGGGCTTGAACTGAAGACTGACAATGAGGGACGTACAAATATCGACGGGATCCCGTATGGGCCGTTACGGGTACAAGTGCTGGCGCCAGGTTTCCAGACATTCGGCGAAGACTATGAAATCAACAAACCGCAGCTGGAAATAACAGTGAAGCTCAAGCGCCCCGGCGATCAATACTCGATCTATGACAAGCCGGCAAACGATAAGAAAGACGACAAGAAAACGGACGAGAAAAAACCGCCCGATCCACCTAAACCTCAGCAGTGAGTTTTTTTGCCATCGAACAATAAATCTCTACTGCTTGCTCGAGTTGCCTCTTCTCAATGAATTCGCCGGTGGTGTGCGCCACGTGGATTGAACCTGGTCCAATCAGCAATGGCTCTCCCCAGTTTGAGAGCGATGGGATATCGGTAGTGAACGCCGCGACCATTGTGGGCAGGTCTTCTAGAGTGCGAAATCGCTGAAACGGAGTTTCGCGGGTGAATCGGACCTCGGCGAGATTGCCGACGGTCTCCGTGATCTGGTTGCGAAGCGATTCGGCTGGCTCCACCAGTCGGTAGTAGAGGTCGGCCTTCGCGGAGTCCGAGATCACGTTTGGCGCCCTTCCTCCTTGAATCGATCCCACGTTTTTGGTGCAAGCTCCTAATTGCGAATCTCGAGGAAGCTTCATCGCGTGCAACCGGTGTAGGGCTTCAACCAGCTTGTCGATCGCCGATTCGCCCAGCTCCGGGTAGGCGGAGTGCGCCATTTTCCCGTGCGCAATGAGTTCAACATGCAAGGCGCCTTTGCTTGCGATTGCCAGCTTATTTTCCGTGGGCTCCCCATTGATCATGAATCGGGCGCTCATCGAGTGCAGATTCGCTTTTTTTGCTCCGATCGAATCGCGTTCTTCTCCAACCAAAAAAAGCAGGCCGACGAAGAGTTCTTCAGCGCGAAGTTTTTCCGCCGCCATAATTTGCGCGGCGATGATCCCTTTTGCGTCGCAAGCGCCGCGCCCATAAATGTTCGACTCATCTTCCGATGAGCGAATAAACGGCGGCACGGTATCCATGTGAGTGGAAAAGAAAATCTCGGGGCGAGGCTTTTCCGGGGAGACAGCAACAACATTTGCACGCTCGCCTTCGACCTGCATCTTCCGGACTTGAAAACCGCGGCTTTGCAGTTCACTTGAAAGAAAGTCTCCGGCGGCCTTTTCGTTGGGAGTAATTGACTCGATATCTACAAGTGCCCGGGTGAGCTGAAAAAGATCTTTCATGCAGCAAAGAGCGTATCAGCACTCAGAGGATTTGTGGATGCACGGCAACGGTCGCTACTGTGGGGAAGACTCCGTTGACCGCGTCTCTGCTGATAATCTGGTTGCATGGCTGCGGAGACCACCAGCATACGATCGCTGTCGCTGGCCGGGCCGGTGGGGCGTCTCGAGGCCTTGCTCAATGCCGGGGCGCAGGGCGCGAGATATGCCGCCGTGGTGTGCCATCCACATCCTAGTTTTGGCGGAACTCTGCACAACAAGGTCGTCTTTCACGCCATGAAAGCGCTAAACGGCTTTGGCTTGCCAGTGCTGCGTTTTAACTTTCGCGGAACCGGACTGAGCGAGGGAGAGCATGCGCAGGGAGTCGGTGAGGTGGATGACGTTCGCGCTGCCCTTGACTGGCTGGAACGTGAGTACGCCCTACCGATCATTTTTGCAGGATTTTCTTTCGGTGCCGCGGTTGGGTTGCGAGCCTCTTACGATGATCCTCGCGTCCCGATATTGATTGCTCTAGGTTTGCCCGCCATCGCCGTCGACAACCGCAACTACGACTTCGAATTTCTTCGAGAGTGCACCAAGCCAAAGCTATTTGTTAGTGGATCTCGCGATCAATACGCGCCGCCGGGAACCTTGGAGAGGTTGGTAGAAACTTTCGCGATGCCAAAAAAACTAGTTCGTATCGAAGCGGGCGATCATTTTTTTGAAGGACGTTTGCGAGAGATGCGCGAGGCCGTCGAAACATGGGTGAAAGACACCGCCCGCCCATAAACCTGATTGGATGAATGCCAGACTTTTCTCTAGATCGCGACCAGCAATTCAGGCAGATGCGCGACGCGGCCCGCAAAATTTTTGATGCCGCTCTCGGCAATGCCTCGATTGAGTCCGCCTTTACCCGTCACGTGCATTGCGAGCGTCGCGTTCTACGAATCGGAGAAGACCTCTACGATCTTGATTCCTATAACCGAGTCTTCGTGGTGTCTATCGGCAAGGCAGCCCACACCATGGTTGCGGCTCTGGAAGCTCAGGTAGGCGGCACGTTAGAAGGCATCGTCGCTTCATCAATCGAAGCTGCCCAGATCAAAGGCTTGCGATACTTTCGGGGCGGGCATCCGACTCCAACCGCAGAGTCAGTACAGGCAGCGGTGGCAATTCTTAAATCGCTGGCCGCGCTCGATGCAAACTCTTTAGTAATTTTCCTGATTTCGGGCGGAGGATCATCGATTGTTGAAAAGCCGCTCGATGATCAAATTTCATTAGAGGATATCGTCGACACTTACCGCCTGCTTGTTCATTCGGGAGCTCCGATAGCCGACATCAATGCGATTCGCAAACATCTTTCTGCGGTTAAAGGAGGGCGTCTCGCTCAGATCGCCTATCCCGCGCAACAGGTTTCGATTCTCGTTTCAGATGTGCCTGACGATACGCCAGACGCCCTTGCTTCCGGCCCAACTATGCCCGACTCAACTTCCATCCACGACTGCGAGCGAATTGTCGCAAAGTATGACTTGTCCGCGCAGTTTCCAAACGCGGTGGCGGAATTGTTCCAGCAGCATGCGCTTGAGGAAACCCCCAAGTCGGATGATCCCGCCTTCATTCGCGCCCGATGGTGGACCGTGCTTTCGAACAAGGTTGCGCTGGATGAAGCGGCCGCAGCGGCGACAGCAGCCGGCTTCGCGATCGAAATCGATAATTCCTGCGACGATTGGCCCTACGACAAAGCGGCGGATTATCTGTTGAGTCGTCTCCGCGGGCTCAGAAGCAGCGTGTCGAAAGTCTGTTTACTGTCAGGCGGGGAAGTAACGGTGGCGGTTCGCAATGGTGGCGTCGGTGGCCGTAACCAGCAATTTGCCCTGGCCTGCGCCGAAAAGATTGCTAATGAAAATATCACGGTGCTGAGTGCGGGCACGGACGGCATCGACGGCAACAGCGATGCTGCCGGCGCGGTTGTAGATGGATCGACGGTTGCCAGAGTTGCGAACCTGAAAGACGTCACAATCCAACAAGCGCTTGAAGGTTTCAACGTAAACCCTCTGCTCGCCTCGCTCGGCGATATTGTCGTAACCGGACCAACCGGAAATAATCTTCGCGATCTGCGCGTGCTGCTTGCCTACTGAGTGTTCGCTAGCAGTCTTAATTGCCGGGATCGCGTTTTAAATCTGACTTTCATGGCAGTGACGAGCGAATCGTTCGCGGACGCAACGCGAGTCAGACACACAAGGCCATGTACCTGCGACACGGTAGAGTGTTGTAAAAGGTCACACTTCTTGCAGCATCCCGCAATAAACTTGCATCCAACTTGTAAAAAAATACTGTACGGAGGTCTCCATTGAAATCACTACGTATTGCAATCTTCTTTGCTTTCGCTCTGGCCGCTTTGACTGTTGGATCGAATTTCGCACACGCTCAAAGAGTTGATCTGGCGTTTGGCATCAGCACCATCGATGCGCCCGGCGCCAGCAAGGCTGACAGCAGCCACTCTCCCGTATCGCTCACCGGAGGTACTTATCCGGGCTTCAGCGGCGATGTGCAGGTTTGGCATAACTTAGGTATCGGAGGCGAGATCTACTGGAAGGCGTCGCGGGCTGATTACGCCAATACCGGTGTCAATTATCGTCCTGTGTTTTATGACATCAACGCGGTCTATTCGCCAAAAATCGCCACCCATGCTTACCTCGAATTGGTCGGCGGAATCGGCGCACTGAGCAGCCGGTTCTACACAGGGACGACTTGCGGGGCTTACTCCTGCTCGAATTATCAATCCAGCAATCACTTTGACGCGGATTTCGGAGCTGGTCTCAAGTTGTATCCCAAAGGCGGTTTCTTTATTCGTCCTGAAGCGCGCGTTTACCTGGTCAACAACAATCTGGAATACAGTTCCCCGCGTGTCATGCGTTATGGCGTTGACATCGGCTATACCTTCGGAAGCCGGTAGCTCTAGAAATACGTAATGGATTAGTCATGCTGAGCGAAGCGAAGGACGTTGTTCTCTTCAAAACTTGAGAGAAGATCGTCCTTCGCGCCTCGGATGAGTATTTATTCGCCCCATCGAGCCTCGCATGGTGGTTCCATTACGCTTTTACGCATTATGATAGAGACATGAACTTTGGCTTTTCAGGCGAGATGGTGTTCATCTTCTTTCTCGCACTGATTCTTTTCGGCCCGAAAAAGCTGCCTGAGATGGGACGAACGGTTGCGCGTTTCCTGAATGAGTTTCGCCGTGCTTCAAACGAATTCCGTTCGCAGATTGAGTCCGAAATTGATTCGCTCGATACTAACGGTTCGAAGCATCGCTCTGGGCCCTTTGGTACGCCGGCCCAAGCTCCCCTCGGATCATTAGCAAGCCGCATCTTCAACCCGCCGCCCCCGGAAAAAATGGAGGCCGCGGAAGAAGCTGCCGCCGAACAGGCCGCAGTTAAGGCCGCTGCCGAAGCATCGGCTGCCGAACGATTGGTTGCCGAGGCATCGGCTGCCAAACCAGAAATTCACCCCGAAAACTTTCCTCCCAATCCATCGTCGAAAGCAGGGCCCGATGCCTGAACTCGCGGCTTCGTCGTCCTTAGATCCGTCCGATAAAGAGCAAATGTCGACGATGGGTTTCCTCGATCATCTTGAGGAGTTGCGCAAGCGGCTTGTCTATTCCGTGATCGCGATCGCCGTGGGCTTCTTCGCTTGTTGGGGATATGCCGAGCGAATTTATGGCGTCATGCAGCGTCCGATCATGGAAGCGCTGCAGAAGAACGGACTATCGGCGAAGTTGGTGTATGTAAATCCGACCGAGCCCTTCAACCTTTACTTGAAGGTCGGAATGATGGCGGGTCTGTTCGTGGCCTCGCCGTTCGTGCTTTATCAAATCTGGTGCTTCATTTCGCCTGGCCTCTACCGCAACGAAAAGCGATATGTGTTTCCTTTCATGGCGTCGACCATCGCGTTATTCGTTGCCGGTGGGTATTTTGGTTACAAGATTGTCCTTCCGCAAGCCCTCGTGTTTCTGATCGGATACGGTAAAGACTTTCAGCCGATGATCACGCTCTCGGAATACAGTTCTCTGTTTCTAACGATTATCGTTGGCCTCGGCGTGATTTTTGAGATGCCGATTCTGGTGTTCTTCCTTGCGCTCATGGGCATCGTCACCTCCAACTGGATGTGGAAGAACATTCGCTACGCTGTGCTCGCCATATTTGTTATCGCCGCTATCATCACGCCGACGCCTGACATCTTGAATATGTGCATCTTCGCGGCTCCGATGGTGGGCCTGTATATCCTGAGCACCGGCATTGCTTACCTGGTTCATCCTGATCAGCGCAGTAAGAGAGCTGCAAAGAAATCCTGAGCCGGATTTTCTGAGGCCGGTCTTTTCGAAGAATTGTTACGAATGAAAAATGGGCACAGAAAATATGTTTCTGGACCGGCGGTCGCGATGAGTCATTTCCGTTTCCTGCAATTTAAGTTCGTCATCGTTTTGCCGATGCTGCTCGCAAGCAGCATCGCCTGCTGGGCACTAAAGCGCGAAAAGGAATCGATTGCTCACATTGATTCAAAGCGTGCCTTTGAATACGCGCGCGAGGTGACTGCTTTCGGCCCGCGATATGTTGGCAGTGACAATCATAAAAAGCTGGAGCGCTACATCGTCGATCACCTCAAGGGAGATCAAGTGGAAGACGATGCCTTCACCGCCGACACAGTCGAAGGAAAATTTCCCATGCGCAACATCATCGCCAAATTCAACGGCTCGAAAGATGGCATCATCGTGATTCTCGGCCACTACGACACCGTCTATCCACTGCGCAATTCAGGGTTCGTGGGAGCCAACGATGGTGGTTCATCTACCGGCATATTGCTCGAATACGCCAACCAGTTGCGCGGCAAAAAGCGCGATGGGTACAGCGTATGGTTAATCTGGACGGACGGTGAAGAGGCCGTGCGGCATTGGAGCGACACGGACAGTGTTTACGGCGCTCGCCACCTCGCGGAGAAATGGGAAAAAGACGGTACATTGAAAAAGATCAAGGCGCTTCTGGTGATGGATATGATCGGCGATGCCGATCTCGACATTGCTCGAAATACAAAAGGGGCAGCGTGGCTCTTGGACCTGATCTACGACGCGGCTCAACGCGAAGGCTACCAGTCTCACTTTTTCAGGCAACAAGGTGCGATTGAAGACGACCACGTACCTTTTTTCGATCGCGGAGTTCCATGTGCCGACATCATCGACTTAGATTACGGATACAACAATGTTTTCTGGCATAGCCCGCAAGACACGATGGACAAATTGAGCCCGAAGAGCATGCAGATTGTCGGCGACACCATCATGGAATCGATTCAGATGCTAGACCAGCGCTAATGCCCAGCGCTGACTCGAATGCGCGCGGGATCAAAGTCGCGCGATCAAAGAGCGAGTGCTGCTAAAATTTACCAGCGCCCGTGAGGGTGACTTTGATCGGCTGGAATGCCGTGACCGTGTGGGGACGATCTCTTGTTGCAGCGATTCTCTCTTGCCTTTTTTCTGATAGCATTTGCGATTTTCGTTAGCGCGCAAGCTCCCAGCGCTCCCGGTAAGCCGCTTCCTCCTGGACCGATGCAAGCCAAGGTCAAAGCAGCTTGTACCTCCTGCCACAACATCACGCGCATCACCGAGCAGCACAAGTCGCGCGCAGAGTGGACCGCACAGCTGGAAAAAATGGAAGGCCTCGGGGCGGTGATCGCTGACGAAGACCGTGAGGGAATTCTCTTGTATCTCACGAAGAACTTCGGGCCAGCTAACGGTCAAGCTAAAAAGGGAAGCGGCGAAAATTAACAAGAAAGCAAATCATTGCCCGACCGAACGTTAATGAACCGCTTCGAACAGCGCTGCCCATAACCCCTTAGCGGTTAATCGAACAATCGTCAAAGGGGATGCTGACTTTAAGTAATGGTTGAGATATTGGCGTTTAAGTGGAATGAGCTTTGGGTGCGTCATGCTGCGTACCGTGATCTCTCTCGGGGCGCAACTGAGGGAATAGAATGACGTCCCTAATGGTATGTGAATCGGTCAAGAGCATCGCCAGTCGATCCACGCCCAGCCCAACGCCTCCAGCCGGAGGCATTCCGTAACTCAAGGCATTGATGTAATTTTCGTCCATCTGGTGAGCCTCGTCGTCGCCTCGCTCGCGTTCCTTTAACTGACCCTCAAATCTCTGCCGCTGATCTTCGGGATCATTGAGCTCGCTGAACCCGTTGGCGATTTCCATTTGTCCAGCAAACATTTCGAAGCGCTCCGTCCATTCCGGCTCATCGGGCTTCTGCTTAGACAAAGGCGATACCGCGGTCGGGAACTCATAAATGATTGTCGGCTGCATTAAATGCTCTTCGGCGACCGCCTCAAAAATAGCCGCGATCGTTTTGCCCGATGGTTCGTCGGAATTAAATTTCAGGTCGATGCCCGCCGCTCTTACTCGTGAGACTAGCGCAGCCACTGTCTCACGCGTTGCAAAGTCTTCCCGAGTTGGTTTGTCTCCGGCCTTTTCCGGCCAGAATTGGACGATCGCATCGCGCATGGTCAGCCGGCGCCAATTTTCGTGAGACCAATCGATCTCGTGTTCTCCCCAGTTCGTTTTCATTCCGCCGGTGACAGCTTGCACCGTTTGCTCGATCGCGGCTTGAGTGGTATCGAGAATGCCGAGGTAATCGGTATAAGCCTGATACGCCTCGAGCATGGTGAATTCGGGATTCCATCTCCATCCCAACCCCTCATTACGAAAATTGCGGTTGATTTCGTAGACGCGGTCAAATCCTCCGACCGTTAACCGCTTTAAATAAAGCTCTGGCGCGATGCGCAGGAATAAATCCATGTCTAAAGTGTTGTGGTGTGTCTTGAATGGTCGCGCAACGGCACCGCCGGCGATCGGATGCATCATCGGCGTCTCGACTTCCATAAATCCATTGCTGTCGAAATATCGCCGCAAGGACTGGACCAGCTTGCTGCGCTTAAAAAAAATCTCCCGGACCTCAGGGTTCATGATCAGGTCGAGATAGCGTTGTCGGTATCGCAACTCAACGTCGGTAAGCCCATGAAATTTTTCCGGAAGAGGCAAGAGATCTTTTGAAAGAAAAGTGATTTCTTCGGCATGAACGCTCAACTCGCCGGTACGAGTACGAAAAAGATAACCCCGCACTCCGATGTGATCCCCCAGATCGAGCAGCTTCCACAACTCAAAACCCGGCTCGCCAATTGCATCTTTCTTGACGTAAATCTGCAGGCGTTGACCATCCTGCTGCAAATGCGCGAATCCCGCTTTTCCCATGAGCCGAATCGCCATGATGCGTCCGGCCACTTGCACCGATTCGCGCAGAGATTCGAGTTGCTCGGCGGTTTGTCCACTGTAGCGAGTAAGAATCTGCCCCACGGTGTGGCTGTAGTCAAATCTTCCGGGGTATGTTGGATGCCCGAGCGCCTCGATTTTCTTTAGCTTCTCGCGCCGTATTTCGTAAATATTTTCGTCGAGTGACAATCAATGCCCTTCAGTTCGGAGTAATCTCTTCGGGATAAGCTTTCGATTATAGACAACAATTGTACGAGGAGGTTTCGTTTGACTCGGAGATTGATTGCTCCACTTCAGCGCTTGGCTTCGGCTTCGATTCTGATCGCGACCTGCGCTTCCGTCGTTGCGCAGGAACCACCGCGGCGTTTTACCTTTGACCCGCAAAAGGCGCAAACGGAAGCCGTCCACTTTCTCTCTGATCTCATAAAGATCGATACACAAGACCCTCCTGGCAATGAGACGAAAGTTGCCCATTATATCGAAGGGGTTCTGAAGAGCGAAGGCATTGAGTCCGAACTTCTTGAGCCCGTTCCGAATCGCGCCAGTATCGTTGCTCGCTTGAAGGGAAGCGGCAAAAAGCGTCCGCTCCTGCTGATGGGACATGAAGACGTTGTCCCCGTCGATCGAGATCATTGGACCATCGAACCCTTCGCCGCTATCGAGCGCGACGGCCTAATCTACGGCCGTGGTGCATCCGACGACAAGGCGATGGTCGCTGCAAATCTGGAAGTTTTTCTGTTGCTCAAGCGTCAGAAGATCCCGCTTGATCGGGACGTTATTTTCCTTTCCGAAGCCAGCGAAGAGATGTCTTCCACCGCAGGGATGGCGACGATCGTGGAGAAATACTGGGACAAGATCGATTGCGAGTTCGCACTCAACGAGGGTGGCGGATCGCTTGTTGAAAACGGAAAAGTGAAATACTTCGGCGTCGCCACAGCCGAAAAATTGCCGCGCGGGGCGCGCCTGGAAGCGACGGGAAGCAGCGGCCACGGATCAGTGCCGCGTGTTGACAACGCCGTCATCCACCTCGCCGCAGCTGTCGCCAAGGCGGGAACGTGGGACACTCCAGCGCGTTTGAATGAGACCACCCAGGCTTTTTTTGAACGACTAGCCGCGATCTCACCTCCGCAGGAGGCTGCCTCCTATCGCAACATTCTCGATGCCAAGGTGCAGGAGGAAATGAAGCACAAGAAGCCGCAGTACTATTCCATGGTGCGAACCTCGGTTGTTCCGACCATCTTGAAGGCGGGTTACAAATCAAACGTTATTCCACCGACCGCCGAGGCGACCCTCGACATTCGCGCCTTGCCTGACGAAGATTTGGCAAAATTCCGCGAGATGCTCTCCGCCTTGATCAACGATCCGCAAGTGAAAGTGATTGCCGAAGATACCCAATTTTCCATGCCGCCTTCCGCCCCCAGTAAGCTTGGAACGGAAATGTTTTCGGCGCTTGAGCGCGCCCAAAAAGAGGTTAGCCCCGAAGCGATTACCCTGCCGATCATGACGACCGGCGCTACCGATTCTTCATTCCTGCGGGCGAAGGCCGTGCAGGCTTACGGCATTGGTCTGCCGAAGACCGACGCAGAGAACCGCGGCGTGCACGGCAACGATGAGAGCATTGAAGTAAATCAACTCGGAGTGTTTGTTCGGTACATCTTTGCCGCGGTGACTGACGTCGCGGGCCGCCACTAGAGGAAAGTTAGAGCACTTTCAGTCGCCAAATCGCTCGGCAGCGCGCGCTTTTGCCTTGGCCGCCTCTTCCTCGCGGTTTTTCGGCGGAGCAGTCGTGTCGAGCGAATGCAGCAGACGCGACGAGACATCCGCTATCTCCTTGACCGCCGTCAAGAATGCGTATTCGTTAGCCTTCGAAGGCTTATTGAACCCGGTAATCTTGCGGACAAATTGCAGCGAGGCAGCCTGCACTTCATCATTCGTAACCGGCGGATCGAAATTAAAAAGCGTCTTGATGTTCCGGCACATAACCGCTCCCTTTATCTATGGTTTGCCTCATTTTCGCATAAGCCGCACCCTGCACCGAAAAAGTATCCCGTGGTACAGTGGTACCATGGTAAATGCATCGGAGCACTTTCTCGTGGAACGGGTTCAAACCGGGGTCCGACTTGAGAAGCGGTTACTAAAAGTGCTGAAGGCACTGGCGGAATACCACGATTTGTCGCTGGGAGATTTGCTTGAGGGCATCGTGCTGCATGCGTTTGACGGTAAGATCCCATTTAGTCGGGAGTCGCTTGAGCGTATCCGAGACTTAAAGAAATTTTACGATCTCGATCTTGACTCCAGTGCCAGCCACCGGCTGACCGAAATCAAGACTCGAAAACGCGGTTCGGGAGGTCAGCAGAAGGTGGAGGAACGGAGGTGAGTAATGTCGATCTGATCACGCAATTCGAGTCTGGCGAAACCGCTCCAGATTCTTTTCACCATGCGGATCACGTCCGTCTCGCATTCGAATACCTGTCCCGCTATTCGACGCTCGAGGCCTTGTCGCGATTTTGCCAGGCACTAAAGAAATTTGCCGCGTCCCACGGCAAGGTGGGTCTGTATCACGAGACCATCACCTTTGCGTACTTATTTCTCATTCGGGAGCGCATGGCTAGTGCGGAGAAGGCGGTTAGCTGGGACGAGTTCTTGGCCCGGAACCCTGACCTCTTCATCTGGAAGGGCGGCATCCTCGACGTCATGTATCGGCCGGAAACCCTCAAGTCCGACCTCGCCCGCCAGACATTTGTGCTGCCTGATCGAAACCGGTAACTTCACAATCCGAACAAGTTCTGCTTCTTGAAGCGTTAACGCTTCGGCGTTAGTATGGCGGTTCGTTCTAATAATCTCTATTGAGGTCTCATGCCGCAAAATTACGTTCCCATTTTTTTGTTTCTGGCAGTAATCGGAAGCATAATTCCGGCGACGCTATTCATAGCGAGGCTCGTTCGAACGCAAAGGCCTACCCGGGAAAAGTTGCTCCCCTACGAATGCGGGATCGATCCACACGACAACGCACGCGGCCGCTACACGGTTCGCTATTACATTGTCGCGATCTTGTTTGTGATTTTCGATGTAGAGGCAGTCTTCCTCTTCCCCTGGGCCGTGAAGTTCAAGGCGCTGGGGGTTTTCGGTTTGATTGAGATGCTGGTATTTCTTGGGGTCCTGATTGTGGGCTATGCCTGGGTTTGGAAGAGAGGCGCACTCGAATGGGTATAAATTCTGCGGTTCCGAATCTCCCGAACGGTGGTGTCACGTCAGGTGAAGAATCGTTCAGCGCCAGTCGATGGACGCGCGGAAATCTTTTCTTCCCGACTCGCATTGTAGTGAATTCACTGCGCGTCACCAGGGTAAAGCGCCGCATGTTTAGCCGAAATGAAGAGAGCATATCCATGGGGCAGGTGGCGTCGGTAAAGATTTCGACGGGAATTATCTGGTCTGACATCGTTATCGAATCGACGGGCGGAACCGACCCAATCACAAGTCATGGTCATCGCAAGCGGGACGCGATTCGCATTCGCGATCTGGTGGAAGGTTTCCAGGCTGCTGCGCGCCGCTGATCTTACGGGGCCCGGGCGCAGGTCATAACGGGATCGAAGAAGCCGACGCAGCCCGCATCACTGAACGGCTCGAAATATGGTTGAAGAAATCAAACCGCCGGTGCCCCCTTCTCCTTCATTTGCGAAGAAGACAGGCGAGGAAAGTTCTGTAGCGAAGACTGCGTCTGCGAAGGCCGCAGCGGCGAATAATCCGGAAGGACCGGTGCCGATTCCATGGGCAGCTCCACTAGTCGAAAAGTACCGGAGCCAGTACGGTTCGGGCCTTGAGGCGCAAACCTACCTCGGTCAAAACTACGTCACCGTTGACAGTTCGCTGATTCCCAACTTCCTGCGGCAACTTCGTGATGACGAGCAGTTCGACTATTGCGTCGACGTCACAGCCGTTCACTATCCAAAACGTGAAAAACAATTCGAGGTGATCTGGATGCTTTATTCGTTCGTGCGCAACGAACGGCTTCGCGTGAAGGTACAGATCGCAGACGGAGCATCCATTCCCTCAAGCGTTTCAATTTGGCCGACCACGAATTGGTTGGAGAGGGAAGTCTTCGATATGTTCGGTATTCAGTTCGTCGGACATCCGAATATGACGCGCATTCTCTTGCCCGAAGGATGGAAAGGGCATCCGCTGCGAAAAGATTACGGCATCCTGCAGCAGGATCAAGAGTGGGTCCAGATTAATCTGGGCATCGAGAGTGGGCAATGACGCCCTCCGATGAAAGCGGCGGGAACATGGTCGCAGGCGCTACGCAAGACCACGTCACCTTAAACGATTCCCCAAAAACCTATCTCGATTCCAACGAACTCATCATCAACATGGGCCCGCAACACCCCGCCACTCATGGCGTCCTTCGGGTGATCCTCAAGCTTGATGGCGAAAGAGTCCTGGGTACTGAATGTGTCATCGGATATCTGCACCGGGGCGTCGAAAAGATCGCCGAAAATCGTACCTATACCATGTTCAATCCGTACGTGGATCGCATGGATTATGTGGCGGCGGTATCGAACGGCCTGGGCTACTGTGAAGCGGTTGAAAAATTACTGAATGTGGAAGCGCCTGCACGCGCAAAATATATTCGCGTCATTCTTACGGAATTGAACCGAATCGCCAGCCACCAGTTATGGCTCGGCACGCACGCGCTCGATATCGGGGCGATGACGCCTCTTTTCTACACGTTTCGCGATCGCGAAGAAATTCTAAAAATCTTTGAGAAATATTGCGGAGCCCGTCTCACCACCCACGCCTTTCGCATCGGCGGTTGCCTGTATGAGACATACGCGGGTTTTGAAAAGGAAGTAAAGAATTTTGTAAAGTTCGTGACCCCGAAGATTGATGAGTATGAAGCTTTGCTGACAAGCAATCGCATTTGGATGGAGCGCACCAAGAACGTTGGCGTCATCTCAGGTCCGGATTGCATTGCTCTAGGAGTAACGGGACCAGTACTGCGGGCTAGCGGGGTGAAGTGGGATGTTCGAAAAGCCCAGCCCTACGCGGCCTACAGTGAATTCGAGTTCGAGATTCCGGTCGGCACCAAGGGCGACACCTACGATCGATACCTTGTGCGCATGGCGGAGATGCGCCAGTCTTTGCGAATCATCGAACAGGCTGTGAACGGTCTACCTGAAGGTCCGATCATGGCCAAGGTTCCAAAGGTGATCAAGCCTCCCGTGGGCGAGATTTATCACTCCATCGAATCGCCAAAGGGCGAGCTCGGGTACTTTATCGTCAGCGACGGTACCACGCAGCCTTATCGCCTGCGCGTGCGGCCACCGTCTTTCGTAAATCTGCAGGCGCTCGATGTGATGGTGCGCGGCCTGCTTGTCGCCGACGTGGTCGCCGTGATCGGAACCATCGATATTGTTCTGGGCGAAGTTGATCGTTAGACAGGAATCCTGATGCCTGATTTCATCACATCATATCTCGGCAGCATCCTGACACCCGGCGAGGCGGGCAATCAGTTCTGGGCGCTTATCTATGTCTTTATAATTTTCGCGGGCGTGTCGCTAGCGGTGATGTCGATGAACTGGTTGGAGCGCAAAGCGCTAGCGCATTTCCAGATACGACTTGGCCCGATGCGAACTGGCCCGCACGGCCTGCTTCAGCCGATCGCAGACGCCATCAAGTTACTTCTTAAGGAAGACATCATTCCCGCGGGTGCGGATCGTTTCGTATTTTGGGTCGCGCCACTTATCGGCTTGCTAGCTGCCTTCACCGTCTACACGGTCATTCCCTTTGGACCATCACAAGCCGTAAGCGATATGAATATCGGCATCCTCTTTATGCTCGGCGTTTCGTCGCTTGGAGTTCTGGGCGTTGTCGTGGCAGGATGGGCGTCGAATTCCAACTACCCGTTGATCGGGGCGCTGCGTTCGAGCGCGCAGATGGTCTCCTACGAAGTTGCCATGGGCCTTGCCGTAGTGTCGGCGATCCTGATGACGAGCCTGAATGAAACGGGCACTGGGACCCTCAGCATGATCGGCATTGTAAGAGCGCAGCAGGAGCAAGGCGTCTGGTTCATCTTTAAGTTTTTCCCGCTTGGCCTGATCGCATTCATTATTTTCGCCATCGCCATGATCGCGGAGACCAACCGCGCTCCCTTCGATATGGCCGAAGCAGAATCCGAGTTGACCGCTGGATATCATACGGAGTACAGCGGACTGCGCTGGTCCCTCTTCATGCTGGCGGAGTACGCGGCCATGATCTCGGTTTCGTCGATCGCAGTCACTCTCTGGCTCGGGGGATGGATGCGTCCCTTTCCTCGACTACTCCACGCGCCTGCGTGGGACCTCATCTTTTCGCTTTTCCCCGCGGTCACTTTTATGGGGCTGGCTGCGGTTGCCTTTGTCGGAGTAGTACGAATGCCTCGTAGCTCGTATTTCAAGGTGCAAAAAATAGGCCTGGCGGGTTTTGGTTCGGTGCTCGGTTTTATTGCGCTGATGTTACTTATATTCGCGATCGCTGGCCGAAATGACTCCGCGATTCTTTCCAGGGTCAATCAGAGCATCGGGTACATTTACTGGTTTCTATTAAAAGTCGCGGTATTTATGTATCTCTTCATCTGGTATCGTGCCACCTGGCCGCGTTACCGATTTGACCAGTTAATGCGCGTGGGATGGAAAGTTCTATTGCCTATCTCGCTCACCGTGCTCGTTGTTACTGCTATTGTGGGAGTTCTTCTTTCATAGACCCGCAATGAATTCCGCTATCAATGCGATCAATACAACTATGGCTCCGGTAGCCACGCCATATTTTTTTTACGGTCTCGCGGCGCTGGCTATCGTCAGTGCATTCCTCGTTATTACCCGGCGAAACGTCGTTCACTCCGCTCTGGCTTTGATCGTCACGCTTTTATCGGTAGCCGGACTTTACCTCATGCTCTATGCGCCCTTCGTTGCTGGCGTCCAGATCATTGTTTACGCAGGCGGCGTCATGGTGCTGTTTCTTTTCGTAATCATGCTGGTCAACATCGAGCGCTCGTATAAAGAGAAAAGATTCAGCGCGCTTTGGCCGATAGGGTTGGCAGCGGCGACTGCGCTGTTCGCGCTGTTCCTGTTCGCGTTCATCAAAGGCCGATCGCTCTTTCCAGATCGGATGATGCTCTTGCCCGAATCCTCCAACACACAACAGATTGCCGGGATGCTTTACGGTGATGCGGGCAAGATGGGGCAGTACTCGTTTGCTTTTGAGATCGCCTCTCTGCTGTTGTTGGTGGCGATCTTGGCGGCGGTAGTCATGACAAAGAAGAGGGCATAACGGCTTGGTCCCGATCTCAACATTGCACTATCTCATTGTCGCCGCCGCACTATTTGTGCTGGGCGTGGTTGGAGTGCTCACGCGCCGCAATCTGGTCGTGATCTTGATGTCGATCGAACTCATACTTAACGCAGTCAATCTTAACCTTGTGGCTTTCTCGCGGATGTGGGGAAACCTTCACGGGCAAGTGTTTTCGATCTTTATCACGGTGGATGCGGCCGCCGAAGCGGCTGCCGGGCTCGGCATTCTGATCGCCTTCTTCCGAAATAAAGAAACGGTCAATGTCGACGAGATCGACCTTCTGAAGTGGTAAGTGCGAAAGAAATGCTATTTCTTAATCACATCTACTGGTTACCCCTTTTGCCGGCGCTCGGCGCTGCGGTCATGTTCTTTTTTGGGCGGCGGCTGCAAAAGACTGCCATTGATACGGTTTGCGTTGGCGCGATTGTGATGGCTTTTCTTTTTGCTTGTGTCACGGTCGCTGAATATTCCAGGTTCGCCCACGGAACCGGCCAGCCTTTCGAAAAGATTGTTTATACCTGGCTCGGCAGCGGTAACGCGCAACTCGCTTCAGCCATGAACGGTGGCGCTCACCAAACGTTTAATGCCGACGCTGGCTTTTTGCTTGATCCGCTTTCTTGCGTCTGGCTGTTGTTCGTTACTGGCGTTGGTCTGCTCATCCACATTTATTCCACTGGATACATGGCGCACGAGGGAGGCTACTACCGCTTCTTCGGGTACATGAACCTTTTCATGTTTTCCATGCTCACACTCATTCTGGCGAACAATTACATGATGATGTTTGTCGGGTGGGAGGGCGTAGGGCTGAGTTCTTATCTTTTAATTGGCTTTTACTTTCATCGTCACTCCGCCTCAACCGCTGCCAATAAGGCGTTCATCGTAAACCGCGTCGGAGATGTCGGATTCGTTCTCGGTGCGCTCACGCTCTTCGGTTATCTGGGATCTTTCCGCTTCACCGATATTAATGCTCTGGCTCGCAGCGGTCGGTTTTCTATTGGCGACCCGGTCTTGAGCGCTGCCGCCTTGCTCTTATTTGTTGGGGCCTGCGGAAAGTCTGCGCAACTCCCTTTGTACGTCTGGTTGCCTGATGCCATGGAAGGCCCAACTCCAGTCTCGGCTTTGATTCATGCCGCCACGATGGTGACTGCTGGGGTCTATATGGTGGCGCGCTCGAACGCCATCTTTGTGCTCGCTCCCGGCGCAATGAAGACGGTGGCCATTGTCGGCGCTCTGACTGCGGTTTTTGCCGCATCGATGGCGCTCGTGCAGAACGACATCAAACGGGTTCTTGCCTACTCGACCATTTCGCAGCTGGGTTACATGTTCCTGGCCCTCGGGGTCGGAGCATTTGCCGCCGGCGTATTCCACGTCTTCACGCACGCTTTCTTCAAGGCGCTTCTCTTTCTCGGTTCTGGCTCGATCATTCACGCCATTAGCGGTGAGCAGGACATGCGCAACATGGGTGGCCTGAAAGACCACATTCCGACCACGCATTGGACCATGTTTGCCGGCACGCTTGCGATCGCCGGAATCTTTCCATTCGCAGGATTTTTTTCCAAAGACGAGATCCTTTGGCAAACGTGGACATCGGAGGGCGGTGCGTATCGTATCTTGTGGTTCGTCGGATATGCCACAGCGATGATGACTGCGTTCTACATGTTCAGGCTGATGTATCTCACGTTTTACAGCCGAGTGCGCCTGAGCCCGGCGATTCGAGATAAGGTTCACGAGTCGCCGAAATCTATGACCGCGCCGCTCGTGATTCTTGCCCTTTGCTCGCTCGGTGCGGGCTGGCTCAGTTGGCCACACAGCCTCGGGGGCTCGGCAAAATTTGAACATTTCGTAGAACCCGTGTTTGCGCACGAAGCTGTCGCACTTGTACAAGCAGGGAAGTCAACCCAGGTTTCGGCGGGCGAAAAAGAAGTGCAGCATACGGACAAAGCGGAATATTTGCTGATGATTCTATCTCTCGCTGCCGGTGCCGCCGGGTGGGGAGTGGCGCACAATGCCTATCGCAAGGCGGGCAAAGAGTACGCCGAACCGATCGCCCAAAAGTTGCCCCGACTTTACGCGTTGCTTTATAACAAGTGGTTCGTCGACGAGGGCTACGATTACGTCTTCACTGGCAGTCGGAAGGCGGGTAATGTGACGTTCGGTGCGCTCGGCGCCGGTGAAGCGGCGTCGTGGTTCGACACAAAAATCGTCGACGGCGCTATTAATGATGTTGGTTGGGTGACGCGGGCGACTTCCACTCTTTCGGCGTGGTTCGACCGATGGATCGTCGATGGGCTGGGCGTGAGAGGCATAGCGTATCTGACTCTCCCATTCGCGTACGCGGCTCGTCTTTTGGAGTGGGGACTAGTGCAGTGGTACGCCTTGATCATGGTAGCGGGGTTGATCGGATGTGGCGTGTACTACGTGTGGAGATGAGATTCAGTATGTGCCATAACTGTGAGGATGGGCGACTATGGTGTGCCGCGCGGGCGAGTCCCTCGCACCGATAGTAACCTAAGCCTCCTCCACTGGGACCAACTGGCCTCCGTTGCAGATCGTCATTTATGCAGAGTCACATTTTATCGATCATTCTCTTCACGCCGTTGATTGGCGCGATCTTACTCCTGTTTGTTCCGAAAGAAAACATAAGCACGATTCGTTGGATGGCCAACATTTTCGCTTTCGTTGGCTTTTTGATTTCACTTCCGCTGGTCCCGATGTTCTGGTGGCAGCGATTCGATCCCGGTTTCAAATTCCTCGAAGGCACTCCCAACAACTGGATTCCGTCAATCGGTGCGGGTTACAACCTCGGCATCGACGGCATTTCGTTTCTGTTGATCATGCTCACCACGCTCCTGGGATGGATCTCGATTCTTTCCTCGTGGACGGCCATCGAGCATCGCGTCAAGGAATTTTACGTCTGGTTCCTCGTCCTCCAAACCGGAATGCTCGGCGTCTTCATGGCGCTCGATTTCTTTCTCTTCTTTGTTTTCTGGGAAGCGATGCTGGTTCCGATGTATCTGTTGATCGGAATCTGGGGTGGTCCGCGCAAACTTTACGCGGCCATCAAATTTTTTCTCTATACATTGTTTGGTTCAGTGCTGATGTTGCTGGGAATTTTGTTTCTCTACTTCCATCATCACACTGTGACCAACGTCTTTACCTTCAGCATTCCAGAACTTTACAAGACCGCTCCGATGATTCCATTCGGTACCGCGATCTGGTTGTTCGGGGCATTTTTTATCGGATTCGCGATTAAAGTTCCGATGTTCCCCTTTCACACCTGGCTGCCAGACGCCCACGTAGAAGCCCCGACTGCTGCTTCGGTGATTCTGGCGGGCGTCATGCTCAAAATGGGAACTTATGGCTTTGTACGATTTTCGCTGCCATTCTTTCCGTCCGTAGTCACTCATCCCAAGGTGCAAGGTTGGGCGATCGGACTTTCCATTGTTGGCATAATCTACGGTGCCCTTATTTCACTTGTTCAAAAGGACATGAAGAAGCTGGTGGCCTATTCCTCCGTCAGCCATCTTGGCTTTTGCACTCTGGGAATTTTCGTACTGAATTCATCTGGCTTGACTGGCTCTTTGTTGCAGCAAATCAACCACGGAATCTCAACTGGCGCTCTCTTCTTGATCGTCGGCATTCTGTACGAACGCAGGCACACCCGTGAGATCGCGAATTTTGGTGGCATTTCTACCGTGATGCCGGTGTACGCGACCATCGCGATGATCATGTTTCTCTCGTCGATGGGCCTGCCGTTGCTCAACGGCTTCGTTGGCGAAATCACCATACTTCAGGGAGCCTTCGCCGCAAACTGGAGATGGGCAGCGTGGGCCGCTCCTGGCGTCGTGCTGGCGGCGGCGTATTTGCTGTGGCTTTACCAGCGTGTTTTCTTCGGAACGGTCTCGAACCCCGAAAATGAAAAACTGCAAGACCTCACTCCGCGGGAAGTTCTTATGTTCGCACCGTTGATTATTCTCGCGCTGTGGATAGGCATTTATCCCAAGCCCTTTTTTCAGATTCTCGAGAAGCCGGTAAACGACTTAGTGCAAGGAATTCGTGACCACTCTGGCCAGAGCGCAGCGGCGGTAAATAATGCGGCCCGCCCGTCTGAAGCTAGCGAGGGCGACCCTCGCGCCGGCAGCGTTGATGGCATGAAAGCCGGAGATTAAGTGAAAGTCATTTCACTTACCGAATACAAGTTGATGCTCCCGATGCTGGAGCTTGCAATTTTTGCGTTCGGTGTATTGCTGATTGACCTGATCATCCCTAGAGAGTGGAAGTGGCTCAACGCCGTCGGAGCATTTGTTGGCTTAGTTTTTGCGGCTATCTGTGTATGGCAAGTTCAAGCCACGCTGCCTGGCGGCGCTGTTGGCTTTTCCGGCGCGCTTCTGGTCGATCACTTTGCCGTGTTTTTCTGGTACCTGTTTCTCGGCGCGGCTGGAATCACCGTTCTCATGTCTGGGCGCTATCTCGATCTTGAGGACGAACATAGTGGCGAATATTATGCCCTGCTGCTGCTCTCAGTCGTAGGCATGATGTGCATGGCGGCTGGAATTGACATCGTGCTCATTTTCATCGGTCTCGAATTGATGGCAATCTCCACCTACGTGCTGGTCGGGTTTCTGCGCCGTGAGCGCCGCTCGAACGAAGCCGCCATTAAATATTTTCTGCTGGGGGCATTCTCTTCCGGCATCTTCGCCTATGGGCTTTCAATTTTCTACGGACTTGCGGGCAGCACCAATCTGCAGGAAATACATCGCTCAATCCTGGCTCAGAATCCGCGCAATCCTGTGATCGTCATTGCCTTGCTCACAACCATGACCGGATTGCTCTTCAAGATCGCGGCCGTGCCATTTCATCAGTGGGCGCCCGATGCCTACGAGGGCGCGCCAACCAGCATTAGCGGCTTCATGTCGGTTGCGGTAAAGGCAGCGGCGTGGGCACTGCTACTGCGCATTCTCATCTTCGCGTTGTTTCCGCTGCGTTCGGTATATGTGCCAATTATGGTAGTCGTTGCTATTGCCACCATGACATTGGCGAACTTCGCTGCGCTCTCTCAGACAAACACAAAAAGGCTCCTCGCCTATTCTTCGATCGCACACGTCGGTTATATGCTTCTCGCGTTCGTTGCAATGGGGACCTCGGAGCCGGGCACGCCGGCATTTAGCGATGGCTTCCAGGGAATTCTGATCTACCTGCTCGTTTACACATTCATGAACCTTGGCGCATTTGCAGTGATCACTTCGCTGCGACAGCGCAAGGTCATTGGAGACGAACTCGACGATATGGCCGGTCTCTATCACCGCGCCCCAGTGGAAGCCGTGCTGATGCTCCTCTTTCTTCTTTCTCTCGCTGGCATCCCGCCCGCAGCAGGCTTCCTGGGCAAGTACTATATTTTTCTGAGTCTGATCGAGAGCGGGCATTACGGATTGGCTGCACTGGGAGTTGTCTACTCTCTGTTGGGTCTGTATTACTACTTGAAAATTGCGAATGCGATGCTGATCAGGGAATCGAAAGAGACGAAGCCTCTTTCCGTCAGCATCGGAATGCGCTGTGCGGTAGGTGTCACGGCACTTGCGACGATCGTTATCGGAATCTATCCCGAGCCATTTATTCAGGGAGTAAACCGGTCTCTACCCACATGGGCAAAACCGAAGCCGGACACACTCCGGCAGTGAGTCCATATATCTGATTTACAATTCCTCGCATGACGGAAGCGCCTCATCCGCCGCCCAAGAAAGATCGTGCGGTATCTTTCGTTCGCTACTCTGAGATCGGTTTCATCATCCCGGCTTCCGTGCTGCTTGGGCTTGTACTAGGAAAGCTGGGCGATCACTGGCTTCATACGCGGTGGCTTTATCTCGTCGGGATTTTATTCGGCGCGGTGATCGGATTCTGGCAGATGATTCGCATGGCCGTCGGCGCATTTAACGATAAAGACAGCGATGAGTGAGCCCGACGATAACGTCGTTGCTGGCGCTGATTCTGCGCCGACTCGTGACTTCGAGAAAGAATCGTTTGAGCGCATTACTCCCCGGCTCTTAAAGAGCATTGCGATCCTGAGCTTCGTCTTTCTGTGCCCAGCCTTTTTTTTCTACGGCTGGCTCGGTGCGATCGGCTTCATCCTGGGGGCCGGGCTGTCTTTCATCAATTTCCGGTTCCTGTCGCAAGGCGTTGAAGGCCTGGCGGCGCGGGTTGTCGACCAGCAGAGCTCCGAAAAGGGCGGACGGATCATCATGCGTTTCGTCCTTCGTTATCTGTTGGTTGGCGTAATTGCCTATGCTATATTTAGGGGTTCAACACAAGCGTTCCGCGGCTTTTTGTGGGGCTTATGCGTGCCAGCGGGTTCGCTGATGGTTGAAGCGGTCTGGCAAGGTTTTAAGGGTTTCCGAAACGAGCCCTAACCTCATAAATGTTCACAGTTACGCCGCGGTTTTATAGAATTACGACAACTCACACATGGAACAACTGGCGTTTACCGCAATCTTAAATCGTTTACTCGGCGGCCCCATAACGGCTCTGCTTGAGGCGCTACACATTCACGTAAAGCATCCGGGAGCGCCGATCTCCGATAGCTTCGCAATGGAAATTCTGGTCGCTCTGCTTCTCATCGCTTTCTTCGCCCTCGTGCGCATGAAGCTCTCGGTGGAGCGTCCCAGTGGTTTGCAACACACCATGGAGGCGATTCACGCCAGGGTTGCTGATCTCGCGGCTGACACCATTGCCGACCACTCCGATCGTTATGTTTCGTACCTGACGGTGTTGGCACTTTTCATCTTGATTGGAAACTTAATCGGACTGGTGCCAGGGCTCGAATCTCCGACTGCCGTTCCGGTCGTGCCCCTTGGCTGCGCTCTCTTTACCTGGTTCTACTATCACTTTCACGGAGTGCGTATAAACGGCTCCGGGTACATCAAGCATTTCATTGGGCCGCAAGACAAAGACATCCCGGTCATCCTGCGCATTTTCTTGCCGATCTTAATGTTCCCGATTGAAGTTTTCAGTCATCTCGCTCGCGTGATGTCGCTGACTGTACGTCTTTTCGCCAACATGTTCGCGGGTGAGATGGTCACGCTGGTATTTTTCTCACTGATCCCGCTGGGCGTGCCCCTGGCCTTCGAAGGGCTGCACATTTTCGTATCGGGAATTCAGACTTACATATTTGTGTTGCTGGCTGCGGCCTATATCGGAGAGGCGACCGCGCACGCCCACTAAAGACTTTCACCATGCCTTCAGCGTGAGGGCGTCGGCTCAAAGAGCACGGCGTCAACCACCCACTGGCGGCGACTCATACTTAAGGAGAAACAATGCGTAAATTTGTACTGTTGATGTTCATTCTGATGATTGCGTCGATGACGGCGGTGCCGGCGTTCGCGCAAACCAATGCCAATGGAGCTCCGGCTTCGACTACTAACTGGGTTGCGATAACCGCTGGATTCGCTATCGCGCTCGCGGCTGGCTTGGCTGCACAAGGGCAGGGCAAGGTCGCCGCAGCGGCTTGCGAAGCTCTCGGACGCAATCCGGCGGCTCGCCCTGGCATTCAACTGGCAATGCTTCTGGGCTTAGCTTTTATCGAGTCGCTGGTGCTATTTACCTTCGTTATGATTTTCTTGAAGGTGCAATAGCCGGCGCTAAAAATTGGGGTGGTAAAAAAGGCTTCCGCGATTAGCGGGAGCCTTCACTATTGAAGGCTGGTCTCAACGACAGGACACGGCGACGAGGAGAAAAGGCTGCAACAAAAACAAAGAGGCTGGAAAAGAGGAGTTGCAGGCCGCCTGACTACAGCCACAGTTGATTGGTGAATTAGAGCTTGCGCTCACCGTCCCAGTGGAAAGCGCCGTTGTCAGGAACTTTTTGCATCGCCTCGACCAGTATGCGTCGCAGACGATAGCGGCTGTCGAGATCCATGCTGACGAATTCGAAGCCGATTTCGTTCACGCGTGCTCGGCGCAGCAGAACTTCGCCTTTGATCTTCTTGACGCCAACCGAGATTTCCACGTGAGCCTCAGAGCCCACACGCAAGTTATCGCTACGTGTGCCCATTCCACCGCCAAGGCTCATTTCACGCATAACGATGTTTGATTTTCCCCAAGAACTCGAGAGAGATGCGGAAAGCGTACGCCGAAGAATGATGCGCTCATAGCGGCGCTGCCGCACCCAGGGGCAGCCCGGAGCGGAATCCAGAGGCGCAATCGCAATCTCACTTGCCTCAAGCCCGCTTTCGGCCAGGGCCTGCGTTCCGTAACGCGGATCGATCTTGGCCAAAGCCTGAATGGCGGCGATTCTTAATTCGCGATGTTGGCTATAACCAAAAAACTTTTTGTCGTCGACGATCATGCGAAGAACCGGAACCGCCTCATGGTCGCGCAAGCGGCCTAGCGATTCGATGGCTTTCAGTTGGACGAACGCCGGGCGATTCTGCGCCTCTCCAGCTGACGCCAGCGTGATCAAGGTGGGGCTTGCGCTACGATCCTGGCTCATTCCGATCTCATCGATTGCTTCCGGAAGAATGAGTGGATCAAGCAATTCCAGAAGTTCGACGATCGTTCTGCCACGATCCGGTGCGGCGCCGTACGCGATCTGCCGGACGATCACGTCCTGATAAAAGCGATTGAATTCTCCCATGCGGCAGGGCAATAGCTCGAGCATCTCGGTGACTGCCAGACGGCTCAAAAGCCCGACCGTTGAAGCCGCTTGCCGCGGCTGGCCGGTTCGCAGAATGTCGCGCAGGTCGTCGATGCCGAGTTGGCCAAGCTCACCTACCAGCTCGACGATGCGGTCGCACTCGACCCGCCGCTGAGCGCGGAAGAAGCGGTCGGCAAGGTGTTCGACGGAATGTTTGGGGAGTTGCTGCAGCACGTTCACGAGATCTTCTTCCACAACGTCGCTGTTGATTGCTTCTTCAATAATTTCAGGCAGACGATTCTCAATGCCGACACGCGAGCGCAAGTCCCGAGCCAGCGCCGGGCGTTGATCGGCGATGCGGTCGAGCGAGATGCAGAGTTCGGCCATCGCCTTGTATTTTCTGCGAGTGGATGCCTCTTGCCCGAATCGCGCGAAAGCAGCGCTCAGTAAATTCTGAATTTCGGCGTCGGCCTCTGCGACAAGTCTTTCTGCGATCGAAGCGATCGTATTCGGCATGACTTCATCGGGAGCGGTCGCAAACAAATCTGCGAGTTGCGCTAGACCAATCGCCGACTTGCGCCGCGGCTCCGCGTCTTTGCAATCGATTCCGCTGCAGTAGTTGGCCAGGATCTGCGAGGCGATCTCGTTGTCGTCGCGCTCAAAAAGAAGCTCGACAAACTGACGGATATTTCTCGGCGGCACGCATGCAGCCTCGTTCGATAGCAGCACGCTTTTCTTGCCAGCCTCTGGAATTTCAGCCCAGAACATGCGGTCGAGAATGTCGGCATGCGACTCGACCATGACTCCGGCCTTCGACAATTTATCTTCTTGCACTCGCAGAATCTGACGCAGCGTATCCATCTGCCGACTCATGTGCTCCATCATGTCGTGGACGGCATTCACTTTGACGTCGCCACGCTGGTAGCGGTCGAGGGCAAACTTGATGGCCATGTTCTCCGCCGCTTTCATGAGGAGGGGAGTATCGGCGATGCCTTCTTCAGACATGGCGGAATTTTTCGCGGCCAGGCCCTCGAGTAACTGCGCGAGGTTAATTTTGGCGCTTGCGGGCGCGTTGCTTAGCTCGACGGCAAGGCTTTCTTGCGAAACACTCGGATCGTGCATGGCCTGCCCAAAATGAGTGAGCAGGCGAATGGTTTGGACAACTTCCTCTTCTTGCAGCGGAACTATGCCGCCCGTCCATGTGGTCCCTGCTGCTGCCGCCATAGCGTTTACGCCTGCGGGAATCGCAACCGTTGGAACGCTGCCGAGGGGAGCGCCGCCTTGAACCCCGCCACCTCCGGATGACGCGCCTTGTGCGGCGGCAATCAACTGCAACAGCTTTTGCGGATCATTGAGCCATTGCTTGAATTCTGGACCGAGCGATTGCGCGGCCAGTTGTGCCGCGATTGAAACGTCGCCGGTCGCCGGATCAGTCGCAATAAATTTAACTTCGTTGATGCGGATGGAAGAATCTTTTCGATCGCCAAGGCTTTCCTTGATGCTCTTGGCGAAGTCCTGCGCTTTAGATCCACCTAACGCAAAGGCGCGGACGAGGCATGTAAAATCGTCGAGCGTAACCTTGCTCGAGAACATGATGCTGGAAAGGCCCGCCGCCGTGAGCAATTGCGCAAAGGTGCGTTCCGCTTGGCCCGTTTCGAGCGGGATGCCATCAAGGAGCAGTTTATTATCCGACACGCCGAGCAGAAAGCCGGTGTCACCGCCCTTTGGCAGTGCCTGCTGGAGCTCCGCCCAGGTCGTCTGAAACTGCCCCGCAGTGCGCTTATGGGTGACTCCATACAGCCGCGTGTACTTAATGAGAATGTTAAGGCTGTGGAGAAACGAGCGGGCGGCCGAATTGCGGCTGGCATCGGTTTGAATCGTGGGAATGATGGCACAGCCTCCTCTCGCCTGGGACGAGCGCAGACACAAGCCTATGCGCGAATTAGCACCGATGCACGATTACGGAGGTAATGAGCCCCGAACGATGCGCCTGTATGGCCACACCGAGGTTCAGGCACTCCGGGTCGGGCGCGATACACTGTTTGTCGCGGCCAAGTTGTCGCGGCCAAATATTGCCAGGTTGAAGCAGTGAGATAACGCATTGAAGATTCGCACCCTTTTATTCGGCTCTTTAAGAGACCTCCTCGGAAAACAGGGCGAAACCCTTGAACTCAAGGAAGGCGCGACTGCCTCCGAAGTTCTATCGCATTACTCCCGGATTGAGCCGCGATTTGCCTCGTTCGCCACGTCTCTCGCCGTTTCTGTGAATCACGAATACGCCATGCCGGACCGAGTGCTGCGTCACGGCGATGAGGTAGGTTTACTTCCGCCAGTAAGCGGCGGATCGGGAAATGAGACGCATTTTCGCGGAGAGGTACGGATAGTCCGCGAGGTGATCGACTCGCAAGAGACTCTTGCGCGAACGAAGCAGTCGTCTGATGGGGCAGCGGTGATTTTTGATGGGGTCGTGCGCGACAATACCCGCGGACGGCGCACTCTTTATCTGGATTACGAAGCCTACGAGCCGATGGCCTTGAAGCAGATGGAGAGCCTGGCGACCGATGCGTTAAAACGTTTCGACGTTCGATCAGCCTCGATCATTCATCGCATCGGACGCCTCGAAATCGGCGAAACCAGTGTCCTCATCGTCGTTGCGGCCGCCCATCGGGGCGCGGCATTTGATGCCTGCCGCTGGATCATCGACACGCTGAAGAAGACGGTCCCCATCTGGAAAAAAGAATATTTTGAAGACGGCGCGGTGTGGGCCGACGGGGAGCCATTCCCCGAAGAAATTCAGCGACCGGGAAGTAAAGGGAGCGGCAGCGCGCATCCAACCCACTAATTCTTCTATGAAATCGGTTGCTAGAGTTGTTCGGGCTTCTGGTTGCGAACGCGGACAGAAATCTGTGCTTTCCTCTCCTTGCAGATTGCTCGGACTTGCCGCAGCCCTTTATTTTGCCTTATTTAATTGCGTACCGGTAGCGGCGCAGGATCCCGAAGGCACCGTGAAGGTCGACGTCAAGCTGGTCAATGTCTTTGTCACCGTCACCGATGCGAGCGGGGCGCCTGTTCCCAGCTTGCAGAAGGAAAATTTCATCCTCAAGGAAGATGGGCGCGACCAGAAAATCGCCATCTTCGCAAAAGAGTCCTCTTTGCCGCTGTCGATAGTGTTGGCGGTCGATACCAGTCTCAGCACTCGAAAAGATTTGCCGCTTGAACTGATCTCGGCCCGCAAGTTCGCTCATGCCATCGTTCGTCCTCAGGATGGGCTCGCGTTATATAAATTCAGCGAAGAAGTGAGTGAACTCGTGCCCTTCACCTCCGATCTGAAAAGAATCGATTCCGGGATCGACCGGATTCGTAACGGCTCCGCGACCGCACTCTACGACGCCGTCTACCTGGGCTCGCAAGCGCTTAGCAGGCGGCAGGGAAGGAAAGTGATGGTCGTGATCACCGATGGCGGCGATACGATCAGCCAAACGAAATATCCGGAAGCCCTGCGCGCCGCTCAGGAATCAGAGGCGATCATCTATAGCGTCATCATCGTGCCGATAGAAGCGAGCGCCGGGCGCGATACGGGAGGCGAACATGCCCTCATCCAAATTTCTTCTGACACTGGAGGGAAGTATTATTACGCGACTTCGCTCGCCCAGTTGGATGACGCGTTCCGCCGCATCAGCGACGAACTAC
The DNA here is from genome assembly GCA_043749775.1 of Acidobacteriaceae bacterium. Lineage (GTDB taxonomy): Bacteria > Acidobacteriota > Terriglobia > Terriglobales > Acidobacteriaceae > Acidiflorens. The sequence goes on along the minus strand of JAYVCW010000204.1, from coordinate 4,263 downwards.
GAACCCAATATCTGCTCTCTTACTATCCATTGCAGCGCTTCTCGGATTCCGAGTTTCGCAAACTTCATATCGACTTAACGAACGCCCCGGCAGGCGGTCCGTACCAGTCCCACTACCGGGCTGGCTACTACACCCACAAAGGCTCTTTCTAAAAAAATCTGCGATTAGCTGACCTCGAATTCGGCTGGCGTTTACATTACGCATCTTTAGTCGAACTAAAACGCGTACATCGCATCGCTGAGTCCGGCGCATCTAGTAAACTGTCTATTCACTTTCAGTCGAAAATCAGTCGGTAGGAAACGAGACCCGTAGAAGCCAAAGTGCTTCCACTTCTGCTTTAGGTTTTGCTCCCAGGAGATTCCATTTGTTTGATTGGTCTGGCTTTTGTCTTCGTCGTGCTGCCCCCATCACGCTTCTACTTTGTGCCCTGCTGCCGATTTCGCTTTGGGCTCAGGGTGACACTCCGGAAAATCCGACGACGGGCACGATTCAAGGCACTCTACGCGACGACGATGGAGCTCCAGTGGAAGGCGCCAGAGTCCTGTTTAGCTCTCAAGCCGCAGATACCAAGGGCGTGACGCGATCGGGCAAAGATGGAGTTTATCTTTCTGAACCTGTTCCTCCCGGCACCTACATTCTCCGGGTCGAAGGCCCAGATAAATTGCCGGCAGAGACGACGGTCACGGTGGTGGCTGGCGTTGCGTCAAAGGCCGACTTCCGACTGGAATGGATTTATCCCGGCCCGGCGCGGCTCGAAAGCAAGTTCGCCGGGAATTCTCCTGACCGGCTGCCGATCAACGGAAGAAATTACTTGAGCGCAGGCCAACTTGAGCCCGGCGTCCAAGTCGTGGACGGAAGGGCTTTAGATCCCGGCAAAAGCGGTCTTCAGTCGCTCTCCATCAACAGCACTTCAGGGCGCACCACTCACTACGATATGGACGAGGTCGAAGTGATGGACGAGACCAGGGGCGCGGCGATCATGAATCTGCCTGCCGATAGCGTGCGTGAAGTGATCGTCTCGCGCGCGACTCCAGAACTGTTTCAGTCGTTGAATGCAACCGGAGCAGTCAGGGTGACCACCCGTCAAGGCGGCGATGAATGGCATGGCAATCTCTTCGGCCAGTTGCGGGAGCAGGTATTAGGGCTGGCGGGCTTCCCTTCGCATGACGACTATAGCCGTCAACAATATGGCTTTGGAGCAGGCGGTGCGTTGGTCGCAGGCAAGGCGTTTCTCTTTGTTGGTGGTGAGCGAACGAAGCAGGATGGCCTGTTGCCCACGCTTCTCGGGTTTCCGGCTCTGAGTGGAACCAACTCGCAAAGCGCATATTTCCGAGAAAACATGTTCAGCGCGCGCTTGGATTACGTCTTCAACGAAAATACCAAGGGGTTCGCGCGCTTCAGCTACGATAACGCGAACGAAATCGGTCCCGCTTACAGCCAGTCAAATTTCCGCAATCAAATCAACGTTCCGGCCGGGGTCCTGGGGCTCGATTGGAATCACGGCAGATTTGTGAACAGCGCCCGTTTCGGTTACCAGAAGATGGTCGACGCCATCAATCCCGCCCTGTCCGATTCACTGATCGTGCCGGGCGCACCGTTTCACATCCAGCTTGGTTCGTATTCGCTAGGTCCGAGCGTCGCTGGACCGCGGCAGACCATTCAGCGCGATCTTTTCGGAAGGTACGACGGCAGCACGATTTACAGAGTGAATCACACTATCCGATTTGGGGCGGCGATCCACCGCATTACGCAGGGCGACTTTTATGCGCCTGGAAATTTCGGTCCCTCCGTAACCAGCTCAAACGGACTGGCGACGATTAATGCAATCAACGGCAATCCTTCTTTGGTAGCCCTGATCGCCGGAGACCCGCGCGGTGCCGCCGACAACCCGCTGAACTTTCCCGTAGGCACCTTTACTATTTTTAACGGCTTGGGCAGCTTCAGCGAGAAGTCGGCTTTCAATCGCTCCACTGGCGGACACTTTGACACGCGGATAGAGGGCTACCTCGGCGATACCTTCAACTTGCGTCCGAACTTAAATATAAGTGTGGGCGTTAATTATGTCCTCGACAGCGGGCGAACGGATAACGATCTGGCGGCTGCTCCGTGTTCCGCAATCAACACGACTATCGTCACCGCACCGCCGTGCACGACCGGCCTGATTCTCGACCAATTTGGATTTCTTCCACAATATGGTCCCGGGGCAAGCCGCACGCTCGGCGTGCCTACCTATCGCCCGGGGAAGAATTTTGCCCCGCAGGCAGGTATCGCCTGGGATCCGGGTCATAACGGACGAACGGTTGTGAGGGCGAGTGGCGGCTTGTTCTATGACAATTTTCTTTTTCAAAATTCCTACCAGGACCGGATTAATCGCCTGTCGAACGGCCAGTACAATCGCAGCCTGATGCTGTGCCCGACGGGATCGGTGCTCTTCCCAAATGCTGCCGTGGTCAGCCAGAGTGATGGCCTCGATATCGCAACGCAGATTTGCGGCCAGCCGATGGGGGCCACTCTTACCGGAACCCAGGGCCCGGTTACGGTTTCGAACGCTATCCAAGACCTGCAATCTCAGTTCTTGGCGGCGCAGGCCGGGGTGACTGGAGGCGCTAACGTCTATTCGCTCACCAACAGCTTGGCGAACTTTGGAGGCTTGCTGGCTCCTAATTACAAGACACCGCGCGTCGTTCACATGGCTTTCGGTTTACAACGCCAGATCAGCGAACGCACCTCGTTTGCGGCTGACTATGTGCGCGAGATTGGGACCCAGTTTCCGTTGGGCATCGATACCAACCGCGCCGGGAGCGCACAATATCTCACCGACGGAAGCAGCGTGAATCCGCTTGGAAATACCTATAACGCGGAACTGTCGGCCATCAACTCGACGCTGGCTGCGAATCCGGCCTCAGCCGGATGTTTGCCCGCCGTTTTTGCCGGGAGTAGTTCTCAGGCAGCGGTCAGTTGCTATTTAGCCAATGTTTCGGGAGCCAGTATCACCGATTTCGCGCGTCACGGTCTCGACTCTTCGAATGCTTTTTGCGGCCCCTTCCCCTGTTCCGTTCTCGGCAAACAGCAAGCCGCATTCGGCGGGGCGAATCCCGCGGTGGGATCGAACATCATGTATTTTCCCAGCGGGCGGTCCGAGTACCAAGGTTTGCAGCTCTCGTTGAAGACATCGAGCGCCATCAATCCCGCACGCAGAGTGCGCCGTTTCGACGCCTCTATGGACTACTCCTTTTCCCGCTATCGAACGAACATTGCGGATCGAAACGGGTCTGGTGGCGACTATTCAATTCTTACCGTGGCGCAGGACTACAACCGTCCCCACGTTGGGCACTATGGTTCTTCCGGTCTCGATCGCACGCACCAGCTCTCGTTTACTTCGACGGCGGATCTGCCTTACCGGCTGCGGCTTTCGATGATCGCGCACCTCGCATCTCCGCTGCCGGTTAGCGTTTACATTCCCCAGCAGGACGGAGGAGGAGTGGCGGGCGAGATTTTCCGCAGCGACGTAACCGGCGATGGAAGCGTCGGTGACTTGTTGCCGAATACATCGATTGGAAGCACTGGCAAATATTCGAACAGCAGTTTGAATAAGGCAATTGCCTCATTTAATGCAAGCTTCGGAGGTAAGCTCACTCCGGCGGGACAGGTGCTCAGTAATAGCGGATTATTCACCGGCCAACAATTAGTTTCGCTGGGAGCGTATTCGCCGCTGATCCCATCACTTCCGGGCCACTTCGCGCAGTCGACGTGGCTCAAGACCATGGACCTGCGGCTGCTTCGGCCCTATCAGGTAAGCGAGCGCTTCAAGATTGAACCGATGGTCTCGATATTCAACGTGTTTAATTGGGCTAATTTCGGAGGTCCGGGAAATGAGCTCAGCGGGATTCTCAATGGTGCACCCGGTACTTCGCTCAACAACGCTAGTTCGGCGGGACACTGTGGGAACTCGACTACCTTCTGCAGCACTCGACAAGACCGCATTCTGCCCGGTTCAGGCACTTACGGGAACGGCGCCCCCAGGCAGATGGAGTTCGGCGTCCGCGTCACATTCTGATTGCTTAGAAAGCCTTCGGGGCGGACAATCCGCTCCGTCCGAGCGTGCCAGACCAGTCAGTGAGCGGGGCGACGAGAAGATCAAGCGGCTCGGCGCACGGTCTGATCGGCGAGGAGCAGCGGGTGCTCATTAAAACCCTTGACCGAAAAAAATCCAAGAGCAATGAAAAGCAGAAGCAGGGTACCCTGCGCGATTTTGAACGGCCC
>JAYVCW010000203.1:0-2093 GCA_043749775.1 Acidobacteriaceae bacterium | reverse complement strand
TGGGCTTCAGCATCCTCCCAGCAGCGGCGGAATCCCCCGCATCACCTAAAAAAGCGCAGCATGTCGTTGTAATTTTTCAGGAGAACGTTTCCTTCGACCACTATTTCGCAACTTATCCCCGGGCGAAAAATCCAGCTGGAGAACCAATGTTCAACGCTGCTCAAAACACTCCCAGCGTGAACGGACTCAATACACCTCTACTTACTCACAATCTCAATGCTCATGCGCCCTTCAGATTGGACCGTTCGCAGAATTACACTTGCGACCAGAATCACGATTACACTCCCGAGCAGCAAGCGGTTGACAGTGGCCTGATGGACCTGTTCGTGCAAACAGCAGGGGTAGGTGACGGAAGCTGCCCGGACTACGGCTTTGGCCCTGCCGTGGTCATGGGACACTACGATGGGAATACAACCACTGCCTTGTGGAATTACGCTCAGCATTATGCCATGAGCGACAATTCCTACGGCACCACATTCGGCCCTTCGACACCGGGTGCGTTGAACTTAGTAGCCGGTAACAATTATCCATATGACCCGTCTCATGTGATTGGAGATCTCACTGGCTCGGTCATAGGTGGCTCCGTCATCGGGGACCCGGACCCTTACTTCGACGATTGCGGCAGTCCCTCGCAGTTGGCAATGAATGGATTGAACGTCGGCGATCTGCTCAATGCGAAGGGTGTTTCTTGGGGTTGGTTCCAGGGTGGATTCAAACCATCAACTCCTGCTTCCGGAAATTCACCTGCGGTTTGCGCATCAACGACCCCGCGACTGGATGGAATTCCCGTGAAGGATTACAGCGCACACCATGAGCCATTTCAGTACTACGCTTCAACGGCTAACCCGCACCACCTTCCACCAACTTCGGTGGCCGCGATTGGGCACACCGACCGCGCCAATCACCAATACGATCTCGCTGATTTCTGGAGTGCTGTAAATGCCGGCAACCTGCCAGCTGTCAGTTTTCTGAAAGCAAAGAAATCACAAGACGGTCACGCTGGCTACTCTTCTCCACTGGACGAGCAAGTTTTCCTGGTTAACACCTTGAATGCATTGCAGCAGCGGCCTGAGTGGAGCAGCACGGTCGTCATTATTGCGTATGACGATTCCGATGGCTGGTATGACCATCAGATGAGCCCGATTGTCAGTCAGTCTGTAACCGCCGCGGACGCACTTACTGGCCCTCGCCATTGCGGCAACAAGAACACAGCAGGAATTGCGGGAAGGTGCGGATACGGACCCCGTTTGCCATTGCTTGTGATCTCACCCTTTGCAAAAGCAAATTCGGTAGACAGCACTACCACGGACCAAAGTTCGATTCTGAAGTTTATCGAAGACAACTTTCAACTGGGACGTATCGGGAATCACTCATTCGATGCGCAAGCAGGCTCTCTGTTGAACATGTTGAATTTCGACCAGCCGCGAACCGATATTCTGATCCTCGATCCCTCTACCGGACAGCCCACAAATTAGTCGCAGCACTGGCCGGATTCCGGCATAACTTACTGGAATCCGGCTTCCCTATATAGGTTTCCGCTTCGTGCCGTTGCTCTCCAGCATACGTCCTTGCCAGGTGAGGTAGGCGTTGCTTCCAGCCTTGCAAACTTCGCTTTGGAATTTAAAAATAACTAGGGGGCCCTACGGAATCTTAAGTATTGAACCTGTTTGATGGCCTGAGACTCACACCATTGCTGCGTCCAACAAATGGGGATAACACATACTGGCCCAGCCGAGGGTTCGTAACCCAGATCGTACGACCTTGAAAGTAACGTTCTTGAGACAATCCTCGCGCCGAACACTAGCTCCGAAGACTAGCTCCGAACTGACACGGAGGATCACGCTCCACCCTTAAATATTCGGAAGGGAAAGAGGATGAGTCTAGAGATGTTGCATCGGAGCTATTGTTCCCCTATTTTATTCTGGCAGCTTGAGATGATCGCGTTTCGCTAGTCTTGCAGACGCTGCATTTCTTCGCTGTACTCCAGAGATACATGCTCGCGTAAGAACGCCACGGCCGCCAGGCTTCGGCACGTTTCTCTAGCTCGCTTGAAGTCCTCAGACCGAGCGCCCGAAGAAGACCCAGGTCGCCGG
>JAYVCW010000202.1:0-2032 GCA_043749775.1 Acidobacteriaceae bacterium | reverse complement strand
CGCGACGCGGCCGTAATGGTGAACATTGATGCAGGTGGAAGCTCGTATCTGGAGGAAAACAATTCTGTAGTCCTGCGCGCCAAAGCGATTCGCGACCTTGCTGGCGCGGGTGCGGCTGCAATGCTTATTCCGTCAGATAAACCGCACCGCATGGTTTACACATCCGCATTTGGTATCTACCCTCGTGCGGCGCTGCCGGTGTTGTCCGTAGCTAAAGAGGACAGCGAATTCCTGCGCCGCATCATGAAAAAGGAAACTGTCCGGCTGCAACTCGAAGTGCATAACGATTTCTTTGCGGTGCCGGCGGGCGAACACAACGTAGTTGCTGAAATCCCCGGCACTGGAAAGGATATCGTTGTGGTAGGCGCGCACTTCGATTCGTGGGACTGGGCGCAAGGTGCGAACGATAACGGTTCCGGTGTGGCCGCGGTTCTTGAAACGGCGCGCATTTTGCGGTCCATGGAGATTAGGCCGAAGGCAACTATTCGCTTCGTCTTTTTCTCGGGAGAAGAACAGGGATGCCTGGGCTCGCGAGCATACCTCGACGCCCATAAAGCTGAATTGGACCGCCATCGCATGTTCATAGTCATGGACGGCGGAGCGCAGTTGCCTCTGGGCATTGGTGTGAAAGGGCGTCATGATCTGCTCCAGTCGCTCACACCGTTGATCGAGCCCTTACAAGCTGTCGGCGCGAATCGCCTACTGCCGGACGGCGAAGTTGGTTCCGATGACGAACCCTTCATCGCTCTCGGCATCCCGGCAGTGGAACTGAACACGGAGCCCGGTGATTACGATACCAATCATCACGCAATCACCGATACCCTGGACAAAATAGATCCTCGAGCGCTTGCGGCCGATACCGCTGGGATGGCACTGACTGCGCTCGCGATTGCCAACGCCGAACCGATGCCCGGTCGCAGGCTACAGGCACCGGAGATCCTTGAACTGCTGAAGCGCACGAGGTTGCTGGAACGAGAGCGCATGCTTAAAGGTAGTAGCTGGGTGCCGCAATAAAGCCTGGAGCTTCTCCGTCACTAGCGATCAGATACTTTTCCCGAGTTTTACCAACAGTCGCGCTAGTTCCCTGGAGAAACAACAATTACGTGAAACGTTCCCTGCACAATCTTTGGCCGCGGCTTGGGATCGGACGCCGTGGGCGCCGCTGCCGGAGACATCTGCGCGGAAGGAATATAGATCTTGTGAGTTTTCTGATCCAAGGCCATTGTTCTCGCCCGCTTCTCGGTAGCAAGATTTTGTAGAACGGTGTACTTGTCGGGACCGTCTTGGTGCACTACGGTCAACGTGGCGTCGTCTCCGTTTGAGGAAACGATTAGTTTGCGGTCCGCGTCGTAGGCCACCGCATCGGGCCCATCGCCAATGGGAACAGTCGCGACTATCTTGCCGCTGTCGGCATCCACGACTTCCATTTTCTTATTTGCGCATACGGAGAACAGGCGGCGTCCGGATACATCCATAGCTAAGCCAGTGGGTTCTTCGCACTCTGCCATGGGCCAGCGAGTTTTTACTTTCGCCGTGCCTGCATCAATCAGAAGGATTTCGTGAGTGTCTTCAATGTTGACGTAGAGGCTGCCCTTGCCGTCAGCCACTGGGAATTCAGGCTTGCCGCCGACCGGAGTCGTTGTGAGAACCTTTCCGGTAGCCGCGTCGAGCACCGTTACATCTTTACTCTTGCCGTTGAAGGCGAATACTTTCTTGCTGGATGGATCGTACACAATTCCGTCGGGGTTGCTTCCAACCGCCACTTTCTGTAAGACCGCATTCGATTTGAGATCGAAAATCACGACGGAATTATCGCCGCCGTCGCTGATGAATCCGCGTCCCAGGTCATTCACCAGGGCGATTCCATGGATGCGTTTCATTCCGGCGATGGTGGTCGTAGGCTTCTCAAGATCGAGATCGACTACGTTTACATCGGTTCCATGCGAGATATACAAAATCCGGTTGTCGGAATCGGCAACGAGATAGTCCCAGCTCGTGCCTTCGCCGGGCACAGAAAGTTTCCCTGATACCT
>JAYVCW010000201.1:0-17743 GCA_043749775.1 Acidobacteriaceae bacterium | reverse complement strand
CGGCGCCCTTCAGTAAGCGCAAGACAATTTGAAAAGTATACATATCCTTAGTGTGCGGCTAGGGCCAGTGCGCGGTTGTGGCCGCCGTCATCACTAGACTGACGGGCATGCCCGCTTTTTTGTGAGTTCCGGCAGCCTGAGCATATTCAGCGCAAACACCCCATTCTCCGAGTAAAATATAGTTATGTCGCAAGAACTTAATTTCGGCCCTTATGTTGACGTTCAGAACGGCAAGCGCGTAGTCAAGGAGCTCGTCTATGGCGATGGAGTGCCTGAAGGCATCGTCATGACGACGCTCGACTCCACCGTTAACTGGATGCGTAAAAACTCGATTTGGCCGATGACATTCGGCTTGGCATGCTGCGCGATCGAGATGATGTCCATGGGCGCATCGCGCTTTGATATTGCCCGCTTCGGCGCGGAGGTGTTTCGGCCTTCGCCGCGGCAATCCGATCTGATGATTATTGCCGGGCGCGTTTCAAACAAGATGGCTCCGGTAATTCGCCAGCTTTGGGAGCAGATGCCGGAACCAAAATGGGTGATATCAATGGGTGCGTGTGCGACTTCCGGCGGGGTCTTCAACAACTACGCTCTGGTGCAAAGCGTGAACCAGGTAATTCCGGTGGATATTTATGTTCCGGGGTGCCCGCCGCGCCCGGAGCAGCTGATCTATGCCATCACGCTTCTGCAGGACAAGATCATGACAGAGCGGGGCACGGTTAGAAAGGCCCTGAATCTCGGCGCCAAAAGCGACTAGCCTCTGGGTTCGACGCGAATTCATCTGCTATCAACTATCCGCCATCAGAACAATTTCTGCTACTGTTTCATCCTCGTCGCCATCTGCCGTTCTGGCGCGGTCATTTGGTTCCAGACGGCGGTCAAGTTTTTTTCCAGGACCTGATTGTTCGGATCTACCCGGAGTGCCAAAGCAAACCATAGGTACGACGTTGGCAGATCGCGGGGAACGCAATGGCCCGTCGCATACATTGTTCCGAACGCACTTCTCGCTTTCGCGTTCGACTTCGCTGAAGCCGCCTTCAAATTTTTGACTGCTTCATCACAATTCTGCGGCGCGCCGCGCCCGTAAAGATAAGCCTCAGCTTTTCGGAACGACGAATCGCCTGTGTCTTCCGGTTCAACTGGGGCTACGCGCGAGGCTCTCGCCCTGGACGCCGCGGGTTCGCGCGCCGGTGGCGGAAGTTTCCTGGGAGCGGCCGGCCTAGCTTGTACCGTAGGCCGAGCGGGTTGCCTCGGTTGCACCGCGACTCTTGCTGCGGGCGCAGTTCTGGCTGGTGCTTTGGCCACGGGCAAAGGCTTCTCGTCGGGGGCCTCGGCGGCTGACCGATCACCAGAACTCGAAGACGGTGCGGTTTTCGGGGCTGGCGTAGGCGCCGCAGAACCAGTCGGGGAAGAATCAGTCGAGGAGTTCAAACCGGCGCTGGAATCCGCGTTATGGCCCGCGCTTTTTGCTGTGTTATCTGGCAACGGGCTTGCATTCTCCGACGGTCCTTCGGGAACGTCTGACGCCGGCGTTGCAGGTTGCTTGGCGGCAGGCGCGGGAGCGGGAGTTGCTGCCGGCGTTGATTGTGAGTCGGGAGGAGCTTCCACCGCGCTCGCGGCCTCCGACTGAGCTTTGCGGCTTTGCGCGATACCGCGATAGTTGTTGTACGTCCACCATCCGGCGACGGCTACGCCGACTAGCAACAGAAGCAGCAACATAACGCGGCCCGCACCGGATTTGTGCTCCTCTTGCTCAATGTACTTATCGAAGCCTGTGAAAGAGTTCTGCCGGAATGCATCGCCACTCATGTCGTCGAACCGCGATGGAGTGGCTCTCGCCACGGAATTGCTGGCAATGTATTCAGTCGGTTTCGATCGACTGATATCGAGGTCTTCGAGATCTCGCTTCGGTTTTACATCACCGACGCGATCAGTAACAACGCGCGACTCCGCAACTTCATGAACCTGATTTACGGCAAGGTCAAGGCCGAGCATTGAAGGTCCGCTGATGGGCGGAACCATTCTCTCCGGTTGCCTCGCCGTGCTCTCGACAACAACTGGATGTCGCACAGGCGGAACAAATTCCCTTTGGACTGGCGCCGCGATTTTGGGCTCGTTTCGTGCGGCAGGCGGCGGGAACCGAGGCTCGATCCGGGCGGAAGCGCGAGGAATGCTTGAAGGCTCGGGCGGGTCTCTCTTCACTGGAGGCGTAGGAATCGAAAATGCCGACGGTCGAATTGAAGTGGCTGCCGTGGGACGAGTGTCAGCAATGCGAGAATCTGCCGGTCGAGAATCTGCGCGCGGATCAAGCAAGGCGCCGCACATTCCGCAAAAACGAAATTTTTCTGAATTATCCTCACCGCACTTAGGGCAGATCAAATTCGTCCTCCTGTTTTGCTCCTGCGTTGATCATTCTTAAAGATCATTCTTAAATATGATCACTCTTAAATAGGTGTTCGACCCAGTGGCGCCGATCAAACCACAACGAGTCGAATGTCGGTCCCTCCATATTAAACTTCATCAAACTCCGTGGCTGGTTTCTTAATTCCTCGGCGATGGGCAAATCTCTCAAGCAAAACTCCCGACTCGGGTTCAGCCTTTGAAGCCAAACTGGACTGCCTGCGTTCGCGGCTCCGGCGGGTCGTGTTCTCCATAAGATTCGATGCAGCCAAGGTCTGGGGGTTGCGTGGCCGAATCAGGGTAAAAAGGGAAATAAATGGCTTTTTTTCCGGAACTTCGTGGGTTTCCGAGCACATGCGGGCGGTCACTGTCTCTAAATCATAGGGTGATGCAAAAAGGAGGCGCGGTCACGATATTTGATGATGCGTAAGCAGGGCTGACAGTGACGCGTCGGTGACCGATCCGATGACAAAGGCAGACGACAATCGTAGAGAGGGTAATGGGGAAAGTAGAGGAAAAAACGCGGCGAGATCAGCGGACTATGTCATCGAACTTTGCACTAAACCATAGTCGGACATTTTTGTTAATCATGCTTGTGCTAGCTATGTTTGCTAACCTACGTTTTTGCTAACATCATGCGAAGCAGGCTCTGGTTGCCGAGTCCGGGCCACAACGCTTCTTTTGTTCCTTTGCCTCAAACAAGTTGCCTCCGCAAATTCATAAGGTTGACAGTGGATGTCAATAAGAGTAATTATTGTTTACTTTGAGTGTACCGGTGGTGGTTGTTTGTTACATCGTTTGTCTCCCATTCAAACATTCACGTTGCGGAAATTGACGATCGGTTGCAAAACAGCGCTCCACATCCTCCCTCCCTTCCAGCCGGCCTACACCGAGGAGAAGCCCGCGTCAGCGGGTAAATTAACGGTCCTTCCAGGAGATGTAACTTTATGTTCCAGGTCACACGCAGGAATTCTCCCGCTGTGCTCGTCTGCTTTGCTCTGCTGCTAAGCGCTTCGGCGTACTCGCAGTCGGCGAGCAGCCGCACTTCGCCCAATACCCAGCTGCTTGGCGCCGAAGACCCCGCTAAGCTCATTACCGTAACTGTATGGCTTAACCAGCACAACAAAGCTGAAATGGATAAGGCAGTCAGCGAAATGTATCGCACCGGCTCGCCAACCTTTCATCACTTTTTGACCCGGGAAGAGTATCGCTCAAAGTTTGCTCCTACCGCGGCAGAGGCAGCCCAGGTGAAGGCGTACCTGGCGGCCCACAACTTCGCAGTCACCTCGGTGGAGAAATACAACCATTACGTCGTGGCTCAGGGGCGTGTAGGTGACGCCCAAAACGCATTCGGCGTAAAGCTGAACCGCGTTAGCATGCAGGGAGTAGTCCACCGTGTCAGCAGCGGGGCGGCCAACGTTCCTGGAGCGGTTGGAGCCCTGATTCAGTCGGTGCACGGCCTGAACGACTTCGCTCCGCGACCAACCCTGGCGAGGCAGTTCAATCCCGAGACGGGGAAGCCTGTTTCCGCAGTCCCCCTTGGCGCAACTGAGCTTAAGGCGAGTGCGGCGGCTGCAACAACCTGTTTGAACGGAGTTCAAACTGTTCACTTCACAACCAACGGGGGCTACCCAAAGGCAACTTATTCCGGGAATCGTTACGGGGACGACGCAAACTTTTCTTGCCCTGGCTACACTCCGAAAGAAGTCCAAACGGCGTACGGGCTTAACGGAGTTTACAACAAAGGATGGGACGGTACTGGGCAGACGATTGTCATCGTCGACGCCTATGGTTCTGACACGATTCGTAAAGACGCTAACATCTTTTCGTCCATCTACGGATTACCGGAACTGACCGGAGCCAACTTTAAAATTTACTACCCCGGCGGCAAGGTTTCCTGTGCGGCCAGCAAGAACTGCGGATCATGGAATGTAGAGACAAGTCTTGACGTCGAATGGGCACACGCGGTCGCTCCCGGCGCTAACATCGCACTGGTAGTGGCTCCCGATGCAAATTCGCTCGACATCGCGGAATTCTGGGCGATTGAGAATCCAGAAGTGATCACCAATTATGCGAATGGCGATTTGGGATACCAGATCTCCAACAGCTGGGCGGGTTTCGAAATTCTCGATGTGCTTTTTGGGGGACAGTCGTTTTTGAAGACCGAGTATGCCATGACCGAACTTGCCGCTTCTTTGGGCATCTCCGCCAACTTCGCCTCAGGCGATTGGGGAGACAATGTTCAGCTCATCTTAGATGATTTCGGAATATCGGTACCGCCAAGCGTTGTCATGCCGGCGTCTGCTCCATACGCAACCGGAATCGGCGGAACCAGCTTATTTCTCCACAGCAACAACTCGATTCAAATTCAGACTGGATGGGGAAACAACCTAACTCGTCTCAGCTATCCGGATCCCAACCCACCGTATGATCCGCCGCTACATCTTGGTTTTATCTTCGGTTCAGGCGGAGGCACAAGCGCTATCTGGCCGAAGCCGGCATATCAAAAAAGTCTCGGGGGCAGCAAACGCAAGGTTCCCGATATTTCCTACATCGCGGATCCCTACACCGGGGTGAACGTAATCATCTCCATACAGGGAACGACCTACCTGGCAGTGATTGGTGGAACCAGCTTGGCGACCCCAGTGTTCTCGGGCGTTTGGGCGATCACCAACCAGGCAGCCGGCAGCAAAGCACCTCTCGGTCAGGCTGCACCACTTCTTTATTCGCTTCCTTCCGGGGCAATCAAGGACGTGCTGGCGGTTGATAACGGCCAGGATGTGCACGGGTACATTTTCAACCCTCCCGCTCCGGTGCTCGTTGAAACGGCACGAAAACTTGCGGCGCCGCTCGAAAACACAACCCAATTCCTCAGCGCGCTGTATCAGGGCAGTTCAACCCGGTGGTATGACCTGACCTTTGGCACCGACTCCACCCTGGTTACGAAGCCGGGCTGGGACGACGTGACCGGACTGGGCACGCCAAATGGATTGAACTTCGTGAACGCGGTTGTCGCTGCTGCTCCTTAACCTGTCACTCTAGCTTCTTTATGCAGGCCAGACGCCATGTCTGGCCTGTTTTTTTGGGATTTACGGGATATTTGCTCCGGATATTGCTCCGGCGTATGCCCCAAGCCTGGATCTAGCTCAAAGGAACATGACCCTGCGTAATGCACCCTTTTTCGTGCATCTGCTATAATCAACCTAACGCTTTTGCTACGGTAAGCTCGTTAAGCGGGGATCCTGATGGATCCGCACCACCTCCGCATTTCCTGCCCGCCGTTCGTCCCAGCGCCAACTTAATTGCGAGCGGCAAGACACTCTCAATAGCTAGTCTTGAAGACGTCTCTTTTGACGATCGAAAGACATAAGTGTGGGAAATCGATTCGGCCTCTCCAGAAAGAACACAATCGAATGACAACATTTACCGAACTGCCCTTATCTTCTGCTTTGCAGCAGAAGTTGGCGGCGGCTCAATTTATTACCCTCACCCCCATTCAAGCCCGGGCAATTGCACCTGCCTTGGAAGGCAAAGACGTGATCGGCACGGCGCAGACCGGAACCGGCAAGACGCTGGCGTTCCTGATCCCGATCATCGAGATGCTGCGAGCCGAGTCGACCCAGCAGCATCAAGCCAAGAAAGATTCGCCAAAAGGCGCAGCTTCAAAGAGCGTCCGAGCGCTCGTATTACTGCCGACGCGCGAGTTGGCCATGCAGGTTCAGGAGCAGTACGAACAGCTGCGAGACCGCAGCATGCCTAACGCAGCGTTAGTCATTGGCGGGGTTGCTGAAAAGTCCCAGCTTCACAGCCTGCGTACCGGATGCGAGTTTGTGATTGCTACTCCAGGGCGCTTGCAGGACTTCATCACACGCAGGTTTGCCGACTTGAGGAACGTCAAGATTCTCGTCCTCGACGAAGCCGACCGACTGCTGGATATGGGATTTCTGCCCGCGATCCGGCGCATTCTTCAGGTTCTTCCGCAAAAACGGCAGACGCTCTGCTACTCGGCGACCATGGAACAATCGGTCGCTGCGCTGGTAAACGATTACATGCGCGAACCGGTGCGAGTGGCACTCGGTTCCGTCTTGAAACCGGCGGAGAGCGTGCAGCTCGAAGCTTACGAGGTACGGCCTTCTGAAAAACTCGAAACCCTGCGCCAGCTGCTATACGCGGAAAAGGGCCAAACCTTGATCTTTACCCGCACCAAGCGTGGCACGCAACGCCTCGCGAAAGATCTTGAGCGCGACGGTTTTTCCTCGGCCATGATTCACGGCGATCGTACCCAATCGCAACGTAATGCCGCTCTCAGCGGATTTCAGGAAGGGCGCTACCAGATTCTGGTCGCAACCGACGTAGCATCCCGAGGGTTGCACGTTGACGATGTCGCACACGTCATCAACTACGACTTGCCCAAGATGGCGGAAGACTTTATCCACCGCGTAGGCCGAACTGGCCGCGCAGGGTTGCTAGGCCGAGCATCTACGCTCTTTACTGCCGCGGAGAATCTTGAGCTGCGAAACATCGAACGAGCGCTAAAAATGCGCATCGAACGTAAGCAAATAAAGTCGACGGGCAACGAACCCCCGAAGCGGTTCATAGCAAATACGCTAGCTTCGCGGACTCTAATCCGTCTGCCCGGAGAGGTCTTCGTCTAGATTCCTCCTCTGCTTCGGAAGGCTCTAAGGCAATCTGTTTTTGGGAACATCATGGCATCGCTGAAGCGATGCCATATTTTTTTGAGGGCTTGCCGATTATGGCAAAGGCTGAAGGCTCATGTCGGCATGCGGAGAATTAAATACCCTCCGATAAAGCCGAAAACCAGGTCTGGAGACCACGCCGCCACAGCGGGGGGCAGTTGGCTAAGATTACCCATCGCTTCAAATAAACCAGAGACGGTCCAATATACGACTCCTATGCCGATCGCCGTAGCAACTCCGGCAAGGGTGGAGCGTTTGCCCGCCGACATAGCGAAAGGAACCGCAAGCACCGCCATCACCAAAGTGATCAGCGGGTAGGCGATCTTTTTGTGCAGTTGGACGCGCAGGCGTACCACATCAAATCCTCCCTGCTCGAGGTCGTGAATGTAGGTCCGCAATTCCTCGTAACTCATCTCCGAAGATTGTTTAATTTCTTTCTTGAAATAAAGTGGGGTTTCCGTGAGCTCATCGAACGTAGCCACATCAAATTTGTTGTAGTTGTCAATCGCAGAACCGCTCAGACTTCGCTGCCACCCGCCTTCGTAGATCCACTTTCCCAGCGAGTTTGACCAGTGCGCCCGGTCAGCTTTGATACGGCGCGTGACTTGAAAAGTTCTGGGATTAAATTCAAAGACCGAAATTCCTCCGAAGGTATTTCGATCGGCGTCAAAAAACTGGTAGTAGTAAATGTCGTTATGCTGGCCGAAAATCCATTGCCGCTCGGGGCGAAGATAGGTTTGAGCGGGCTTGCCCTTAATGCGGTTGCGGAGCGCGTCTTGTCGCTTGTTGGTGCGTGGAAGGTAGAGTTGATCGGAGAGAAATAAAGTGCCGGCGATCACTATCGACGCCACGAGCACCGGGATGACGATGCGGTAGAGACTTATGCCGGTCGCCTTGATTGCGGTGATTTCGTTGGTCCGTTGCAAGAGGCCGAAGGTGACAAGCACAGCAAGCAGCATGCTGAGCGGCGCTATCGGGTAATACAGGAAATAAGGCGTCACGTTGAGCAGGTACTCGCCAACAACAAGCAGTGACACTCCGTTGCGCAGAATGTCGCCGAAGAGCTCAAACAGCGTGAACACCAGCAACAGCATGACGAACGACCCAGCAATCATCGCCAGATACAACGTGAAGTCACGCAGCACATAGTCGTCGAGAATCGTCGGAAAACCCAGATGAAACAGGTGACGCCGCTCGACCACGGCCGATTTCAGCGGCGCGGCGAGAGCAGTCTTTTTCATCCATCCGCGCATCCAGGAGCGAAGGGCAGTCAACTCGATCGGGCGCCGCTCCGACTGCCAGAGCAAGAACGCGCCGCCGATTAGAAAAACGAAGTCCGCCAGCCACACACCCACTGCGGGCGACACCCGCCCCTGCCGCGCAAACGATACTCCAATCAACGATATGGAGTAGAAAAGAAAAACCAGAAGGATGGTGATAACGAAACCGCTCGATTTCCCGCCCTTCTTGGATGAGAGTCCGAGAGGAATTCCAACCATCGCAAACACCAGGCACGCGGTGGGAAGCGCGAGACGGCGATGAAATTCGATCATGTGCCACCGACTCGCCACTGGATCGCTACCGCCGCCGATGCGTAATAATTCAGCGCTACTCATTTCGCCCAGGGTTGTAGGCTCATGCTCGCCGCTACTTTGAGCAGTCGGAACTTGAATCGGAATATCCGTCGTCTGAAAAGTCGAAATCTGATACTGGTCTGGATTCTTGGGATCGGTTTCATGCGTCGAACCGTCGCTCAGATGAAGATCGAGCGTATCCGCTCCCTGACTTACGAGCATTCCTTCATGCGCGAGACTGATGCGCGGCGATGCAGGATCGGTGAGATCGGCGAGAAAAATTCCTTTCCATTTGGCCGCGGTTGAAAGAGCTTTGATGTCCTGCACGTAGAGAACGCTCTTCGGAAATCCTTCGTAAAACACGCGCGGCTGAATTTCGAAACTGGCTTGAGAAGACTTCAGCTTGTCCTGCAGCCCGCCTAGCGCGGCAAGCGATTTTGGAGCCACGTACATGCTGTTCGCAAGCGCCAGCAGCCAGCCGACGATGACGAAAATCGAAATGACGCGCAGAAAAGTCCAGACACCCATGCCGCTTGCGCGCATGGCCGTCACTTCGCTGTCCGCCGCCAGCCGACTAAGTCCGATGAGAATGCCGACGAGCACCCCCATCGGAATGGTGTAGGTGAGTGCGACAGGGATAGTGAAGAAAAAGACTTCGGCGACGCTCGGGAGCGGGGCACTGTTGCGGACTACGAGCTCAAGAATCCGGCCGAGGTCTCGTGTGAAGAGAACAAAGGTAAAAACCGCCGCGCCGACCAAGGCGTGGGAGATAACCTCCCGCAAAATGTAGCGCGTCAGAATGCGCATGCTAGATGTGATGACTCTTTGCGAGTCTAGCAGATTGCCGGGAGCAGTCGCGGTGCCTGACCGATGCGCGGTTTCGACTATCGATTATTGTCTGGAGCGAAACAGAGTTGCTGATGGAGAGAAAGGAACGAAACCCCTCCAGACTTTTCTCGTCAGACTTTTCTAAAGAAAAGCGCACTCAGCGGCGGTAGCGTCAATCGTAATGAGTGAGGTTGTCCGTGGGTCTCTTCCGCGAGCGCCTCTGCGCCACCCATGTTTCCCATGCCACTGCCGCCGTAATCGGAAGCATCGCTGTTCAATAATTCCTTCCAGTATCCAGCCAATGGCACTCCGACTTTATAGCCAACTCTCGGCACTGGGGTGAAATTGCAGATGACGAGAACAGGATTCTCGCCATCTTTACCCTTGCGCAGCAGAGACACAACGCTTGCGGGAGCATCATTGCAATCGATCCACTCAAATCCTCGAGGGTCATTATCGTACCAATGCAACGGAGTCTCGCTGCGATAGACACGATTGAGCTGCTCAACGAAGTTCATTAAGCCGCGATGCATCGGACCTTCCACCAGATTCCAATCAAGGCTGCGATCGTGCGACCACTCCTGATATTGTCCAAACTCGCATCCCATGAAGAGCAACTTCTTTCCGGGCTGCGCGAACATGTAGGCGTAGAGCAGGCGCAGGTTGGCAAATTTCTGCCAGTCATCGCCCGGCATTTTATTGATCAGCGATCCTTTGCCGTGGACGACCTCGTCGTGGCTGAGCGGCAGTACAAAATTTTCCTGGAACGAATAGAGCATGCGGAAAGTCAGCATGTTCTGGCGATATTTGCGGTGGATGGGGTCGTTCTGAAAATAGTCCAGGGTGTCGTGCATCCACCCCATGTCCCACTTCATGCCAAAGCCAAGGCCCCCGAGGTAAGTTGGGCGCGACACCATGGGATAGGCAGTCGATTCTTCAGCGAAGGTCTGCGTGTCGGGATGCTCTTTGTATGCTTCAAGATTGAAGCGGCGCAAGAACTCGATGGCTTCGAGATTCTCCCGGCCGCCGTATTGATTTGGAATCCATTCGCCGGGTTGTCGCGAATAATCGAGGTACAGCATGGACGCAACCGCATCTACGCGCAAACCATCGATGTGATATTTGTCCAGCCAAAACATCGCGCTCGACATCAGGAAGCTGCGCACTTCGCTGCGTCCGTAATTAAAAATGTAGGTCTTCCAGTCCGGATGAAATCCCTGCCGCGAATCTGCGTGCTCGAAAAGATGAGTGCCATCGAAAAAAGCCAGACCGTGGCCGTCGGAGGGGAAGTGCGATGGCACCCAGTCCAGAATCACTGCGATGTCATGCTGATGCAGATAGTCGACAAAGTACATGAAGTCTTGCGGCGTGCCGTAGCGTGAAGTGGGCGCGAAGTAGCCTGTCGTCTGATAGCCCCACGAGCCGTAGAAAGGGTGCTCCATAATAGGGAGCAGCTCGACATGGGTGAATCCCATCTTCTTCACGTACTCGGCAAGGCGCGGAGCGATTTCCCGGTAGCTGAGCGAACGATTGTCTTCTTCCGGAACGCGCATCCATGAGCCGAGATGCACTTCGTAGATCGACATTGGCGCGTGCAGCGAGTTGGCAGCTGCGCGCTTTTTCAAGAAGGCTGCATCTTCCCACTTGTAATCGAGATTCCAAACAACGGAAGCCGTGCGAGGAGCGCGCTCGGCGAAAAGGCCGATCGGATCTGCCTTCTCAGCCCGGTACCCGTGTTGCGTCGAGCCAATTCTAAATTTATATAGGGCCCCTTTTTCGACGCCGGCTATAAAGCCTTCCCAAATTCCAGAGTTGCCTCTGGGCCGCAACTGGTGCGATTGCGGATCCCACCCGTTAAAGCTTCCAATCACCGAAACCTGCCGTGCATTTGGAGCCCACACGGAAAATATCGTGCCTTTCACGCCTTTCATTTCCGCGACGTGCGCGCCCATCTTCTCGTAAATGCGATAGTGGCTGCCTTCATTGAAGAGGTAACAGTCTTCGGCAGTCAGGAGCGAAACATCATAGCGGACCGGGGGTGATTCCTGGGTTGGGGGCTGTGGCGTCATAGGACTTAATATTTTAAACAGGTCTTAGTGTATTCCAATTGTCGACAGTGAAAATCGGCTGAAGCACCTCGCGCACCACCGGCGTTCAGGTCGCCGGAATGATGTTCTATCTTTTTTCTTTGCGTTGGTCGCGTTTCTGGCGCGCCCATCCCTCTTTGATGGTTTGCCGCGACCGCCCGAGTGCGAGCGCATCTGCGGGAACATCTTCGGTAATGCAACTTGCTGCCGCCACGTACGACCCGCGGCCAATGGTGACGGGTGCCACCAGCGTCGAGTCGCTGCCAATGAATACACCGTCTTCCATGATTGTCTTATTTTTATTGACGCCGTCGTAGTTGCAAGTGATCGTGCCCGCACCGATGTTTACTCCTTCACCGATGTCGGCGTCGCCCAGGTAGGAGAGATGATTTGCCTTCGAGCCTTTTCCTAACTTCACGTTTTTGGTTTCGACGAAATTTCCGACGTGACCGCCTTCGCCGATGTCGCTTCCGGGGCGAAGGTGAGAATAGGGTCCGATCATCGCGCCCTTGGCAACGCGCGAGTCTTGCATGATGGTTCCGGGACGGATGGTTACGCCGTCGCCAATTTCAGAATTGTCGATCACGCTGTAAGAGCGGATGCGGCAATCCGAGCCGACTTTCGTCGTTCCTAAAAGTTGGACGAAGGGTTCGATCACCGTGTCCGCCCCGACTTCAACATCGCTGTCAATCACGCATGTATGCGGATAGAAAATCGTTACCCCTTGATCGAGAAGAGCTGTGGTCTTGGCGTGCCGGACCAGAGCGTCGAGATCCATCATTTCGGCGCGGGTGTTGCTGCCTAGAATTTCTTCAGCATCGGCGGTTTTGATGGCGGTGACTTTCTTTCCCGCTCCGTTAAACAGGGCCGCCATATCGGTGAGGTAGTACTCGGCGTGCGCGTTCGAGGTCGAAAGCTTATCGATGTACCGGTAGAGCGCCTCCGTGTTGAAGACATAGAAGCCGGAATTAATCTCGCGAATTTCCCGCTGCTCTTCCGTCGCAGCTTTTTGCTCAAAGATGGCGTCGACCTCCGCGTCGCCGTCTTTACGGACGACGCGGCCATAGCCGTAAGGATTTCTTAAATCTGCAGTAAGCAAGGTCATGGCCGACCCTTGCGCGACATGGAAATCGATCAACTTTCTAATCGTCTCCGGTGTAATGAGAGGAGCATCGCCGGAGAGTACGATGACCTGGTCGTATTTCCCCGCCAGTGCTTCGCGCGAGACCATAAGCGCATGTCCCGTTCCGCGTTGTTCGGATTGGTTCACGAAATTCACACCCGTCCCCGCGACCGCCTGCCGCACACGCTCTGCCTCGTGTCCGATGATCACGTAGACGTCCTGCGCCGGTATAACTTTTGTCGCCGCGGCAATCACGTGGGCCAAAATCGCCTTGCCCCCGACCTCATGCATCACTTTAGGATGCTTGGATTTAAGCCGGGTACCCTTGCCAGCCGCCATGATCGCTATGGCTGTTCGTGGAGTTGAAGATTTGTTTTGATTAGCGGAAGCTGTCGTCATGCAAATCTAACTATATCGCGAATGCCTTGCTTGCTAGAGGCGAGCAAAATTTGCTGCATCGTATGAGAAGGTGACAACTCAGCTGCGAACGGCGTGGCGCTCTGGAGACTGAGCCATCAAGGCCATGAGATCGTGCGCGATTCTGTCGGTGGCATGGCGTGCCACAATCCCCGCGCCGAGGTAGTCGCCCATGAGGGGGCAGACGCCGAGCGCCTCGATCGCCTCCGAATCCACCACGATTTGCGAGGCGCCCTCCAACGCATACTTTTTAAGCAAGTCTTCCGATGCCGGCGTGCGATTCATCATCGCGTAATCGAACAATTGGACTCCAGCATGATTGTTGAGGGCGCGAATGTGTTCGGCGGCGGTTAGACCTAAACTTTCATTAGCCTGAGTCATCAAATTGCAAATAAAGACCTTAACGGCATTCGAATCGGAGACGGCTTTCGAGATGCCGCGCACCAGCAGATTAGGAATAAGGCTAGTGAAGAGGGAGCCCGGGCCGATGGTGATGAGATCGGCGTCCGCGATGGCTTTAAGTGTCTGTGGCATGGGTTGTACATCAGGAGGCACAAGGGAAAGCTCTTTAATCTTCCCCTGACTCGCCGTGATTTGCGTCTCGCCCAGAACCCGAGTGCCGTCATCGAATAGGGCTTCCAGTTCAACCGCCGTCATGGTTGCGGGATATATATGTCCGCGAGTCAGAAGAATTTCAGAAGACAATCGCACCGCTTCGGTGAAGTCTCCCGTGATCGAGGTTAGCGCGGCAAGAAATAGATTTCCGAAGCTGTGACCCTCTAGGCCGGAGCCCTTTTGAAAGCGATGCTGAAACAAGCGAGAGAGCAGGGCTTCGTCTTCGGAGAGTGCGACGATACAGTTTCGAATATCGCCCGGCGGCAGCATGTTGAGTTCATTGCGCAGGCGACCGCTGGAGCCACCATTGTCGCTAACCGTGACTACGCCGCTCAATTCGCTGATAGTAGTTTGGCCGGGCGAAGCCATCGCCGGAGTGGTGACGTAACGCTTCAATCCCTTAAGAAGGGTAGACAGACCGGTACCGCCGCCGATTGCCACCACCCGAAGTTCCGGTCCACGCTTGGTCAATTCAGATGAGTTTGATCGCTGAGGGAGCATTCCGCCTCAATGGTATTTCTAGCCAATTGCTTTTAGCCGATAAGGTTCTGGCCGAGATCGCGCAGCTTAGTAGATGCTGACTTCTTCTTCTGGCTCACCCTCTCCGGCTCCGGGATCGGGATAGAGGAGCTCGGTGAAACGCGGGTCTTCGACAAGGTTCTGAAAGTCTGCATCATTTCGCGCCTGGAACCGCAACGCCGGCCGCACCTGGATCGCCTCGCCAAGGGTCTTGAGAGATTCTTCCAGATGTCCGGTCAAGCAATCGAGGGCGGCTAATCCGTAGAGAACGTATTCGGCCTTCGGCTGCTGCTTGAGGAGCTTGTCGAGGTGCTCGCGGGCAGTTACATAGTCGCCAGTATTGATCAATGAAACGGCGTAGTCATAGTGCTCTTCGGTCGATTTGAACTGCAGCCCGGGCTTATCCAGATTTTTGTCGCAGCCGCACATGTGAACCCTGGCTCGGTCGGCAAGCGATTTGTCGGGGCCAGTTAAAACTTTTTGCAGGTGGCCCTTAGCCTTGTCGAACTTGTGCTCCTGCATAGCGCGCAGGCCTTGTTCGTAGCTATGCACGGCCTGAGTGTGTCGGGGATCTTCCGTCGCTTGTTTCTTGGGGGCTAATTTCAGTGCCATCAAACCGCCTTTAAGTGGAGTGAGATCAAGTACGAAATATCGGATTATGTCGCTTCGCTTAGATATTGCTTTGCTTAATTAATTCTTGCCGCGCCCTCGAGGTCGATGAGCTTCCAATCGCCTTTGATAATTCCAGCGCGAATTTCGCCGGCCGTTTTGCCCTGCTTGTTCATAGTGTAAGTGTAGTAAAGCTCCTTGAGACAGGTGGCGCACTCGGCACCGTGTGTGCTTGAAAAGCAACTATGGAGACTCTTATGCCCCATGCTGCGATCGCAATAGCAATAGCAGGGTTGCTGGTAGAGCACTTTCGCGATCTTCGCTGCCAACTCGTATGCATGGGTCTGATACGGAAACTGCGCGTTTGAGCCCCACAGTTGATCTTTCGTGAGTATCGGCGCCAATTCTGTTCCGGCAGCCGGAGAATGCTCATTAAAATGCGGTATTCCCTCCGACTCAGACTCAAGCCATGGAGCCGACAACACCGTAACCATTAAAAACAAGGCCGCTGATGCTATGAAACGCGTACGCATGCGGAAACCTCACCCCTTATATCTTACCTGAGTCTTGTGCCCTGCGGTGAGGGCCTGCGTTTCGCTGGGAAACCGGCAAGCCCCGCCTCTACGCCAGTTTCTCGAAGAAGAGGCAGATGGTTTCAATGCCCTTATAGAAGTTGGGAATGTGGAACTTCTCGTTCGGAGCGTGCAAATTGTCATCGGGTAAGCCAAATCCCATCATCACCGAAGGAATCTTCAGCACATCCTGAAAGTCGGTCACGATCGGAATCGATCCCCCCGAGCGGATGAAGACCGTCTCTTTCTTGAAAGCGTCGTGCAGCGCTTCGGTCGCGGCCTTGATGTACTTGTTGTCGGTGCCAACCACGCAGGCCGGGCCTTTACTCCAGACTTTGATCTTCGTTTCGATCCCTTTAGGCGTCAGCTTCTTCACGAAAGCTGTATAGCGCTTGAGGATGTCCTCAGGATCTTGGTTGGGGACGAGGCGCATAGAGACTTTCGCCGAAGCTCTCGCCGGAATTACAGTCTTTGCTCCTGGAGCTACGAATCCTCCCGGCATGCCGTGCACTTCTAGCGTGGGGCGAGCCCAGGTTCTGTAAAGGACGGAGTAACCCGGCTCGCCCGTCAAAATCTTCGAGCCCACTTCTGTTTTGCGATAATGCTCTTCGTTGAAGGGAAGCCGCTTCCAAGCTTTCAGTTCATCTTTGCTCGGAGCTTTCACCCCCTTATAGAACCCCGGAATTAGAATCGCGCCCTTGGCATCTTTGAGTTTGCTGATAATTTCTATGAGCGCGAATAATGGGTTGGGAGCCGCGCCTCCGTACATGCCGGAGTGCAAATCGGTCTTCGCTCCGAAGGCTTCAATCTCGGTGTAGACGAGGCCTCGCAACCCAACGCAAAGCGTTGGGAGATTCGGCGCAAACAATTCTGTATCGCAGACAAGCGCGAAATCGGCTTTCAATTCTAATTTCTCTTTTCGCACGTAAGCTGCAATCGACTCGCCTCCCACCTCTTCTTCACCCTCAAAAATCACTTTTACGTTGATTGGCAGTTTGCCGCCGTGGGCGCGCATCAGCGATTCGAGCGCCTTCACTTCCATCCACAACTGGCCCTTGTCGTCGACCGCACCGCGAGCGTAAAGATTGCCGTTGCGCTCAGTGGGTTCGAATGGAGGCGTCTGCCATTCCTCAACCGGATCGGGTGGCTGAACGTCATAATGCGCGTACATCAACACAGTTGGCTTCCCCGGGGCGTGCAACCAGTCGGCGTAAAGCAGTGGGTGGCCTTTTGTCGGAATGATTTCGACGTTCTCCATGCCGATGCGACGTAGATCTGCTGCGACGTATTCCGCCGCCTTCTTCACGTCACCTTTATGTTCCTCGAGCGTGCTCACGCTCGGAATGCGGAGAAGGGTCTTGAGTTCCTCAAGAAAACGCGATTGGTTGCTGCGAGCGAAATCGACTGCTGTAGAGCCCATTTGTTGCCTTTCAGTTCGCTAAGAGTTGAGGAATAAGATCGGAAAACGGTAAGTATAACTGAATGAATGAAGCCCTTTCAGCTAGCGCTCCATCGAGCTTCACGCACGAATCGGTCGGCGGAAAAATTAGCGATATCAATCGAAGGTTTCTGGCCGGTCATCACTTGACCCATGAGCTTCGCCGTAATCGGTGCCAAAAGAATGCCGTCGCGGAAGTGCCCCGTCGCCACGAAATATCCTGCTATCACGGTCGGCCCGAGCATTGGCAGTAAATCCGGGGTTGCGGGTCGCAATCCTGCCCATGCATCCAGAAACCGAGCCTCGGATAATTTTGGAACGATGTCGAGCGCGGCTTGTCGTAACTCTTGAATTGTCTCCGGTACAGTACGTTTATCAAAGCCTGACTCTTCGGCCGTCGCGCCGATAAGCATACGCCCGTCGCTCCTCGGGATGAGATATACGGCTGGCGTTCGCACGACGTGCCGAATCATTTCCCTCTGCGGCATGATGACGCAAAGCATTTGGCCTTTTACGGGACGAGTAGGAATTGGATAGGGAGAAAATTGACCGGCCCAAGCCCCTGCGCAATTTACCACCATCCCCCCTGAGAAAGATGTCTTGCTGGTTCGAACGCCGGATGCTTTTCCCTCGTTCAGTATCACTTCAAGTACTTGATTGCCAGAGGAGAAATCTACGCTGCGATGGCGGCAAGCGTCAACGGCAGCACTGGTCAAATCTCGGGGATCAACGGATCGTTCCTTGAGATAGATTCCGGCTCGATAATTTGCCTTCAAGAATGAGGCGTCTAGATCTGGTTCGCGGTCGTCCCAACCTGCTGACCATTCGCGATCGTCGAGGGCACAAGGCTGAGGCGAATCTTCG
>JAYVCW010000200.1:0-13331 GCA_043749775.1 Acidobacteriaceae bacterium | reverse complement strand
CGTCGTACTCACCCAACTCGAAACCTACGCGGTTTCCGGCAATCTGATAGCGCGCTGCAATCGAGACCCGCTTCCCGTTTTTCTCTTGATACACGACGGGCTTGTGCCAGCGAATGTCGCCACTCGTCATGCTAAATAGCAAATCGCCATTCGCGTTGTCCCGAACAGCAGTTGCGCCATCGACGTCGAAGCTGACGCGCTTTGGATCTGCTCCCGGTTGTACGACGAAGTCGTACTCCAGTTGTCGATCAGTTCCGTAATAAACCAGATCAATCCCGGAGTAGATCCCTGCATACTTCACCTTGGCGAAAGTCGGCACGTTCGTACTCCATTTCGCCGGATCACTGCCGATAAAATAATTGCTGGTGCCAGGTAGCTGTTCCTGCCCAGTAATTGAAGCAGTCGCATTCGCGCCCCGCAACTTCAATCGCAAAACATTCGCGGTCGCGAGTCCCTTCTTCGGCTTGCCTTCCCGCAAGGCCATTACCGCCTCGTCAGATGTGAGGAAGAGGGAGAAGGCTCCGCTGTGAGTCAGGAACCTAACACGGGGATCGGTCTGCCCCTGGTTGGCCTCGAAACTGAGAGGCAATTTGCCGTAGCTTGCTCGGATTTTCTCCCTTTGAACCGGACCAGGTAGAGGCGCGCCAACCGGAACAGTTTGGCCCGTGACTATTGAATGACCTAGGAGGATGAAGCCAAGAATGCACAAACTTGCAACTGGTTTCAGACGAGATGTGAGAGGGCTTGGGCGCATAGGTATTCCTAGTCGGACAGATAGTATCACGCAGGTAAGACGCGAAGGCGGTACTGGGTGCCATGCAGCTACCGGATGTTTGAGCGTAGCCTTATAAGATTCCGGACGACCGTACTCTTGCACGTTCTGATGCACCAACCGAAGGTCGATCGCCGATAGAACGTGAACCAGGCGATCGGGGTAGCGGAAAGAACTCGCTCATCGCAAATTCACGATGAGCGAGTCAGTGGAGACTGGGATCTTAATTGGTTAGATCATGCCTTCCAGACGGACATAGCTTGCTTCCATCCCGTATTCCATTCCGGACGTTAGCATGGCGGCGCGCGTTTTGGCATCGGGTAGCGTCATACGCAAGGTCATCAGAGTTCCATCGCCGTCAGCTTCGAATCTTGTTTCTACCTGGCTGTCGGGAGTCGTATCCGGCATGTGCATGCGTTCCACGTGCACGATTCTGCTGTGAGGCTGCAGTTCCACATACTCTCCGGTTAGAGAAAAACTCCCACCTTTGCCGTTCGACCATTCGTAGCGGATCTTACCTCCGGGCTTGGGCTCGTTGATGCAGACGGGCATCGTCCAACCCTCGGGTCCTAGCAGCCATTTCTGAATCAGCTTTGGTTCGGTGTGTGCCCGATAGACGGCTTCGGGAGGCGCGGCGAAATGCCGGGTGACGACGACGAGTCTGTCGCCTTCGGTCTTCAAGGTGAGTTTCGATGCGGACTTCGGAGTCGATTTCATTGCTGGGTTGCTCATCTAGTTTTTCCCTTTCTTGTGCGGTTGCATCTCGGCCATAACCTCGTCGAGGACGATGTCCAGCCGGTTGTAGTTTTTGTCGAGGGCTTTGCGCAGCATCGCGAGCCACTGGTCCATGGCTTGAATGCCCGCCTTCGCTAGTCGGCGAGGGCGCCTGGCACCGTCAATGCGTTGAACGACGAGGCCCGCGTCCTCGAGTACTTTCAAGTGTTGCGAGATCGCAGGCTGGGTCATCTCGAAAGGCCTGGCGAGTTCCATGACGCTTGCCTCTCCCTTGGCGAGACGGGCGAGAATCGCGCGACGGGTTGGGTCGGCTAGGGCTGCGAACGCTGTGTCCAGCATTATCATAAGTAATAGCTTATATAAGAATAAGGTTATAGTCAATGGGCAAAGCGAAATCGCGAGGCATGAACTGAGGTGGCGGTGCTAGCGAGAACCGGCGCGATATTGGCGCGTTGAGAGCGACGAGCCCCTAAAAGGGATGTGATTCTGGCGTGCCGGTATCGTTGAAGCGATACCGTGATACGAATCAATGCAACCCCTCGTACGACCCTTCACGCAACGCCTCATACGACTCTTACGCATTGACTATGGGAGTTGACGTGGGCGCGACGTGCGCGGGCGAGTAGCAAGAGAGTCGACGCCAAGCCGAAAATCCCTGCGTAGTGCCAGGGAGATCACTGCGGTAGCTGTTGATTCAAATTCGGGGTAGGATTGGGAGATGTGGAGCCATTTGCCGAGAATGCGATGCGGTTGTAAACCGGGGAATTCGGAGAGCAAGGCAGTGTGATGTTCGCGCGAAGTGCACACCAGCAGGCCGGACCACGGATCCTGGCCGTCTCGGACGGCAACGTAAAGTCGGCCATCGAGATAGGCGGCATCAAAGCCGAAAAGTTTTCTCTGAACGAATCTTGGGTCATCTTCAAGCGGCTCGAAGAGCCACAGGAACGAATTTTTCTTGTTGACTTGTACTTTGAATTTCTCTTTCACTCTCGTTATCTCTTTTGTTTTCATGATGACCTAACGCCTCGGAGCTATCTGACCGCCTGCGGCACTGCGCCAGCGACCAAGAGCGCGGTTCCGGCGAAAAGGAGTGTATCCGCGACAAAGTTGATAGCGTCGGTCATCTGCGCGGGGTTGTGCGTCAAGGCTAGGACAGGCAGATGGAGGAAGACTGCGATCAGGATCATCACCACGGCAATGCCAATCGCGGCAGCGCGTGGGCGCCTGTTAAGCACTAACGCGAGGCCCGCTAACAGTAAGAACGTTCCGACAGGATAACCCCAGAAGGCGTGAACAGGCACCCAGGCTGGAGTCAGCATAGTGTCGGGAACTCCAGGCGCAAACTCCGGATGAAGCAACTGCTCGCTGCCAAAATAAATTGCCGCAGAGCCCATCGAGAAACGGCCAAATGTGATCATCCAATTTCGGTTGCCCGTCCGCGACTTGCGAATCTGACTGCCGGCAAGGGCCCACGCTCCCCCGGCGAAAGACGACTCTCTCAGCACGAAATTCAAGCCGAATCGGTTTGTGGGGTGCTTGATTGCGAACGGAAGATAGATCGTCAGAACAAAGATAAAAAACAGCAAGCCGAGGAGAGTGGCTGAAAGGCGCACGAATTTTCTTGCCACCAGACTGATGGCCGCGGAGACCAAAGCGAGGCCTACAAAGTAGGCCCAGAAAAGTCGCACCGGCATCCAGATTGGAACCATTTGCGCTAAGAGCCTCGGTGCCACAAAGTGTTCCGCCGCGAACACCGCCAACGCGGAACTGACGAACACCGGCCCGAGAGCGACCAGCTTATCCAGTCCAGAGGAAGTGAGTAATTCTCTCCGGAACATAAGCAGCCCGGCAATAAGGAAAGTCAGGCCAGCCGCCCACAGCCAGAATACGAAAGGGGTAAACATAAATCGGCTTTCCTTTGAGCAAAGCTTGGAGCTATTTCTGCCCCGCAGCCCTATTTCGGCGGCTCGGTCATCTCCATCGCCCAAATTCCGGCTGGCCGCATGTACATTGATGCGCGGAAATTTCCGGTAACGTCATAAGCCTCCGGAGTCCGGAACCAGTATCCCTTCGTCTCATAGACAACGTGATAAACGCCCCACGCCGTGTGGAAACCTTCATTCTTCATTCCCTTGCTCAGCATAAAGGCGGCCACACTGAATGTTGCGCCAGTCCATACCTCCGCCACCTGCTGGTTGCCCTTCTTTGTGATGATGTTGCCATCGGAGGTCATCCCACTGACCGCACCCAGCTCACCGTGACCGAATTTCATGACATTGAAGTCGAACACTTTCCTCAGCGCCTTGCGCTGCATATCTTCTGGCACAAGATCGCCAAGCCCATTCATATTCGCGTACCACTGCCCGGCAAGTTGTTCCGCCTGAATGTTGTCTCTATATTCGCTGCTCGTGTCGTAGAGAAAGTACTCGCCGTTCCATAATTTCTTTATGTAACTCGCCTGGCCTCGAGTGAAGAGTTCGTGATATTTATCTTTGCTCTTCGAGTCAGCCATGATTTTGCTCATCTCTTCAGCGGCCCTGAGCGCCGCCAGCCACAAACTGCCGCAGTAAGCACTCTCTCCGCGCACAACCCATTCGTCATAGGTTTGGTCAGGATAGCCATCATTCTCTGGAATGCCGTCGCCGTTGTGATCGAACTGTGCCAGATAATCGAGGGATTCTTTGACTGCCGGCCACTCGCGGCGCAGAAAATCGACGTCCTTGCGGCCCGTGAAAACGTAGTCCCGGTAGACCATCAACACAAACTTTGTGTTCAGATCTTTCCATCCATTCGTGTTTTGCCACGAAAACTGGTTTGACTGAATGAAGGGATCTTCCGTGGGGACACCCAAGTCATGCGGCACCGCACCTTTACTCTTTCGCGGACGCAATTCAACTTTACCGGTCTGCTGCGATTTCCAGATCCATAAATATTTGTCGGCGACCTCGGTCGGAACCGTCTCGCCAAACTGCTTTACAACTTGTTTGTCGAGATCAGGCCAGAATTTCACCAGTGGCATCGATCCGTAAAAAAGAACATCAAGCGTGTCGTAGAAGGGATAGTCGAAGCACTCCAGAAATCCGAAAGTATGCGCCACCTTTTTGTCGGAGCCCACCGGACGCCCCCAAAGCGCACCGCCGTCCGCGATCACATACAGTTCATTGAATAGCGCTCCTCTGTACCAGGCAGGTTTACTCTCGTCCTTCACGTAAGGAGCCTGCCACGCATCTATCGCATCGCTCCATACCGAAGCGTTTTTCAGCCCATCGGCGGCAATCTTCCAGGCGTTCGTTCCCGTCGTGCCGTAGAAATCCGTGTAGTGCTTGTACCACTTGCGGCCCGATCCAAATTCTGCAATCGGAAAGTCCCAGGAAATTACCATCGGAACCACCCGCTTTTCTCCAGGCTTCAAGGTGAAAGTGACAGCGATTGCCCCCGCAATGTCTTCACCACTGCTCACCCACTCACGATCGTTGTTCGAGAGCTTTCCATCTTTAGCGAATGGAGCCCAGACATCCGCGCCGTCATCGTCGGGGCGATAAGTAATCTGATAGCTGACCTCGGCGCCGCCAGACTCGAGAGTCGCGATCGTCATCTGGCCATCCCAATCATCAACCAGCGGCGAATTCTGCCGATTGCGATCAAACACAATGCCCTTCATCATTCCATCGCTCTTCGACTCGGTCATGAAGTGGTTGCGATCGCCTTCACTGAGGCGGGCGCTGAAGTCATGCGAATATGCGCGCGACCAGCCAACCATGTTGGCCCACGAAATCAACACAGAGACTCGAACCGGTTTGTCCGTAGGATTGTCAGCATGCCAGCGATAGACCGCCACGGGATAGCTGGTCTCGCGATAATTGTCGGGAAGAATGGGAGAGTATTGTTCGAGGACAACGTGAGCGGGAAATTTATCCCATCGGTAGTCATACCAGGACTTCGGATAGAGAGCGTAGTAGTCGCCAGCCCCGACCGGATAATCCCACTTCCAACTTTGCAGCGAACCGGCCTTCGGATGGCTGGTAGACAAAACCTGGGCTACGCCTTCCGATCCCTCCGTCTGCTGAAACATAGCGAATTGATTGGCGTAGATCGTCTCGTACTTGTGAACTCCGGTCTTCGTATGCCAGCGCGAAAAGTTTCCCGCATAGTCGCGCGAAAACGTGCCTGCTCCAAAACCCCCCACGGGAGCCCCTTGCCAGTAGCCATCATCGATGACAGGCAGATCGGGCTTCTTCGTTCCCGCATTGCTTAAAGGC
Organism: Acidobacteriaceae bacterium; assembly: GCA_043749775.1. GTDB lineage: Bacteria > Acidobacteriota > Terriglobia > Terriglobales > Acidobacteriaceae > Acidiflorens. The sequence continues at coordinate 7,565 of JAYVCW010000200.1, read as the reverse complement.
ACCCCGATCCCGCGCTTCCAGGCAGTTTTTGGAATCGTATCTCCAGCGAATGCAACGCACTGTAATGCTGCGATCAGGCAGACGAGCGAAGTAGCTCGCGCGAGCGCTTTAGTCATGAACCCTCCAGATAGCGGATCGATGTTTTGTAGATTGCCGAACGAAAAAGCCGGTCCAAGTGTACCCCACTCCCTATACCACGAACGAGAATGTCAGTGTACTTGTTCGGTAGGAGTGGTTATGAGGGGCGTCGCTTAATTCCAGGAGTGCCGACCATGCAAGAAGCGCAGAAAGGACGGGAGGGAGGGAGTGCTATTCCAATTTTTGTCAGCGGGTTATGCGACGCGTCTGTGAAATCGAACTCGCTTTAGATAAGATCGCCGAATTCTAAGACATATCGGAAACAGTTTTTCTACTTTGCGCATCGGCTCGAAGATCGCACGGCGCTCGCCGAAACATCTGGCGTTTGTCTCTATCGGGCTGAGTAAGCGAAACTGAAATATGACTTCGGACCAGCCCTTCATTGCCAGGCATAGTTGGAAAAGACTTGACGGGGTCGATGTGCTACGTGGTCTAGCGATTCTGTTCGTGCTAATGAATCACGTTCAGATTCGTTTATTGCTGGCTAACATAGCTTTCACAGATGCCCTGCCCGAGCAACTCGTATCCTCGCTCTTTTGGAATGGCCAGCGTGGCGTACAGATCTTCTTTGTTATCTCTGGATTTCTCATAACATCCACCTCGCTGCGACGTTGGGGCTCACTTTCTCAAGTGAGCGTACGCGATTTTTATCGGCTACGCTTTGCGCGCATCGGGCCACTGCTTTTTCTGCTCTTAACAGTACTCAGCGGTCTGCATTTTGCTCATGTCGATCATTTCGTGGTCGCGCAAAAGACAGGCGGGCTCGGAGGCGCGCTCCTCGCGGCGCTCACTTTCCACGTCAACGTCCTGGAGGCTCGCCGCGGCTATCTGCCCGCCAATTGGGACATCTTGTGGTCGCTTTCGGTCGAGGAGATGTTCTATTTATTTTTTCCCTGGGTTTCGCGCCTGCTTGGTTACGGTAAGCCACTCATCCTAATTTTGTGTGCCTTTGTTTTGTTAGGACCCGTTGGTCGTACTTTCCTCGATCACGGCAGTGAGGTCTGGCACGAGTATTCGTATCTCGGCAGCATGGATGCCATTGCCCTTGGCTGCCTTACCGCACTATTGGTATCGCGAATGCGCTTCTCTAGTACCGCTCTCTGGATGATTGGCAGTATTGGCATAACAGTTGTAAGTGTGTGCCTTTGCTTCTCACTCATGCTCGATCGCTGGGGACTGGGGCGCAATGGTCTCGACATGTCTATGCTCGCGGTTGGAACCTGCATGGTCGTAGCGACGGCAGCACTGAAGCAGTGGCAGGCTCCGCGGGTCTTGATCCCTCTTCTCAAACTAGGCCAGTTCAGCTATGAAGTCTATCTCTCTCACATGTTCGTGGTCTTTTTTCTGTTCGGTTTATTCTCTTATATTGGGAGCCCAGCGCGCGGAGTGGCGCCTTTATTCGGTCTTGTCATCCTGATTGCTGGCGTACTTGGGGCCGGGATTGCGAAATTCTATTCCGAGCCAATGAACAAGTTGCTTCGCTGTCAAGTTTCTTGAGCAGTTTGTATTCAAGGTCGCTGGAAGGGCGGGGATGAGTAATGGCGGGAATAGACGGAGAGCAAGGTAGCGGTCCTTTGCCCAATGCATTTCTACATTTATTGTGCGAAGTTTCTATGTCTTTACAAACCACTATGTTCTCAGTTGTTTATTAGATGGTGGAGGCGGAGTCGAACCCGTGTCCGAAAATGTTACTGGGCAAGTTTCTCCGGCGCAGAATCGCCGCAATCTTTGCCAGGTTGAGTTCGACCACGACGGGTTCGTTAGGATCCACATTTGTTGTCTCTAGCCACAACTTGCCGTTTGTATCTTTGGCGGCAATCGCGTCGACGCGCGGCAAGTTGATGTCGGTGTAGGTGCCGGCGTCGAACGTCACTGGCACGGTCGTCGCGTTTTGGAATAGGAAGTACATTTTGCGAGCGGAGTAGGGTTTGCAAGCATCCCGTCGAGTGTTGGTACCGAAAGACTACTATTTGGGGTGGGCCACCGAATTTCCTTCGCGGCGCTGTTCTTCCGCAGCATGCAGAGCATCGGCCAACGGTACCCGATAGATGTTGCCCAGACCGTTGAGCGTTCCACGAATTCGACGCGCAAATTCCTCGTAACTCACCGGATGATCATGTGTTTCGCTGGGAAGCCCGCGCTCACTGGAGAAGAGACGGTATTTCCCATCCGGCGAAATGCGCGGACTATAGTCGCGGGCTTTGGAGTTGATCGTTGGGCCTAAGTTCACGGGCTTCGACCAAGTCCCCGCCTCGTTATAGCTGATGTAGAGATCGGCGTTGCCGAGACTGTCTCGCGCAAAGCTGCCGAGCAAGACATAGGTTTCATCAAGCGCAACGAACGCTTCGATCGTGTAGCGGCCGTCGTTAATGGCTGGGCCCAAATTCTCGGCGGGCTGATATTTCCCATCGAGGAGGCGACTGCGATAGACATCGAAGGAGGTGCCGGAGCGATCGGAAGTGAAATACAGGTTTCCATTGGCCGCGAAGGAAACGAATTCGGTGTTTCCTTTTTCATTGACAGGACCTCGCAGTGGGCGAAGATTTGTCCAGCCCGCCGAACTGCGGTCGGCCGCCCACGCGTGAAAGCGATTCGGTTCGAGACCCTGAGCGGGCCGGTCGGAAACGAAGTAGAGAGTGAGACCATCGGTGGCAAGAACAGGATCGGAGTCGCGATATTCGCCTGAGAATGGCAGCGTTTCGGGTGTCGACCATTTGCCGTTTTCGCGATGAGAAACGTAAATCACATAGTGATAGTGCGCGGGAATAGACCGATTGAAGAACAGCGTCGTCCACTCTTTGTCGGGCATGGCTCCGAATTCATCCTGGTCCGTCGAGACAGTGTCTTCACCAAGCAGTTCGAGTTGTGTTTTGGAATCCGCGGAAGCATAGGGGGCGGTCGAGACCGTCATGCATATAGCCCAAATGATGATTAGTGTCAGAGAAAAGCGTTCGAAGGGTGCGTTCAAGGCTGCACCCCTTCTGAATCGTTCAGCAAATCAGCACTGATGAAGTAAATGTTGCCGCGGCCGTTGAAGGGAGTACGCCAGAGTGAGTCGATTTTCGCACGGTCAAGGCGCTTGGTGGGGATATCAAAGGAGCTGCGTTCGCTGCCCCAAAAGAGAAATTTTCCGTCCGGCGAGAAAGAGGGGTAGACCTCTTCGGCGAACGAGTTGATTTGGTGTTTGAGGTGACGCGCCGGCGTCCAGCGGCCGTTTCGTTTGACAGAGAAATAGAGGTCCTGGCGAGGGTAGGGTTTGCCGGACGCGATCAGATCCTCCTTGCGGCGCCGCTCAGGATCTTCTGGCGCGGCGGTCGAGGCAAACACCAGAGTGTTTCCATCGGGAGAAAGCGCGGGCGAAACCTCGGTGAATTCCGAGTTGATTTCTGGCCCGAGCTTCTCGGGCTCGCGAAATTTTGTGCCGTCCCACTGTGCAAAGAAGATGTGGAGGTGACCCGCGGAGTCGTTGTGCTTCGACGCGAAGTAGAGCGAGCCATCGGCGGCGATAGCGGGATCGACACTGTCGCTGTCGTCCCGGTTGATCGTCGACGGCAAAGGCCTTGGGTCTGACCAGTGTTCGCCACGGCGTTCGCTCACCCAGATGCGAAGGCGTGGGACTTTGCTTTGAGATGTCGGTCGAATCGAGGCGAAGTACAGCTTGTTTCCGTCAGGGCTAAGATTCGGCGCGATGTCGAACGAAGTGCCGGAAAACGAAACTGTCTGTGGCGTCTGCCAGTGACCGTTTCGGAGGTGGCTGACGCAGATCATCGCGAAATGGGGGACGGTCGTGTACGGCCCAACAAGCGTGAAGTAGAAGTCATTGCCGTCGGGGCTGAAGACGCCACCGGCCTCGTCGAGATCGGTAGAGACGATGTCTGGAGCGAACAGCGTTGGTTGGGTGGTTCTATTTTGGCCGCGCACGACTAGGGGAAACGTGCAGAAGAACGTCAACACCAAAACGGAAAGATCTACAGACCGTAACAAGGTGCGCTGCATCTGGGTCCTTGTAAATCGCGATGTCACTTGCCGAATTCGTTAGAGCGTTAGACGGAGTAGATAAAAAAATGTCAACGATAGGAACTGGACTGGTCGCTGCGCATGAAGAGAACTCGAGAATCGAAGCGCTGCGAGAGTTGCCGAGCGGCATACTCATGTCTGCAGTGAATGTTCTGCTCGACCTGGCTGCCAATCACGGCGGAGAGCTTCGAGGATCGTCTCAGGGCTAGTCAACGGCGTGTTCACTGCGAGTCCGCCAACGAAGTTCGAAGCGAAGTGGCAAACTCCATCGGGTTTGCTTCTCGACCGGTTGTGAGCGGATGACGGGCCACTTGGAACTGATCGGTCACCGAACTAAGCGTGTCCGGATTGCCGACGTCCATGTAAGTCTTTGTCAAGAGAAAACAGAACTCTCCTGACGCGCGCTACGGAGGAGCGCGCACTGCCGAACCTGCCAGAACCCCGCAGCCCGCACGTGTTGCCTCTCGGCGGTAGTTACTGCCTTTCCGACTAAACCAGGTCAGGTCACGGACTGGCATCGCTCCCAGAACGTTCGCCGAAGCTTCAACGCTAGTCGCCGCGCTGCGTTTGTTGGACAACCAGGGCCAAGAGGAGGAATCGGAGCGTTGATGGATGAGCCGATGTCATTTGCCAAGGTTACCATCACATCGTGTGTTGCAGCAGTGTTCGATCCGTCTAGCAAATTTTTTCGGGACAATCGACGGTGTGGATTCTGGAATCTCGTTTTAGCGGATTCAGAACTAAGGATTAAGGGGAACTAATGTCCGAAAGTTTGTACCGGATGGAGATTCCGCTCGGCAAAAAACTTTTACATCCATGTAACAATTGGAAACTAAACTAGTGGTGGAGGCGGCGGGAGTCGAACCTTCCACCGTCCTTTAGGTTCTGTAACCTACTGATTCTAGGAATGGAAGAACGTGCCAAAAGGCATGTACAAGCTTGCCCATCGTAAAATTATCGTACAATTTTGCCCATCACCTACCCCAACGCGCCATGAAGGCGTCTTGCAGCGTCCTCCAAATTGGTTGCTCTTGCGTCATCACTATGGGCCCGCGCCGAAGCTGCTTGGTTGAGCTTCGCATTAGCGCTCATGGAGCCCATCCAGCGCGAAAGAATGTGTCACCCATGAAGTCTGTATCGGATGCGGTCAAGCAATCCGTAACTCTGAATCGGTTAAGTCTGTGATCGGCAAGTTTCGCGAAATACCGATCACGTGACGTGGCGACCAATTGATTGAGCATTGTGTGCGGTTCCTTTTCGCGCTGGGCATTGGGCTTGAAGGTCCGATAATTTTCGAAGTCGGTCAATGGCGCTCCGCGACACAGATGCCGGCTACGGCGACCTTCTGGAACAGGTGCGGGGATGCGACAGCCGAGGATGGATACGACGCGATCATCGCCCTGAACTCCGGATGTGTGAATGCGGCCCGGAAGCTCGCAGTCGACTCCCACACGGCATAGAAAGCGGGACTAAATGCGCCGAGATACGAGAATAGATTCAGATGATTCAGTCCGATGCGTACTGCCTGGCCGCCTCCCATGGAAAGGATACGAGCAGAGCTCTGAGCACTATCCGGGATTATGACGGGGCATTTGCGAATCCGAAGAAAGTGAATCACCAGCTTCGCTTGTTGTGGATTGGGGTCGGCAGCGACGATTTTCTGCTCGCACAGGTAAAAGAATCTCACGCGATACTGGAAAAAGCTGGAATCGAACACGTATGGGTTGAGAGTTCGGGCGCCCACGTCTGGACGGTGTGGCGCAAGTACCTCGCCGATTTTGCGCCACGGCTTTTTCAATAGGGGTTTGGAATTGGAACCGAGGCGGGGATATTGAGACGACTTGATGAATAAGCCAGTCCTCATGGTCGGGTTGGGAGAGGTCTTGTGGGACATTCTGCCATCGGGGAAAGCGTTGGGTGGTGCGCCCGCGAACTTCGCCTATATGACAAATGTCCTTGGAAACCAGGGAATCGTCGCCAGCCGGGTTGGCAATGACGAGTTGGGGCGAGAAGCATGCAGAGTCATGCACAACCTTGGGCTAGACACGTCCTACGTCCAGCGCGATGATCGGCACGAAACCGGCACGGCAAAAGTCGTCATTGACGGTGTCGGCCAGCCCAAGTTCACAATTAAGGAATCAGTTTCCTGGGACTTTCTGCAATGGACGGAGATGTGGGAAGAGTTATCCAGCCGAGCCGATGTTATTTGCTTCGGTTCGCTTGCACAACGTTCTCCCGAATCCGCCGTCACGATCGATTACTTTTTGGCCCACGCGCCTAGAAAGGCGCTCCGGATATTTGATGTCAACCTGCGTGAGTCTTTCTACAACCTGGATCTGCTAAAGAAATCGTTCCAACATGCAGATAGGGTCAAACTGAATGAGCAAGAGTTACCCCAGGTTTCACATCTGCTCAAATTGGGTATCGGAACCGACGAAATACTCGCCCAGCGGCTATTGAGCGACTATGACTTGCGGCTGGTTTGCGTAACACGAGGCGCTCGCGGGAGCCTGCTTATCTCTCCAAAAGAAACCGTTGAACACAAGGGATTTCGCGTGAAGGTCGCGGACGCGGTTGGTGCAGGAGATGCTTTCACGGCGTGCCTGGCACACCACTACTACCGTGGGCTTTCACTGGAAGAAATCAGTGAATCCGCCAATCGTTTTGCATCGTGGGTTGCGACTCAGACGGGTGCCACCCCGCGAATAGACGCAGACCAACTGCAGGACATAATGAACGGCACCTGTCTTCACTGACGATCGCTTCGGTATTCGAAGGTTTTGCATTAAGTATCGACTTAGAACGATGAATGGAGCAAAAGTGTGAAGAATCGTTGGATTGTGTTGGCGGTGACACTGCTGGTGGCACCATGCTTTGCAGAAATGAAGGATCCCGTCCGAACCGAGAGCGGCCTCGTGCGGGGAGTCGCCGGACGAGATGCCAACGTCACTGTTTTTAAAGGAATTCCCTATGCCGAACCTCCCCTTGGAACTGCGCGCTGGACGGCGCCGCGGCCTCCGCGCAGGTGGGAGGGAGCGCGCAAAGCGGACCATTTCAGCGATGGCTGCGCTCAGGTATTTCCCAAGGGAGACTTTTCCAAGAGCGAAGATTGTCTTTACTTAAATATTTGGACGCCTGCCTCATCCCGAGCCGCCGCACTTCCGGTTATGGTCTGGATCCACGGTGGCGGCCTGCAGGTCGGTTGTACCTGTGAAGCAATTTACGATGGAGAGGAGCTAGCAAAGAAGGGAGTTGTTCTCGTCACCCTGAATTATCGCTTGGGAATTTTCGGCTTTTTTGCTCATCCGGAATTGACAAAAGAATCAGCTCATCACGCGTCTGGGAACTACGGCCTCTTGGATCAGATGGCAGCGCTACAGTGGGTGCAGCGCAACATTCTGTCTTTCGGC
>JAYVCW010000199.1:0-10247 GCA_043749775.1 Acidobacteriaceae bacterium | reverse complement strand
CCGATTTCGATAGCCCGTTCCCGCTGGTGGACGTTGAGCCAGTGCTTGATCTTGTTGCGCGCTCTTGAAGACTTGACGATCGCGAGCCAATCCCGGCTTGGCTTGTGTCCAGCCTGCGTAATGATTTCGACGATGTCGCCAGAGTGCAACTTGTGGCGCAGCGGAACCATGCGACCGTTGACTTTGGCGCCGGTACAAATGTGTCCAACTTCGGTATGAATCGAATAGGCGAAATCGATGGGAGTAGACTCGCGCGGCAGCACCAGCACTTTGCCTTTGGGAGTGAAGGTATAGACCTCTTCGGGATAGAGGTCGACTTTCAGCGTAGAGAGAAATTCGTTCGGGTCCGAGACATCGCGCTGCCACTCCACCACCTGCCGCAGCCACGCCAGGCGCTGCTCATCTTCCGCAGAGACCGGCCCGTCTTTATATTTCCAGTGTGCGGCGATGCCTTCCTCACACATCTTGTGCATTTCCTCAGTGCGAATCTGGATCTCGAAGGTCTCGCCGTTTTCCGTGATAACCGAGGTATGCAGCGACTGGTAGAGATTCGGTCGGGGCATGGCGATGAAGTCTTTAATACGCCCGGGGACGGGCCGCCATAGGTTGTGAATGATGCCGAGGACGGCGTAGCAATCCTGCACGGAGTTCGTGATCACGCGCATGGCATAAAGATCGTAGACCTGGTCGACGCTGATTTTCTGCCGCAGCAATTTCTTGTGAATGCTGTACATGCGCTTGATGCGGCTCTCGACCCGTCCGGTGATGCCAGCTTCTTTCAGGCCATCGCGCAAAACGCCTTCCACGCGCGACATGAATGCCTCCCCCTCTTTGCGGCGCGATTCAACCGCGGCCCTGACCTGTTCGTAGCCGATCGGGTCAAGATATTTGAAGCCCAGGTCTTCGAGCTCGCCGCGAATCTTCCCCATGCCGAGGCGATGTGCGATGGGCGCATAAATTTCCAGCGTCTCCCGCGCAATCTTCTGCTGGCGTTCGGGGTTCAAATGCTCGAGGGTTCGCATATTGTGCAAGCGATCTGCCAGCTTGATCAGGACGACTCGAATGTCGTCGACCATGGCCAGCATCATCTTGCGAAGGTTTTCTGCTTGCGCTTCCTCTTTCGTGGAAAAATCGATCTTGCTGATCTTGGTGACGCCCTCGACGATGTGCGCGACCTGCTCGCCAAACTCCTGCCGAATCTCGACCGAGGTCACGGAGGTGTCTTCAACGGAATCGTGCAGAAGCCCCGCAGCGACCGAAACTGCGTCCATTTTCATGTCAGCGAGAACGTTGGCGACTTCGAGCGGATGCGCGAGATAAGGCTCTCCCGACGCGCGCGACTGCCCGGAGTGATGCTTCTGGGAAAATTCGTAGGCCTTTTTAACAATGATTAAGTCGTCGTGAGGGCGGTTTTCGCGCAGCTTCTTCATGAGCTCGCGGAACCGGGTCACCGTGAGCACGTTGGTCGCAATCTGTTGACGCAACGTCGCCATGATGGATTTTACCCCAGCTTAGATTGAGATTGAACGTTACGCAGGGCGCTAGCCGTCGTCGGCATGCCATCAATCAGGGCCTGGCCCTCAACCAGGTAGGGAAAGTTTTGTTCTCGGTGCATCGCTTCAGCGATGCCGTTAACTCCAAGTCAAAAAAACCCGAACGTCGTCCATCGTCGCGGTGCCATCGCTAAAGCGATCCTGATAGGAAGGCTCCGTTGAAGCACCGGGCCGCAAGCCCTGCGATCTGAGTCGACAAATTCGCGTAAAGACGATGCAATAACCAAATGGAACCACTCACCGAAATTGAAGTGTGCGTGCTCGGCTCGCTGATCGAGAAGGACATTACCACTCCCGAGTACTACCCATTATCGATGAACGCGCTGGTCAACGCCTGTAACCAGAAGTCGAACCGCGACCCAGTGCTGCACGTGGACGAAGAGGCCGTACGCGACGCGCTCGAAGGTTTGCAGCAGCACCGCATGGCAGGGCCCGCGCGCGGAGCCGATAGCCGCGTGACCAAATACGAACAGCGCTTGCAGGAAGTTTTTAACTTTACCCGCCCAGAGATCGCGGTCTTGTGCGTGCTCTTGTTGCGCGGGCCGCAAACTCCAGGAGAGCTGCGCGGCAGAGCAGAGCGACTGCACCGCTTCGAGACGCTGGACGATGTGCAATCCGCGCTGCAAAAACTGATGCAGCGAGAACCGCCGCTGGCCAAAGTTCTGCCGCGGCAGCCCGGCACGAAGGAGTCGCGATACGTTCATCTGTTCGCCGGCGATGTTGGCGAAACTGGCGCTCCCTCAAACCCGACACTAGCATCTGCTTCGGGCAATGACGATCGAATTGCGCGACTAGAAGAAGAAGTCGCCGATCTAAGGCGAGAGTTGGGCGAGGTGAAAGATCAGGTAGAAAAATTCCGCAGACAATTCGAATAAGGCCCGTCTGCGAAGGATGACTTACAGCACTCGCTCCTGCGCATAACCCGCCGCGCCCAGCCCCGAGATAATTTCGGCAATGTGTTCAGGGCCGCGAGTCTCCATCGTAATTTCAATCGCCGTTTCTCCGAGGCCAACCCCATGATAGGCGCGGTCGTAATCGGTTTCGACGATATTGGCGCGGTGGTCCGCCAGAATCATGGTCAGGCGATTTAACGCTCCGGGATAGTCAGGCAGGTGGACGCGCAGGCGCACGAGCCGTCCGTCTTTAACCAGGCCGCGTTCGATGATGCGGGAAAGCAAGGTGACATCGATATTTCCGCCGCAAACGAGCACCGCGATTTTCTTGCCGGTTAAAGGCAGCTTGCGATTGACTAGCGCCGCGACCGCTGCAGCGCCTGCTCCCTCGGCCAATGTCTTTTCGCGCTCAAGCAGCAGCAAGATGGCGTTGGCGATTTCCTCTTCTTCCACGGTGACGATGTCGTCCACATATTTTTGAACAAGCGGCAAAGTCCGCTCTCCGGCACGTCGAACCGCGATTCCGTCGGCGATTGTCGACGCTGCCTTCAGCGTCACCGGCTTACCCTCGGCAACCGCTAGTTTCATGGAGGGCAGTCGGGACGGCTGCACACCGAAGACTTGAATTTTTGGATTCGACTCTTTCACAGCGCAGGCGATGCCGCCGATCAAGCCTCCGCCACCGATCGGCACGACTACTGCATCGAGATCGGGATGTTGCTGCATCAACTCCAAGCCAATGGTTCCTTGGCCAGCAATCACGGCATCGTCGTCAAAGGCGTGCACCAATGTCAGGCTTTCGGATTGACTGCGGCGCATAGATTCTTCAAACGCCTCGTCGTAATTCGCACCATGCAGTAGAACATCCGCGCCATAACCCCGCGTGGCGGAAACTTTAATCAGCGGTGTGGTGAGTGGCATGCAAATCTGGGCACGGATCCCGAGTTTGCCAGCGTGATAAGCGACACCCTGCGCGTGGTTCCCGGCGGAGGCGGCAATCACCCCGCGCGAGCGCTCTTCGGCGGAAAGCAGCAGCAACTTGTTTAACGCGCCGCGCTCTTTGAAGGAGCCGGTCCGCTGCAGGTTGTCGAGTTTCAGATAGACCTGGTTCGAGGTAGATTCGGAAAACGTTTCCGAGCGCGCACAGGGTGATAGATAGATGGACTTGCGAATACGCCCCAGCGCCGCCTCGATGTCGGTCAAGCGAATCATTCTTGGTTGCTGCAGATCCTTTGTGATTTGCAACATCTTACCTGATGCGCACTTGCGGGGCGTTTAGCACGTCGGCTTCCCCCTACGCGAACGAAGGGAGCATTCAGAAAGTTGGTTGCTTACACCTTTCGTAATAGCCCATCCGGAAGGCAAATAGGTCCTTTAGAAACCTGTTCAACCCCCAAAACGCCTGCCAGAATGGGGTTTCAGAGGATTTAACCCGAAACTCATGAACATCGCCACCGCTACCGCCGCCGCTCCAATTACGTCTCATCGAAAAGCTGCCGCACGAGTCGCTTTGTTTGACCTGGCGCCATCTTCGACGCAGCTAATGACCGAATGCTTTCGTCAGTTTGGGATCGAAACAGTTGCGATTCCTCATGAAAATTCCAGTCGCCTGATCCATGAGAAGTTTGAGGCCTGTGTTTTACCGCTCGGGAGCGATGTAGGCAGCATCATCGAGATGGCGCGAACTTCGCCATCCAACAGCCGCATCATCATCTTCGGCTTAGGCGGCTCGGCGCAGGATGCAATGCGTTATTCGAAGTTGTGTCTCAATGCGGTTTTCCACGAACCGCTTGAGCGTTCTGCGGCGATGAAACTCGTGCGATCCACCCGAATGCTGGTGGTGCACGAATTTCGCCGTTATGTTCGCATTCCGGTGATGACCGAGGTCGGCATCGTTTTTGACGATGGCACTCGTATGACGGCAACGAGCCAGGAAATTAGCTCCGGAGGCATGTCGCTTAAGGGAAATCATCTGCCTGAGCAAGGCAAGGCAGTAGAGGTTTCGTTCTCGCTACTCACTTTGCCCCGGGTATGGGTGCGTGGACAGGTGACTTGGAAGAAAAGCAACAAGAGCTTCGGGATTCGCTTCGACGCCACCGATCAACGGCGTCTGCGGCTAAAGGAATGGATTGTTGGATACCTCGACGCATAAATCGGCGCATAATAGGTCGGCGCCAGCTGACTAGCCTTCCGCGGATCGAGAAGTCCTCTCTTTTTAGTCCATCTGAACCGCTACAATAGCGGCGTGAGTTCGCCTTCCGGGAGCATGAGATCAAAGCTGCCACCTGTTCAAACGCCGCGATTTTCGTTGCGCCAGGAAATTCTCTTATCGCTCATCACTCGAGCTGCCTATCTGGCCATCTCCTTCATCGGCCCAACCCTGCGCTACTCGATCTCCTGGGAAGAAGAGCCATCGCACGCTGATGCACTTTATGAAAAATCGGTGATTTACTCCTTCTGGCACCGCGCCGTGTTTGCTGCTGCCTATATGTGGCGAAACACCGGCATCGCGGTCATGGTAAGCCGGAGCTTCGATGGAGAGTACATCGCACGCACCATCGAGATGCTTGGATTTTCCGCGGTAAGGGGATCCAGCAGCCGGGGAGGGGCGGCCGCTTTGCTTGGGCTCCGAAAATTTCTAGACGCCGGCTTTCCTGCGGCCTTCACGATCGATGGCCCACGCGGTCCTAAATACGTGGCAAAGCCCGGCCCGGTCCTTCTCGCGCGCGAAACGGGGCTGCCCATGGCCGCGTTTTACGTTGCAGTGAGTAATGCGTGGGTGCTCACAACATGGGACCAGATGATGATTCCAAAGCCGTTCGCTAAAGCCCTGGTGCGTGCAAGCGTCAATATGTTTGTTCCGAGGGAGGCCAGTGATGCCGAGATGTCAGACCATCATGCCAAACTGCAAGAAGCTTTGGAGCGGGTTACGATGTTTGCAGAAGAGAACGTTGGGCGCGTCGGTTCGACCGAATTCCCAATCGTTAGGCGATAGTCAGATCCAGAAGTTGCCTGCATTTGCGGTATGCTGAATAAGCGACAGTAATAAATATAAGAGACACTCGACTATGTTCACTGACTTCAAAGCGACTGACCGATGGACGAAGAAGTCTGTCCACTGCATCTACCAGGCGTTGATCGTCGCCATTGCAACCCGCCATGCCGATGCGATTGACATTAAATTTCTTGTTGACGGTAGAACCGTGTCGGTCGCGCTGCCTCATCCTGCGTGGGTTGAATATAAAAAACGCAGCGGCAAGGCGATCACCGACGCTTTAGCCAAAGAAATTGCAGGTCACTTTTTGAAGACTTCTCTTGAGGCCGGTGAAGGATTGGGGCGCGAGATGTATTCACTAACAATCGAGCAGACGCTTAAACATTTGGCGGCCGTCGTCGGAGACGTTGAGCCCATGCCCGCGATTCGCTAGCCAGAATTCTCCCAGGCAATCGAGAATGTTCGCTCGTAAAGTCCACGTGGAATATGAGCATGACGGGCGCGTCGAGCCTTGCCCCATGAAGTGGCTTGATAACTTCAGCATGCGGAATTTTACGAATGCCTCCATCTTCGACGACACGCTTCCGTTAAGTGATGGCAAGCTTGAGGTGGGAACGAAGGTTCCGCTCGATCAATTGCGCGACGCGTTGGAAGACTGGTTTCGCCGCAAGAGCTATTTGCCTAAGGATTCGAAGCTTATTGTCACGGAGCTGTGATCGTCGATTGCGTGCCGCTCCCCAACGTTAGGCTTATGAGTTGCCGCCCATGCTCGCTCTTTGCTCCATCTTCAAGAGTCGAACAAAGAGTCGCACGATCATGCCGTCGAAGCGGGTACCGCTCATCTTGCCCAATTCCGTCAGGGCCTGGTCGTTGTTCCTTGGAGCTGCGAAGACTCGTTCGCTCGTCATGTTGGCGTAGGCGTCGGCAACGGCAATGATTCGCGCAAACAATGGGATGTCTTCTCCCTTCAATCCGAACGGGTAACCGCTGCCGTCGAAGGCTTCGTGATGAGCCTCAACCGCCTCGACGACGCGGTCGATCTGCGGAATTGCCCTCAGGACCTCGGCACCCACCTGCGGATGCGTCTTGATGACCCCGAATTCACCGTCGGTGAGCGCTCCGGCCTTGTTCAGGATGCGATCGGGCACGAAGAGTTTTCCCAAATCGTGCACCCGCCCGGCGAAGATCAATTCGTCAACCTCCGCAGGGGAAAGATTCAAGCCTCGCGCGATGAGCCCGGCAAAGTGACCGCATTGCTCGCCATGCCCCGCGGCGCTGTGCTCGCGCAATTCTGCGGCGCGTGCCAAGGCTTCTAAAGCCTCTCTCATGGCGCGCTGGTCGGAGTCGGGTTCGCGGCCGCATAGTTTCTTGAGCGTGTTCACGAGTTCCGCGAGGTGATCCGGGCCATTGTGCTCGCGCTGAAGGAAGCCCTCGATGTAACCTGAAACCAGCTGCCGCTGCGAGGCCGAGCCATCCCCGAAGGCGTCAGAACTCGATACCGAATTTCCACCGGCCTTCTTTGCTACGTACATCCCGGCGTCGGCCACTCGAATGAGATCTTCAATTGAAAAAGCGTGTACTGGAAAACTCGCCACTCCGAAACTGCCGGTGATGTGGTGCTCTTCCAGCGTTGGGTCCGTGGCCAGCCATACGCGAAGTCTTTCCGCCAAAGCCTGCGCCTGCTCAATCCCAGTCTCAGGCATAAGAATAATGAATTCGTCGCCGCCGTAGCGAGCTACGACATTGGACTGGCGGCACTTTTGTTCGAGCAATCGGCCTACCCGCGCGAGAACTAGATCGCCTTCGAGATGGCCGAGCGAATCATTGACCTCTTTAAATTTATCGAGATCGATCAGCACTACCGAGAACGGACGGCCGGAGCGCGAGGCGCGCTTCCATTCCGAACTGAGCGCTTCCCAAAAGAACCGGCGAGTCTTGATTCCGGTGAGCCCATCAGTAATCGATTGTTGCTGCAATTTCTGAAACACAAACGAATTGTGCAAAGCCGTCGCCAGAAGATCAGCGAGGGTATTCAAAATCAAGACATCCTGCGGAGCGAAAGCGTTTTCATCGACGCTCTCGATGTTGAGCACACCGAGCAAAGTTTCGCCGTAGCTGATAGGCAGGCAAAGCACTGCCCGGGATTCGGGCAGAACGCCCGCCAGTTGCCCCGGTCCAGCATTCTGTACGAGGGCGCTAACTCCGGTCCTGGCCACTTTCCCCAGCACGCCGCTGCCAATTGAAACTCTTCTGCCCAAAGTCTGCGAGGTCGTTCCCGCCTCGGCCTTGATCTCAATATCTTTCGTGATGTAGTCCATGATGCCGATGCCGATGTGGTCATAGCGGAAATTTTTCTGAATTTCGCGTACGATGTCGGCCATCATCTGTTCCGCATCCTCGCTTGAAATCGCCAGCTTTGAGATGGTATTGAGAAAGGCCAAGTGCCTCGCCCGGCGCTGCTCTTCGGTGAAGAGGCGCGCATTTTCAACGGCCACGCCCAATTGTCGGGCAGCGGTTTGCATGACTTCCAAGTCGCGAGCCTGGAAAACATATTCTTTTTCCGTGCTCATCGCAGCCATCATGCCCAAAGCCTTGCCGCCCAAAAAGACGGGGACCCCACAAAACGAGCGCGCATTCTGGGGAAACTTTAAATCGATCCCGAGCCTTGCTCGCTCATCTTCCAGATTGCTTTCAATCAGCAAAGGCTGGCCCGTGCGAATGACATATTCCGTGAAGCCATTGCCCACTTTTCTCGAACGCTTCGGAAGAAGTACTCCTTTTTCCACTTCCAGTTCAAAGAAAATCTCGTCTTCTTCCAAAAAAGCCACGTAAAAATTGCTGGTATCAAATGTCTTTCCAAGCTCGACTTGCACCGTGCGCAAAACGTCGTCCTGATCGAGATGCGAACTGATTGCTTGTCCGATTTCGGTCAAAAGCTCATATTCCTTCGTCCGACGATGGGCCTGATGAGTAATCACGTAGTTTTCGAGAGTGAGAGCGATCTGCAGCGCGAGGCCGATGAGCAATCGCAGGTTCGACGATCCAAACATGTGCCGCTCGGCGTGTGGAAATAGCAACACTCCGAAATTATGCTCTCGAGTCTGCAGGCTGACCGCCATCAGGTCGTGGACGCCTTCCGCGAGCAAAGTCTGCTTACAAACTTCAAACCTCGCCCCTGGGAGCGCTGGCAAAGGCTCTTCCAGTTCTGAGATTTGCCGCAGAGTTACAAATCCGCCGCGCTTGTAAGCCAGCTCAGCGATGTAGTCCCCACTCTGAGTCTTTTGTAGCTTGTCAAGAAATTCGGCCGAGAAGCCCTTTTGCACCGACGGCAATGTGCTGCGCCACTGATCCGCAACAAAAAATATCGCTCGGCGCGACGGCAGGGGTGCAACTAATCTTTCCACAAACGCCTGTAATGCCGGCACAAGATCGGACGCAGAAAGTAAGCGCCGAGGGTCAACTCCTAAGGTCGAGAATGCCAGGGCATTCTCCTGCACCGCGTTACGCTCGTTTTCAAACAGAACCATAACCATCGCGATGGCCAAGAGCATTTGCGGGATGGGCCCGAGAAAACTTCCAGACTGCCCCACAACTCCCATGAAAGGCTGATAGAACTGCCCTCCGTACATGAGCGCTGCCCATAATGCCAACGAGAAGGCGAGGGTCCGAAACGCGACTGAATTTCGGCGGTGCGCGTAACTGTAGAAATGAAAAGAACAATACAGCAGAGCCGCAGCCAGCCAGACCTCAAGCCGCAAATACATAGGTAGAGGCGCTGCGTAATCAGCAAAGCCGCCGTTAGCGAGATGCGGCCGCAAATTGATGTAGGCCATCACAAAACCAAATCCAGCAAGCGACACGTCATACCACTTGCGCTGAAAGGAGTCTCGCATCAGCCGGGTTGAGACCAGGATGCAAATTGCCATCCCCACCAAAAGAATTGAACTTAGGAAAAAAAGAGGAGCGTTGGACCCAAGGAAAAACTCGACGGCCTTGACCGCATAGTGCATTGTGTATGCCGCCCACGCCAGTTGCCATGCACGGAAATAAGCGTGTCGATTCTGCTCGTAGAGATAAGTAAAGACGAGCAGAACGAGGAGAGCTACCGCTCCCGGAATCAGCACGATGCCTATGGCGATGTTGATCATGGGTGCAGAACTCTGAATATAAGCGCTACCTACGCGAGACCCTCTCCACTTGCTTCGAAGACCTATCTTCTTATTATCTGATGATCCGGCGCTACAAACCCGACGAATTTGAAAGTACCTTGGTAACCTCTCGGTAACCAATATGGTAATTAAAACCCTTTTCCTCGAGCGTATCACGCAAGACAAACTTCTAATTTTTGATGATTTTTCCTAAAATTTCCTTTACAACCTTTGCAGCTACCGCGGCAGAGATTCCGAGAGGATCGCGGGTGGGGTTCAGTTCTACGACATCTGCGCCGACAATTTTCCCATTAATCGCGTGCAAGTGGGAGATCGCCTCTCTGACTGACATCCCGCCTGGCTCCCAATGCGAGACGCCCGGCGCGAAGGCAGGGTCGAGCACATCCATATCGAACGAAACATAGATCGGACCGGGATCTTTTATGAAGCTGTAGGCCGGCAACGCAGCCATCGGCACTATCTCGACGCCAAACTTTTCGGCTTGCTTATACTGGTGATCGTTTAGAGTGCGAATTCCGATTTGAACAAGTCTCTTGGCTAATCTCTCTTCCATGATTCTGGCGAATGGACATGCATGGGAAAGCCGACTGCCCTCAAATTCGTTATAGAGATCGGGATGAGCATCAAAGTGAATAAT
>JAYVCW010000198.1:0-3071 GCA_043749775.1 Acidobacteriaceae bacterium | reverse complement strand
TCTTGGAGATCCAAAGAAAGATGAGCAGTTCAAAACCGATCTCGCAAACTGGGCGGACATGTCAGCACTGAACACTATGCCAAAAGTCAACGTGGAGGTAAGTGCGAATTTAGAGTGGAAAAACGAGAATGGCCTCGCCACCATCACGTTGAAGAACAATTCCGACAACGTGGCTTTCTTTCTTCGCGCTGAGCTCACCAAAGGCATGGCTGGAGAAGAGATCCTCCCCATAACTTACGACGACAACTATGTCACTGTGTTTCCCCACGAGCAGCGGATTATCACCGCAAACTTCGAAAGATCCTTGCTTCAGGGCCAGCCTCCTCACCTGCGAGTTGAGGGCTTCAACACCGGAAGTAAGGTGTCCTCGTTTGAAATCGCAACGCAATAAGTTATGCAGGGCGCACAAAACCAATTGCCCCAGCAATGAAAGACCTTGCGAACGAACTCGAGGCAGTGTAAAAGTCTCACTTAATGTCTGTGCTTTTGGCCTTTGGATTTACGGCCTGCCAAGACTTACATCATTGCTGAACCCAGCGCTGGACAGGCGGTCAGTACAGACAAGTCAGCTACTTTCACGCTGGGGAACTTTGCATGCCGTAAGAAGCGTGCTCGGTGCTCTATCCCTCTCCCTTTTCGTGTATTTGCTAGTTTTCACGAAGCCTTGACAAGGGTGGATTCTCCTGCGGTGTTCACTTGCTCAAAAATCACCTTGCGTATCAAGCCCGAGAACGGACGGCTAGATTGTTGCGAGTCCGCCACTAAACATCCCAAAATCGGATAATATGAGGTCCGAGCATGACCGTTTAGAGTTGCACTGCACGGGCATTAGAATTTGCGGTAAACGAAGCCCTAATAAAGATGGTCGATTTTGCGTGTCATCAGTGCGGACCTGTGTACCACAGCGACCCCAGTCACCTTGGCAGGTACGTCAAATACACTAGTTGTGGGTGTTATGTCCTTGTGACCGACGTGAGGCCTTCACTAGTAGGGGTGGGAGATAGAGATCCAGGAAATGTGAGGCCGGTTGGCGGAGGGGGGAAGTAGTAAAGTCCGAACTTCGTTTTTAACCGCACTAAAACTCTCTAGAATGGTGATCTGTAATCGTGCCCGCCATAACGGTCAAGATGCCAACCGGCGACCTGCTTAGCGGAACGAACACTTGGCCTGAGTAGAGAGCCCCGCCCTTTCGTCAGCAGCGCCGGTTATCTCTCTCTCATCAACCTCTTCCGAGCCGGACACTTTTTCCTGTTCAACCCTAACCAGATCGCCGACCGCACCTTCCCATCCGCAGATCAGACAATCCACGTGCGTGCTATCCAACAATGGCGCGTGGTCGACTTCCATTCCATGTGGCATGAGACGGATGTCAGCAGTCGTCTTGACTAAGAGTTCCGAATCAAACAGCATCAAGGCCAGCCGTTCATCGTGACTGCAGTGAAGAGTCCGGAGAAGAAATGGCCCACAAGGAGTGAGCGGAGAGGCATCATTCCCGAACGCAGCGAGCGTCTCATCTATGGCGATCATGTCTAGCGCGATGGTGATTTGCGGTTCCGGTGCTACGCGGAGCTCGCTCAATACGTTTATCCCAAGTGCCAGCACGATCTTGAAGGCGTTGTCGCCAAGCCTAAGTCTTTCCGAGCACGGCAAGAGCCCACGGTTAGAGTACCCACGTTGTTGCGGAGGGAGCCGCCAGCGGCCGCGGTTGCGCAGATTTGTAATCCTGAGCCACCGAGCGCGGCTCAAGAGCAAGGATCCAACTGGTCTCCGTCATCGTTGCGTGCTCAGGAATGCCATCTTCACGCTGCTGTTCTTCAGTGCGAAATTCTTTGAGCTTCATGGCCCACAAATAACCGAACAGGTTAACCATCTCGCCGCCGTGACGTCGTGAAAGTAGTCACCGGCTTGATCGAGCATGCGATTGTGGGCGGGATCTCCGTGCCCATGCACCACGATGACCCAGCGAAAGCGCTGAATCCCCAATTGGTCGGCAAGATCCATGAAAACAGCGCGAAGCGTGGAGGGAAGGATGGCACAGCTCTCTGGATAAGAGTATTTGCGTCCAATTTCGTTTGCAGGGCCCGCGCCTAGCGGAACATGAGGAAGTATCACCGCCTTCCATCCGGGTTGCGCAGCGATGACCGAGCTACATCATCTGCAAGATGGCGATTGAAAATGCCATCAAATGCCTTCCAGCACAGATAATTTTGCTATGTCGAGCGGCAACACTTATTCGGCTGCCTAGCCCAGCAACTCTCTTTACAGCATCGTGAGTGGTCCGAATCCAAATTCCGCTTCGCCGGTGATCCACAAATGTTCGGTCAGCCGGATGACCCGCTTGTCGGAAAGCCGATTAGAGGTGTCATAGTTTTCGGTGGCGGGCTCGCCTTGTATGACAAGAATGGAAAGATCGTTGGCGGGCTAGGAGTAAGCGGCGACACGTCTCGCGCCGACCATGTAATTGCCTGGAAGACGCGAAAAGCTTTAGGACTCAGCGCTGTGCCGATGGGGGTCGCGCCAGGTCCGAGTGACAACCTGATTTTCGATATCCAAAACGGTGTAAGTAGCAGTGGTTTCGGGCATCCAGCCTGTAAAGGCGGCAACCCCAGTGAGGAGATTATTAATAAGTTGAACCAAACTCACCCGACCGGCCCCCACCAATAACACCCTGAACCGTCGGCAACCGGTGCGACTTGGCGATTGCTCAAAAGTATCATCCGGTACGAAGCCGCGAAACTCTGCTCGCTCGGACCGATGACATGCAGCCGTCGCCCGCGCGTGCAAGTTGTCAAGGTCACGCTGTTGGGAGTAATCGTCCATAACGAAATACAAAACGGGATTATCTATCCGCATTTTCGATGCAAGGCCCGCGAAATCCCGCCTTACATTCTGGCTAGGATTCTTAATTCGAAGATAGTTTCCGTTGACTCACTGAAATAGCATCGTTCAAACATTCAGAGAATGAATAGCTATTGACGTTCAGTAGAAGGGGCGTGGTACACTACGCGGCGCCTTCTGAACTCCACTCACCGGCTAATTTATGAGCGCAAGACCAACGCTCCTGGCAGAAC
>JAYVCW010000197.1:0-5344 GCA_043749775.1 Acidobacteriaceae bacterium | reverse complement strand
CGGTCGTGCCGCCGTCCTTCCCGAACAAGGCCCGCTGGAACGTGCGTGTTGGAAATAACCACTGGGGCAGATCCGTCCCGCCAATGCCGAGCGGATTGTCGATGTCTTGATTTGGGCCTGCTCCGTATCCGTCGAGCGAGATGGTGAAGCTGTTAACGCGAACTCGTGTCATCTTATGTCCCGTTTGGACGCCTAACTTTCTATTAAGCTGCACACGATACTACTCTCGACGTTGCCGATGCGGCAATACTCGTCGCGATACCACTTATACAGCCTGTGGAGCGGAACTTTCCCGCTCTCGTTTCGCCTTCGCGAGAATACGTTGAGGATGAGTGAAACAAGAGACACGAAACCGACAAACCCCTCCCACCAAATCAGGTGGGTTTTTTTTGCTGTTATCGTCGCAGAAATCGCGCGCTTTCACTCGACAATTTTCACCAGTAATTGCGACGAGAAATTGAGCTGAAATTGAGCTGAAATTGAGCTGAGATTTCGCAAAATGACCAAGGGGGGGTGAAGTTGAGGGGGATATCCCTTAACCCCTGATGTCTTAGAGGGGGTATAGGGATATCCCCCTCCGAACTACCCCCCCCCACACCCCCTGATGCACGCAAACCTGGCCGCCTTTCGGCAGTCAGGTTCCATTCCACATAAAGCTTGCGATTTTCGGACCAGAAATCAAGAAGCAAAAGAGCCACCAGGTACCTGAACCCGGCGCTGCGTCCGACCCCAAGGAGAATCGTAGGAATCGAACCTACAAGATCGGCCTCGCGACGGGCCACCAAGCCGCGGCCCTGCACACTTGCAACATCCCCTTCACCAAACAAAAAAGATGCTAGGATTTCGGCGGTGTTGGCAGTGGCCCAGTAAAGGATCGGCGAGCGTCGAGACGAGAGTTCGACTCCGCAGCTAGTGCACGCCATTCGCGCTTTTCTCGCTCTACATCCTCCGAAGCAGCACGCACCATTTCCTCCGTTGGCTGTGGACGGGGGAGAATGTTGCGACGTAATTCTTCAAGCATCGCCCGTCTCTTTATCTCATCGCCGCGGACAGCTTCCAACTCCTCCGGAGTCGGGATGAAGCCGGCGCGTTCCCAAGCCTCGACCTGGGATGAAGAGATTACCGAGTCCGTTCGTTGACCCCAGTGGACTGCCATTACCTCTTCAACGCGCTTCGAGCACGATGCCGACACAACACTAAGTGCCGGAAGAAGCCAATCGGCGTGAGGAGTTCCAATCCTTCCAGAAACAAAGACGATGACTTCCCCGGTGCTCTCCGTGTGCCTCGCACGTTCGGCGGCGCCTCGCGCTTCATGAGCGGCACGATCACGCTCTTTGTCGGCCACATCCTGCGCGAAACGGCGTGCCTCGACCGGTTGCTTCCACAATGTTGCCGCTTGAAAGACTTCCTCTTCAGTGAAGGGGAAATCTGTGGGATCAATCCAGCCATTGTCTGTCGGAGCATCCGCGTTCATGATCCGAATGAGTCAGAGGGTTACAGCGAACCTTTCTCTTTGAGAGCGTCGAGGTGTCGCACCCGATGCGCAACGTATTTGAAGGTTTCTTGGTCTGCGCGGTCATATTCAACCTCGACTCGCTCTCCCGCGTGCGGGGTCCTCGACTCGGAAGCTTCCAGGTTATGCTCCCCCGAGATTCGCTCTCCCGACTGTAGTACAAGGTCTCCTTCCTCGTTGTACTCGATCCTGACGCGCTCGCCCGACGACAGTCGGACAAAGCCCTTGGCGTCGATGCTTGAGTAGTGAAACCAAATGTCCCAGGGTGCTGTCTCATCTGTCGCGATGACGCCGTGCCCTTTGTTATCCCGAAACCACTTCACCGTGCCGGTCGTGGTCCGGCGCGTGCCGCGCGGTTCGGCCGGCACGGATGCGGCTTCCCTCGCAATCTCATCCGGTCGCTTCTCTCTCCGCATGAGGTCGAATGTAAGCCCGAGCCGAAGCGTAAGCCATAGCCATCAAGCTGCTAGCAATGCAACGCAAATGCGCATACTCGTCATGCTGTCCAATGGATTCGGTGGTACACACGAGGCAGTCGGTTCGCATCCCACATATCGCGCATTTCCCCGGAAAAGAAAAGAGCCGTTCGGTTTTGAGTCCCCTCTGTATCTTCACTCTCGCCCTTTAGATGCACAGAACCCGACCGCGTTTTCGGCGGTCAGGTTCGCGTAACGTCATGGCTCGCCCAGGCAAGGATTCTCTTTCTTACGGTGGTTTGATCGTCTCGTTGTCCTCTTGAGGAGGAGCGCCGTTCTGTGCCGCCCGTATTTCGACATCGGCGTTCTTGAAAGCCTCGCTCTGCACGTGTACAAGGGCGTCAATCATCCAGTTAAGCGAAAGAAACTCGGTAAAAAGACGGGAGAGCATGTGTGAACCTATGCTAACCTCATCCTCATCTCCGTCAACTGACGCGGTGAATATTTTAAGAGGTCGATCGCCCCCAAAATCGAATTCAACGCGGTGGCCTCGGCGTGCGAACGCTTCCCTAATCTCTTGTCGATCAAGCAGCACGATAATTAGCAGTCGTCCAGCCCAGAAGTCGAATGCAGCTGTTGGATCTGTGATGGACAACGTGAAGGGTGAATAACCTGCGCCTGTGAATTTCGAATCGTTCACGCAGCAAATGACAGGTGCACTCCTGCACTTGGGAATGGCAAAGTCGAAGAAATTAGTTATACCGTGATCGTCGTTCCCCACGAAGTAAAACATCCCGGCTTCCACTTCAGTAAACGCATAGCCAACTCCGCGAGCCTGTTCAATGAGAGAATTCAGTACTTCGCAGTGGTCGAGTTCTTCGGCGTGCATTGACGCTCTAATTGTCGGCCCCGGGTCGCCGAACAGTCTATCGATTTGATCGGTTTCCAGGTAATTGCTCATTGACGCAAGGGTTTCCAACTGTCGTTTCCCACGCGGGCTGATATTTTGAGATTTCTTTAGTTCGACAAGCAGGAACGAACCATTCTTTGAAACAGTGATATCCGCATATCTAATGCAGTTGGTAAGGTCGTTCAGAATGGTGAGAAATCCTCTGCTCCAAGCACGACGCGCCACGTGTCGCTCGAATCGCGACCCTGACTTACCCGATATGAAGCCCGCCGATTCTTTCGCGGACAATGGTTTGATATCCCAGCGATTCAGGTAAGTGAACGCGATGGCATCGCCTACGGTTTTGAACACATACAATAGGTTGCTATACTCTTCGATTTTCTCTGTTTGAGACTCAATCAGCTTTTTGAGGGCGTGGGCCTCCGCGCGCGCATTCGCGCCCTCCCGCTTTGCGGAAAGCTGATTCCTGACCTCCTGCGTTTCCCGGCGAACCGCTTGAATGCGCGACTCGATGCGGCTGATGCGTCTTATGAGGCGTTCTTGTATCGAGGCACAAAGCGCCACGTCCTTTGGATCGGTGCGAAGTCGCTGTGCATCCTTGAAAAGGTCGAGTAATGCGGGTTTGTATCGTTCGATCATTCGCATTCAATTAGGACCGCTCTGAGGTTCCGGTTAGTCGCGCTCTTCTTCTCCACGCCCGCACCGCCCGCACAGTAACGCCCCAAGCGGCCGCAATCGCCATCGCTGGAACCGAGATCAGTAACTCGCGCGACGGGCGACTCGCCCGACTCTCGTAATCAGCCAGAATCTCTCGCCAGTCGCCATGCAATCCCGCTTCCACTTCGTCGAGGCGGTTCGACTCCTTTCCGATCAGTACGATCTGCGCGGGTGACACGTGGCGTCTATTCAATACCCCGCGCGATCGAGCGCCCGCGGGTTCGCCGTCGGGCGTTTCGCTCTTGATTTCGCCATGCGCGAGAAATTCCGCTTTGATATCCGCAAGCGATCGAATGCTCACGATCCCCGGTAAATAGCTCGCCCCGGTCACGACCCCGAACTCGTCCCCGGAATAACAGTCTGCCCATATCAGCGACTCCCATTGCTTGGGGTCCGTCGAGAACGGGGCGAGCAAGCGAAACGCTTTCGGGTCGGCACCATTTGGATATCCAAATCGTGATACCGTGCAAGCGAGCACGAATCCGAAGGGCTTGATGCGCGCCGCATACGGCATCTCCGCGAATCGCTTTAGAAAGCTTCGGAAATAGCCAGGCCTCGTGACGGCTACGCGCGCAACCGCGGGATACTTGAGCCACTTCGGGATCGCGTGCGGAATGTTGTGCGCTTCCGCGAGAATCAGTGTCCAAAGAACATCGGGCCATATGTCCTCGCTGTGTCCCGCAATTGGTCGCATGAGCTGCCCAAGCCCGTGTTTCGAACACTTGAACGGGCGCGGAACGCCGAATTCGTCGAAGGTGAAGAGTGCATACCGCTTCGCAGAAATGACGTGCGCCTGTATCTGCCGCTGCGCCCCATTTGCAAAGTTCTCGTCTTCGATATTCAAGATCGAAGGAATGATTCCCGGATCGTACGGATTCAAGCTGTTGAACCGCTCGCGAATCTGATCGACATCAATCCACGTGAGCGCGCGAATGGCCTCGATGCGATCCGTCGCGTCTGCGGTTCCGCCTTCGCATTCGACAAGCCCGCCGCATGGCGTCGCAACAATGGCCATTGAATCCGTGTCGCAGAACGCGTACGTCCCACCGCGATCTGTTACGCACTTCTCTAGAAGCGCAAGCATGAGTCGCGCAGCTGCGGAAATGAGCGCCGCGATCGGAGGAAAGCAAAATGACCCCATGCCCTCCGGCGTACGTGTTGTTTGATCGTAGGGATCGCCATGTCCAAACACTGATATTTCTACCCGATCGTCATCGGGGAGTTGTTCGCGGTTCAACTCCGCAAAGATTCCGTATCCGCCGCTGTTCGCGATGAGCTTAAAAAGCAATGCGAGCCGCGCGCGCACGTCCGGCGAGTATTCCGTCGATGCCATGATCCGCACGCGTTCCTCGATCAGAATGCGAAAGAAATCGCCGTTGCGAGGGTCGATCGCGATCGTTCCGCCGAACACAAGCGGACGCAACTCCGACTGTACGCCTTCGCCGACCAATCGCCATGCGCGACGGATACGAGGTGTCTTCCCGGTCAGGATTGCAGACGCGTAGATATCTGGCATCGCATACGTGATCGGATGTCGCGACGTGAAATAAGTGACGCCAATATTCCATCCCTCGCGAGCGTCGGAATATTGTCCGCGAACCGGTACGATATCCTCGTCCGGTTCGAGTTCGGCGAAAGCTGTGAGCTGTGGCCAGAGTTCCGGTGAGAACGCCGCAGCAGTGGATGCGTTAGAAGTGGCTCCGGAATTCTGAACAGGTCGCGTAACTGGACAGGTGGGTTCCACGGACGATCTTTCGTCCATCGATTCAGGAGCCCTCTGTATGTCCC
>JAYVCW010000196.1:0-2583 GCA_043749775.1 Acidobacteriaceae bacterium | reverse complement strand
GGGCTCCAATACCGCAGGCTCAAATACATCGGGATCTGATACGTCCGGATCGAACCCATCTGGCGCGAACAACATGAATTCAAACCCCAATGCGCCGGGCGCGAACGCAAATAATGCTCCGCCTCCTGCGCCGCGGCCGGTCGTTGTGCCTCGCGGTACTACGCTCGTGATCAGGCTAGGCGAGGCGTTGGGATCAAAGATCAGCACTCCAGGGCAAAGCTTCCGGGCAACGTTGTCTCGCGATATCACGGTTGACGGAAATCCGGTTATACCCCGAGGCTCGACCGTCCGAGGAACTGTGGTGGACGCGAAACCATTGGGCCGGTTCAAAGGCGGAGCGCTTTTGGAACTTCAGCTGACGTCGGTCAACGTCAATGGCGCTGAACGCAGGATCTCGACTTCTCCGCTCACGACACAGCTGAAGGGAAAGGGCAAACGGACCGCGGTCATGACCGGCGGAGGCGGTGCTCTCGGTGCCATCATTGGCGGCATTGCGGGCGGAGGCAAAGGCGCCGCCATCGGCGCAGCAGCGGGAGCGGGGGCGGGAGTCGGTGGGTCGGCCCTGACCGGAAACGGAGAGATCACGTTCCCTGCCGAGTCTGCGCTCAGTTTCAAATTGAAGTCATCGTTGCAGCTTTCGCAAGGCCAGTAAGTCACGGGGAGCTGAGAACGCGCAGCGCACGGCCGCGCATGTCGCTATAGATATTCCTACGAGAGATATTCGTACGAGACATAATCGTACGCGAGCCACGGAATTCATTTCTCTATGAATCGTTCCCGCCTTCGAGCGATCAGCTTCGATTGTTACGGCACCCTGATCGACTGGGAGGCGGGAATCGTACCTGTGATAAAAAACATTCTTGCCAAGCACGGTCATCTTTTATCCGACGCCTCAATTCTCGAACACTATGGCGAATTCGAAGCGGAAGCTGAGAGCGGCTCTTATCGCAGTTATCGCGACGTGCTGGAATGCGTTGTGGGCGGATTCGCCCACAAATTTAATTTCGACGCTGGCGAAGCGGAACTGCGTTCCTTGCAAGAATCGATACCCAGGTGGCGTCCGTTCGGAGACACGGTCGAGGCTCTCCACCAACTCCAGAGGACTTACAAGCTCGTCATCATCTCGAACATCGATGACTCGCTGATCGCGGATACGCGCAAACACCTCGAAGTGGACTTTGACGCAGTGATCACCGCAGAGCAGGCACGAAGCTACAAACCCTCTCTCAACAATTTCAAACTCGCGCTTAGTACGATGGCCATTACTTCAGATCAACTGCTGCATGCCGCGCAAAGTATCTATCACGATCTGGTTCCGGCAAAGTCGCTTGGCATCGCGACCGCGTGGGTGAATCGAAAGTCTGCCAGGCCCGGGGTCAGAGCGGTCATTCGCTCAACGGCTGGCGAGGACGCCACGAAGCCTGATATTGAAGTTCCCGACCTTGCCTCGCTTGTAAACGCGTTGTCAGTTTAGGCCAGATCATCTCGGGCCGCAGTGATCTTAGCCCGCAGTCACTTTACGCCGCAGTCATCATTAGCCCGGGAATGCGTGATCGCAAGCGCCTTGTCAACTGCCCAATCCCAACCCATTCCATTTACAATGCCTCTTCCACATGCTGCGCTATTTCACCTCCGGAGAATCCCATGGCGAAGCCCTGGTTGCGTTTCTTTCCGGACTTCCCGCCGGCCTGATCGTCGATCAGGAATTTGTCGATCACGAGCTTTGGCGCCGCCAGCAAGGGTTTGGACGCGGTGGCCGGATGAAAATCGAAACCGACAAAGCGCATTTTCTGTCGGGAGTGCGGCATAGCAAGACCATCGGCTCGCCGATTGCAGTGACCTTGCAGAATCGCGATTGGCAGAATTGGAAAGAGTCGCTGCCGGTGGAGAGCGGCGATCCTGAAAAGCACAAGCGGGTGGCATCGCCGCGGCCAGGGCACGCCGATCTTGCCGGAGCGTTGAAGTACGATTTCACTGAGGCGCGTTACGTACTGGAGCGCGCCTCGGCCCGCGAGTCTGCCGCGCGAGTGGCGATTGGAGCGCTCGCGAAACTATTTTTGCGCGAGCTTGGGGTGGAAGTTTTGAGCCATGTCATTGCAGTGGGCGCCACGTCGATTGCGGATCGCGAAATTGCATGGGAGCACATTGAGCCGCTGTCGCGGAAGCGTGAGGTGTTACTCTCTTGCGCCGATCCCGAAGCCGAACAAAGAATGAAAGGTGAAGTCGACAAGGTTTTGCGGACCGGCGACTCAGTGGGCGGAGTTTTCGAAGTCGTAGCGCACAAAGTTCCACCCGGTCTCGGAAGTTACGCGCAGTGGGATGAGCGACTGGACGCGCTTCTGGCGGCCGCGGTGATGTCACTTCAGGCGGTGAAAGCGGTCGAAATTGGCAGCGGAATCCAGGCGGCACATTCGCCGGGATCGGCAGTGCACGACGAGATCGGATATCAGGAAGCGTCCGGATTCTCTGGCTTCACGCGCACCCGCAACAATGCCGGAGGAATCGAGGGCGGGGTTTCGAACGGGCAGGAGATTCGAGTTCGTGGATACCTGAAACCGATCTCAACCCTGAGACGTCCACTGC
>JAYVCW010000195.1:0-4313 GCA_043749775.1 Acidobacteriaceae bacterium | reverse complement strand
GCGCTTCTATTCGTTCGACTCCAGCCTGCTGCCCGACGGAGGCTACACGGTGAAAGTTGTGGCCTCCGACGCGCCCTCGCACTCGCCCGGCGAAGGACTGCAGACGGAGCGTGTCTCCAGCCGATTTGAAATTGATAGCTCATCCCCAATTATCGAAGGCATGACGGCGGAGCTTGAGGGAAAGAAAATTCATGTCCGCTTCCGTGCGAGCGATTCGTTTTCGACGGTTAAGCGGGCGGAATATTCGATCGATGGGGGAGATTGGCAATTTGTGGAGCCGGTCGGGCAGTTATCCGATTCGAAATCTGAGGAGTACGATTTTCGCGTCCCGGCGCAGCCTGACGATTCTTCGGCTTCTACTGCTGTGGGAGAAGATCACGTTGTGGTCGTACGCGTGTACGACCGTTATGACAACCTGGCCACAGCGAAGAAGGTACTTCGCGCCAAATGACAGACGTTACAAGTTGTCACGCTTCGCTGAGATGCGAGTACTACCAGAAACTCTTATTGCTTTGCGAAGACGATAGACGCGTTTGGAGTCCACGACATGAAAGACGAAGCTCTGAGCGGGAGGCGCGGGCGGGTGATATTGCCCACTCCAAAATCTAAAACGGCGTAAGTGCCGATCGACGTCGGCGGGCTTCCAGCGGGATGCATCGTTTCGGCGAAGTTAAAAACTCCTCTTCCAGCCGATGTCAAAAGTAGGTTAGCGGTGATCGGAGTTACAGCGGGACGTCCAAAACTCATCGTGAGTTAATCGAACTCTGTCATCGGAGATGCTGAGAAATCAATTGTGCGGCGCTCTAGCCGTGGCCGTTTCCAGTGATACCTTTTTTGCGATCTCCAACAAAGGACGCAGTTGCTCGGCGGTGATTCCGAGCGTACCTCCGGAGAAACCGTCGATATACGCGGAGTTGATACCCACCACTTCACCACGCAGATTTAATACCGGACCACCGCTCCCACCGCGCGCTGTAGGGGCGTCATAGATCAACTTGTCTCCACTGACGTCGCCAATGTGTCCGAAAGTTGCAGATGGGCGAATCAGAGACAGCGCAGCCAATTCGCCTGCCGTCTCCGCGTTGTCGGGATGCGACGAAAGCCTCTCATAGACTAATGCCGGAGACTTCGCGACCATCCCAGTCACGCCCATAGGATAGGCGAGAACACTCACGCTTTCGCCGACCTGCGGCAAGGCCTGCGACAAGATCAGAGGCTTCAGCTTCTTCGTAAATGTTGTTTGCTCAAGTTGCAGGACTGCCAGATCACCATGATCGGAAATGGCGGCAGTCTCTAACTTCACCGGAATCGGAGAACCAGGGAAGTAGGCTTCAAGCTTTTCCAGAACGGGAAGGCCTCCTTGACGCAACTCGATTGCGACCTCGCGGTCTCCAAACCACGGCTCAGCAACGTGGCGATTGGTAGCGATGAGCCCCGGAGCTACGACAAAACCCGTCCCTGCGACGCGAGCCCGAAAACTCTGTGGCCTGCCGGAGATATGATAGATCCCGTAAATGTATGCGACTGATTCTCGCGCCTGGTCGACAGTAAGGGCTGAGAACGTCTGGTTGCGCTGCTGCAAAGTCTGCTGCGCGTCTCGCTCCTGCTGCATGTCGGCGACTTGCTGGGTCAGTTGATGGACCTGAAGCTGGAGCCCAGCCGTTTCCGGTGGCGTGTAGTAGTGCGCCGTCAACAAGGCTCCCACCAGCGCCAGGACGCCAAGCAAGCCTTGCACGAAGCCCTGCCAGGTATCGACCAACTCGTCTTCGACTTTCTCTCGACTGAACATGGCCCAAGGCCCAGCATGGCGGGGGTGCCGGGTAGCAGGCACCATCCTCAACGATCAGCGGCAGGATGAACAGGGTACAGAAGTCGGGCGGCGAAGGGCCGAAGGTAACGGGAGGTTGGACAGACGGGAGACGGCGCTAGCTCCGTCTCTACACTTTGGTCAGTCTTTTACACCGAGTTTTTTTGACATTTCGTCGTAAAGGAACCCTTCGCCGGGCCGGTAGGGCTGAATCCATTCGCCATCGACCACGAATTGCGGGATTGCCCGTTTCCCAGTGCGCTTCACCACCTCATCGGCGGCTCCGGGCGTAGTTTCTATGTTGATTTCGGAGTATGGGAGCTTGTGCTTATCCAGAAAGCGCTTGGCTTCGCGGCAGTCTGGACACCAAGTGGCGGAATATACGGTGATATGCATAATTTGAAGCAATTTGAAGTCTTGGCTTTGATGCCCCGGATCGGGGAAGGGTTCATCGTTACAGGGGTTACGAGAGTGCTATTCCCGCAGGCCTGAGGCGGTGTGAAAGTCAAGACGAAGAGCAGAAACCGACGCCGCAGCGAGCGACCCGCCGGTACGAACGTCGTCGCCCGTCCCCAAGCTATGTCACTTTTATCCCCTGAACCTCTTAAGATCAGACCCGATTGAGCTGGTGCACGGTGCGTTCATTTTCGACGTTGCCGGTGTTTAGGGTGGTGGCTGGCTCGAACAAAACGACCCAGCACTCCTGCTCGGCCACTGGGCGATGCTCCACACCGCGAGGGACGACGACGAACTCTCCCGTCTCGATCCATTCCTCGTGATCGTTGTATTCCATGCGAAAACGGCCTTTGACGACTAGAAAAAGTTCGTCCTCCTGGCCGTGATGATGTAACACAAATGCATCTTTGAACTTCACCACCTTCACATACTGGCCGTTTAGTTCCGCTGCGATGTGGGGCTTCCAATGTTCGTTGATCTTAGAGAATTTTTCGGCGATGTTTACTTTGGGCATGGGGCACTCCTGGAGATGATTGTGAAGGATATGGCTGCTAAACAGGCCAGTGTAGGGACGGGTGCCTTACCCGTTCAAGCTGCGTCCGACTCATCGCTAGCCACAACCTCTCGGCATCTGCAATTTTGATAAGCGACACAATTACGACTCTAAGTTAAAAGAGCCGCCCGGAGGTTCGGGGGCCTGGCGTCAGAAATAATATTGACAAAGCAAAAGCCGCCAGTTTTCACCGGCGGCTAATTGCAAATTACTAAGAGCAAAAAACTCAAAAACTAGCTTTCGTACAGCAGCACTCCCTCGGTGCTCTTCTCGGAGTCCACTGGACGGTAGTAGAGCTTGTTCGCTTCCAGGAAGACTTCGATGAAGGCGGGCCTGGTTGTGATCGTGCCTTGGATCAGGGCTTCCGACAGCGGGTCTTCGATATATTTTTGCAGGGCGCGGCGCAGAGGACGCGCTCCGTAGTTGCGGTCGGTCAGGGTCTGGTTCAGAATCCACTTCTTCGCCTCGTCGGCCACGGTGACCGTGATCGAACGTTGCGCGAGATTCTGGTTCAGCTGGCTGACCATGAGTTCGAGAATCTGGATCAGGTCGTTTTCGCCGAGCGCCATGAAGAGAATGATCTCGTCAACGCGGTTCAGGAATTCAGGATTGAAGGTGCGTTTGACTTCGCTCTTCACCAGATCTTCGACCTTTTCGGATACCATCTCGTCTTTCGAGTGCTGGAAGCCGAGACCTTCGCGCTTCATCAGGTGACGCGCGCCGATGTTTGAGGTCATGATGATGATGACATTCTTGAAGTCGACGGTGTTACCCAACCCGTCGGTCAACTGGCCATCTTCAAAGACCTGCAAGAGGATGTTGAACACATCCGGATGCGCCTTCTCGATTTCGTCGAGCAGCACGACGGAGTAAGGAGCGCGCTTCACGCGTTCGGTTAGCTGGCCGCCTTCTTCATAGCCCACGTAGCCCGGAGGCGAACCGATCAGCTTCGAAACGGAATGCTTTTCCATGAACTCCGACATATCGAAGCGGACAAGAGCCTTGTCGCTGCCAAACATGAAGTGCGCGAGCGTGCGTGCGACTTCGGTTTTTCCAACGCCCGTCGGCCCGAGGAAGAGGAACGAGCCGATGGGACGGTTCGGACTCTTTAATCCGGCGCGTGAGCGGCGAATGGCGCGAGCCAGAGCGCTGATCGCTTTTTCCTGCGAGATGATGCGGCGATGCAGTTCTTCTTCGATCCGCAAGAGCTTCTGCGTCTCTTCTTCCTTGATCGAGGTGATGGGAACGCCGGTCCAGCGCGATACCACGTCCTCGATGTCCTCCCGACCGACGACGCCGGTGGAGGATTCATCGAGGTGGTATTTTTCGCGAAGGGCGCGCAGGTTCTCGCGCTCCTTGCGTTCTTCGTCAGAGTAGAAGCGCGCCTTCTCGAACTCGTGGTTCGCGATGGCGTTCTCCATACGGTGGACGATGAACTTG
The DNA here is from genome assembly GCA_043749775.1 of Acidobacteriaceae bacterium. GTDB lineage: Bacteria > Acidobacteriota > Terriglobia > Terriglobales > Acidobacteriaceae > Acidiflorens. The sequence goes on along the minus strand of JAYVCW010000195.1, from coordinate 57 downwards.
ATGCGCTTCTGAACTTCGGTTAGTTCTTCGGGAAGCGTGGTCTGGCGCAGTTTTACG
>JAYVCW010000194.1:0-2732 GCA_043749775.1 Acidobacteriaceae bacterium | reverse complement strand
GCCAATGGTATGAATGGGTCATAGCAGGAGAAGTCTCGGGGCGGAGGTCGATTGCACAAAGGGTTGGTTTTGACGAGCGGCACGTCGCGCAAATTTTAGGATGTGCGTTTCTCGCTCCCGACATCGTGGAAGCTATCCTCGACGGACGTCAGCCTTCGAATCTAACTTGGAGAAAATTGACGCGCCACCTGCCGCTGAACTGGGTCGAGCAACGAAAGCGGCTAGGGTTCGCAGGCGCTAGCGCCGACGGCAAAAGATTCTCTGTGAAGCCCTGTTGCGCATCCATATCAGTGACCAGGTTTCCCTGATAGCTCGTGAAAATTCCCTGTTCCTTCCAAGACACCTGTGCCGATAAGTCCGGCGATGTCAATTCCAGAAGCGTTTAGCGTAATAATTTCGGCTATAAAATAAACAAATTCCCTGTATTTTTCCCTGTTAGCAGGGATTCTTGGCGGAGAAGGGTTAGCGCGAGACTGCATGCTCCGCCATTCAGTCTGAAGTGCAAAGAAATCCGCGTGAATTGCTCTGGAACTTGCGAGAAATGGCGCAATTTCGCAATCCTTGCCCTAAGACCGGACCGGAGAAAGTGCTCTGCTGAATGCTGCGGGTGAGCTTTGCTGCGTTTTTCTCTAGAGGCCGCCAGAGCATTCGGTTTCGACGATTCCATCAGGCGAATGCAAAGCGATCAGAACATCGATCACATGGCGAGACAATTTTCTAATTGTAGATAACGTCCCCGGCGCCATCAGATGTCTCCTTCTCGGCGACACATTTACCGCTCGGTTTTCTTGAATTCGCGGGACAGGCAATCTCTTATAGCTGCCGGTTCTCACCGGAAGCACCGGGAACACGTCGGGTCGGCAATCGGGAGATCTGCAGGGATTGTCCAGCGTCGAAGCCGCGGATTCGGAGAGCGTAGACGAGTTGATCGAGGAAGGCAACGCGTTCGTGGCGGGCGTGGAAGACGCCGGGGATCATGATGGAAGGGAAGTTCACACGCATGAGGTGCCGCAGGATGATGTTCCCAACGAATATAAAGATGAAGAGTAACGGAGCTGGGGACGTTGAGGGGCTGTTATCACGGTAGAGGTCGCCTTCGAGTCTCGTCGTCATGTCCCACCCTTCTTGGTCATCGAAGGGTGGAACAATCGACGGTGAGTTGTTAAGCTGCTTTCTTCATCTGCGATTGCATCTGCTTCATGAAATCGCGCATTTTGGCGATATGACCCGGTGAGCGCTTTTCCATCCAGGCCTCAAAGCGCTCAGCCGCTTTTTCCAGATGGGCGAGGAATTGTTTGTTGGCCCATTGTTCGCGGCCTGCGGCGATGGTGGGCTTGACCCGCTCCCAGACTCCGAAGAATTCCCCGCTCGTCTCGAAGAACAGGTCCTCGTGCAGCAGTTCATAGTTAAGCAATGCGCAAGCTTGCTCCCAGTAGCTCACGACCATCATGAAGTTGGTGCCTCCTTCGGTCCCTGGAGCAGCGATTCGCATCGCTTCTTCCCAGGTGTTGGCGAAGCAGTTCGCGAAAAACCAATCGCGTGCCTGGCGGAGACGGGGTTCCCGCCGCTCCTCGAAGACCTGTAAATGAAGTTGGGCTTGTTCAAAAGTCGGTTTTGTTCCCATTTGTCTTCTCCTTTTCTTAACTTGTTAATGATGAAGTCGCTGCTCTCGGCTCTATGAGGTTTCGACCTCATCTCATGGTCGAAAGTTAGCGATCGATCGATGATAAACAATCGGCGAGTGAAAACCTACCCGTACGCTCAGAACTCTCGGCACCGGGCCGAGCAAGCGGAATGGATAGCTACCATTTCTAGCTCGCCGCCTTCAACATCTCGCACAGCCTGCGCACATCTTCCGCATTTACGTCACTGATAGCCACATAGCGCAATCCGTCTTCTGACCAGGTTTGCACCTGGAACCCATCCCGCTTTACTGGAGCAGACTGTTCGCCTAAAGCTGATGTGCCGCCGTGGTCTTTCAGCATGAAGACTGAGATCTTATGTTTCCGGATGCCGAAGATCAGTTGCGCCGCCGGCTCCTGCTGAAAATAAACAAATTTCCCGCCGAGCAAGGTGTACTCCGTGTTCTCCAGGTTTGGAATGTCGACGCTGAAGGGAACTTTGCCGTTGAACCACGGCTTCACATTGTGCGAATCGTTCGATGCCACATCGAGTGGGTTTGTAGACGCCATCGCGGCCACGTGCTGATCCACAAGTTGCGCCAGTAACGCATTCTGCGATTGCTGCCGATTCCATCCCTGCCCTATGACCATCGCGACCACCAACGCCGCCGCCGCTCCCGCTAACGCAGGCCACCACGCCATGACTCTGCGCTGCTTTTGCTGAAGCCGCTTCGCGATCTTGGAATGAAACTCCGCCGAAGGCTCAAAGCGCAGACCTGCCGCCCGCGTCTCGCTCTTCAACCGTTGCCTGGCCACCGTCTCAGAGGCGCATGCGCGGCAATGGCGCAGATGCGATTCGAACTCGCGCACTTCTTCGCGCGGCAGTTCGTCGTCTACGAAGGCATCAAGCTTGTCTTGCCAGAAATCGCAATCCATCTTCATCTTCTTATCTTCTTATCTTCTTATCTGGGCCTCGGCTAGCATTCCTCGCAGCAGTTTGCGACCGCGGCCGATCCTTGACATCACTGTCCCCAAGGGGATCTCCAGCAAATCGGCAATCTCCTGATAGCGCATTTCTTCCACATCACACAGCAGGATGACTTCCCTGAA
>JAYVCW010000193.1:0-6491 GCA_043749775.1 Acidobacteriaceae bacterium | reverse complement strand
TATATGCCTGCCAGGTCGGGTACACGGCCTACAAGATCAAACGTCTTCTGAAAACTCACATCTTCGTCTTCATGCCCCTCGAGAATGCCAATAATTTCGCCACCAGGACAGTGCCGTGGGAAAGAGGCGGAGAAACCATCTGTCTTTTTGCGGTGATCCAGGGCCGTCAGCATTCCGGCCACAACGGCAACTTTCGAATTGGCGGGTACGAATTTTCCCATTAACTCTCCGGCCAGATGGCCGTTCAACCAAGGTTCAACGCAAACGATGGTGGAACGTCGACTCTCCGGAGCGTCGGTAGACACGCACACAACGCGAACACCGTTTTCTTCCGCCTCATCGATGAGCGGCGACAGACCTTTCGGGTTCCCAGCGGCGACGATGATGCCGTTGACGCCTGCCTTCAGAAGTTCCTTCAGCGCTTTCGTGTCATCTTCACCGAGCGAGCGCACGGGGCGGAATTCGAACTGCACGCCAAGCTGAGTCAAACGACGAGCTTCGTCGAGCACACCACTCCATAGCTGATCGTAAAAAAAGCGGATCTCGCGCGGGATGCAGACACCGATTCGAACGCCGATCTTCGAGGAAGACAAGGCTCGGGCCGCGAGGTTAGGTGTGTAACCGATCTGCCGCACGATTTGCAAAATACGCTGGCGAGTGGATTCCCGGATTCCGTTTCTACCGTGTAACGCGCGGTCGACCGTGCCAATCGAGACATTCGCCAGTTCGGCGATCCGGTGAATGCCGTTTCTGTCTTTCTTCATCTTCCGCAGCTCCGCAACTGCACGATCAACTCTGCAATCGACTTGAGCTCTCCATTTTTGGTTAGCATGGCATTGGATTGCTCAACATCCTACATTTCCGTGTACGTTGACGGTGGTGGTATACTCAGGCGCTTTTGAGCATCTTCGAATCACAGAGGAATCATGCCAAATAACCATCGTGCTGCTTCGCTTTGCGCCTTCGTAGTTCCCTTCATTTTTCTGTGCAGCTCGTTTGCGCAGAACGCGCCGTCGCCAGCAGATTTGCCCTACCTGGATCCGTCCAAACCACTTTCCGTGCGGGTTGACGATTTGATTTCGCGAATGACATTGGAGGAGAAAGCGTCGCAAGTCGTTAACCAGGCGCGCGCCATTCCGCGGCTGCAGGTTCCAGCTTACGACTGGTGGAGCGAGGCTCTGCATGGCGTGGCCAATGCCGGCACCGCTACCGTGTTTCCGGAACCCGTTGGATTGGCGGCGACCTTCGACTCTTCTCTGATTCATGACATGGCAATCGCGATCGGAACCGAGGCACGAGCCAAGCACAATCAGGCAGTGCGTGCGGGACGGCGAGACATCATGGAAGGTCTCGATTTCTGGTCGCCCAATATTAACATCTTCCGCGACCCCCGCTGGGGACGAGGCCAGGAGACCTACGGCGAAGATCCTTTCCTCACCGGGCGCATGGGCGTTGCGTTCGTCACCGGACTGCAGGGGGATGACCCGAAGTATTTTCGTGTGATCTCCACACCCAAGCACTTCGCCGTGCACAGCGGGCCCGAGCCATCGCGCCACACGATTGACATTCAAGTTTCCAAGCATGACATGGAGGATACGTACCTCCCAGCATTCCGCGCCGCTGTCACCGAGGGTAAGGCGGGGTCGGTCATGTGTGCGTACAACCGCGTGAACGGCCAACCCGCCTGCGCGAACACCTTCCTGCTAAAAGATCAGTTGCGTGGAGCATGGAAATTTAACGGCTATGTGGTGTCCGATTGCGACGCGATTGTCGACATCTTCAAGGGCCACCGATTCACGAAGAGTCAGGCCGAAGCGGCCGCGGTTTCGATGAAGACCGGCGTCGACAATGAGTGCGCGGACTTCTTCACCAAAGCCGCCGACAACTCCGACTATGTGCCATTTATCGACGCCGTGAAGCAGGGGCTCATGAGCGAAAAGGATCTCGACGTGTCCTTAAAGCGCCTATTTACGGCTCGTTTCATGCTGGGGATGTTCGATCCTCCAGAGATGGTCAAGTATGCCCAGACACCGGATTCAGAGATCGACAGCGACGCCCATCGCGCACTTGCGCTGAAGGCCGCACGTGAATCGATCGTGCTTCTGAAAAATGATGGTGTCCTTCCACTCAGCGCCAGCACCAAGAAAATCGCCGTCGTCGGACCGCTTGCCGAATCGGTGCGAGTGCTGCACGGCAATTACAGCGGCACTGCTTCCCATGCAACCAACGCTCTGGATGGCATACGCAAACAGTTCCCTGCCGAAATTACATTCGTGCCTGGGATGAATTTTCTGCGGTCGCCAACCGTGATTCCCTCTGACGTACTTTCGGCCGACGATGGGTCCGCTGGTTTGAAGGGGGAATATTTCGCGAATGATAATTTTTCCGGAACACCGCAAGTGGTGCGCGTCGATAAATTCGTCGACTTACAATTGTTCCATCCGGAAGCTTCGGCGCTTACTCCGCCTGAAGGGATGAAAGACTTTTCGGTGCGGTGGACCGGCTTTCTGACCCCGAGTGAATCGGGTTCATATCAAGTCGGACTGGCTGGATCGATGAACCAGCTTTGGATCGACGGCCAGATTCTGGTCGATGATCTCAATCTGCACGATCCGACGCCTGCGACGAAAACGCTCCAACTCGAAAAGGGACACCGGTACGCCGTGAAGATCGAATACGGGCGCGGCGGATTTGGAACGAAACTTGTATGGCTGAATGTGATCGCCGATCCGGTCGGAGAAGCTGTTGCTGCAGCGAAACAAGCGGATGTAGTAGTCGCGGTCGTGGGCATCACGTCGCAGCTTGAAGGCGAGGAGATGAAGGTCGAAGTCCCAGGCTTTAAGGGAGGCGACCGCACGAGCCTCGATCTGCCGAAAGAGGAAGAAGATCTTCTCGAAGCATTGAAGGGTACGGGCAAGCCGCTCGTGGTTGTCCTGATGAATGGCAGCGCGCTGTCGGTAAATTGGGCCAACGAACACGCTGACGCGATTCTCGACGCCTGGTACTCAGGCGAAGAGGGTGGCACTGCCATTGCCCAAACACTCGCCGGAGTGAACAATCCAGCAGGCCGGCTGCCCGTGACATTTTATAAGAGCGTCGATCAGTTGCCGACATTTGAAGACTACGCGATGAAGAACCGCACATACCGCTATTTTGAAGGGCAGCCACTTTATCCGTTCGGGTACGGACTCAGTTATTCGAAATTTGAGTACAGCAACCTGAAACTCTCAAGCGCAAAACTAAAAGCGGGCAACGCACTCGACGTGGATGTTGACGTCAAGAATGTGAGCCCGACCGACGGGGACGAAGTGGTTGAACTTTACTTAAATTTCCCCAAGCTGGCAGGCGCTCCCATTCGAGCTTTGCGCGGTTTCGCGCGAGTCCATGTGGGTTCGTCGGCGTCGCAGCACGTCCATTTCACGCTTAGTCCGCGGGACCTAAGCTTGGTCAATGAGTCCGGAGATCGATTCGTTGCGGCTGGTGCCTACACCGTGAGTGTCGGAGGAGGCCAGCCGGGACCATCGACGTCCGCTGCGGAAGCTCGACTGTCAATCGACGGAAATAAAAAACTGCCCGAATAGATCGCCAAGTGGTCGCTAGATAGCGTGAAATGTAAGTCATGAGATATGGAGGGTGGGTGTTCGTGGTTGCCATACTATCGGCAGCTTTGCGCGCCCAAGCTCCCTCCATTCCTGCAACCGATCGCACGCCGCAACCCGCCAAGCCCACGCCGGATAAGACCTCGTCGAAAAGTCCGATCCAATTCATGTATCAGGAAATCCCCTTTGCACTCGACAGCAGCGAGACGCCCGAGCGTCACGCTCCGGAAACGATGGCTGGGGGCGTAGCCGTCTTCGATTACAACAACGACAGCAAGCTCGATATCTTCTTCACCAACGGCGCAGATATCAGAACTCTTCGCAAATCCTCTCCGAAATATTCCAACCGTCTTTTTGAAAATGACGGGAAGGGTCACTTCACCGACGTTACCGACAAAGCTGGCCTTGCCGGCACCGGCTATGACGTTGGCGTCGCCGTCGCCGACTACGATAATGACGGATACGAAGACATTTTTGTTGCAGGCGTATATAAAAATACGCTCTATCACAACAACGGAAACGGTACGTTTACCGACGTAACCACCAAGGCCGGACTCAACAAACCAGATCCCGAATATGGGCCGCTATGGTCCGTCGGCGGCATTTGGGTCGACGTCAACAACGACGGACTTCTCGATTTGTTGGTGATCAATTATCTGAAATGGGACATCGAACACGAACCCTCCTGCCCTGTTGATGGCCATGCTGACTACTGCCATCCCAAGATGTACAAACCGACTCCCAACCAGTTGCTCCTTAACAAAGGAGACCGGACGTTCCGAGACGCGTCGGTTGAATGGGGTCTGCGCAAGCGCTTGGGAAAGGGCATGGGAGGCGCCGCCGCCGATTTTGATCTCGACGGTAAGATGGACATATTTATAGCAAATGACAAAGCTTTCAACTGGCTCTTTCGAAACAGTGGGCGCTCGTTTGACGAAGTAGGGTTTGATGCAAACGTCGCGCTGCGGGAGGACGGCATCTTTATCTCTGGCATGGGCGTCGATTTTCGGGATCTGGATAATGACGGCTATCCCGACATCGTCGTCGTCGCTCTCGACAACGAGACCTTTCCGATTTACCGCAACGCAGGAAAAGGACATTTTGTGGAAGTGACGCAGGCGAGCGGAATGACCGCGGCCAGCCAGCAGATGGGCGGGTACTCTCCGACGGTCGCCGATTTTGATAATGATGGATGGAAGGATATTTTCGTCTCCCGCGGGCACGTACAGTCCCTGCTATCTGCGAACCGTTTGGCGATCGAACAACCGAATACGGTCTTCCACAACCTCGGAGGGATGAAGTTTTCCGCTTTGACAGCGGAGGCCGGGCTTACGTCGCGGCCCCCATCGCGGCACCGCGGATCCGCCATTGGCGACCTGAATGGCGATGGACGCATTGATGTGGTCGTAACCGCCCTCAGCGCGCCGGCGGAAATCTGGATGAATCAGAGCCCAGCCGAAAATCACTGGCTGGAGTTAAGGCTTCAGGGAACCGCGAGCAACCGCGATGGAATTGGAGCGCGCATCAAGGTCGTAACCAAGACCGGCACACAATACGACCACATGTCGACGGCAGCGGGCTACGCGTCATCGAGCGCTGGTCCCGTCCATTTTGGACTCGGGACAAACACTTCCGCCGACCTGATCGAAATTCGTTGGCCGTCTGGAATTATCCAGCAACTGCGGAATGTAGCACCCGACCATGTGCTGGTGGTCAAAGAGCCGGCGAAATAAAAGTGGCAAATCGATGGCCGCGTCGCCTCTCCGCGTGCCGCCATCTATGGCCTTTAATGGCGAATGGGAGGTCGAAAATCGCGGCGTACGTCCAGATTACGATGTCGATCTCGATCCGGCAGCATTCCGCGAGGAGACGACGCGCAATTCGACAAAACGATCGAGGTCGTCATGCAACCATTTGAAGGAGCATGCTTGTCACAGCATCCGCGTCGCACTTACCTCAATTATCACGAGCATGATGACTTAGAAAACAGAACCCACCGCAAACCCTAACGTGGCTTGATTAGTCGGCTTTACCGACAGCGTGACCGTAGTTTTCTTCACTGAAATGCGTTAGCTTGAAACCAGCGGCCCTCAACTCAGCCTCTACTTCGTCGCGGGTGAAAAAATGAATGCATTGGTCCAAGGTGAGACGGTCCCCCCGATCCAAAGGTTCTTTATGCCGGCAAAGAATAAATCGCCAAAGTCTCGCCGTCCGGTAAACAACTTCCTCATAACGTGAATCCTGGTCGCGCGTAAAGAATGAAAGCAAAACTGGGGCTCTGGGCAGCGCACGCTCGCGAAGTGCTCGAAGAAACGCAATCCGTCGCTGCTTTGTTGGAATGTGGGTATATGCGCTCCAGCCTACAATGATGCCGTCGTAAATTGCAGGCCCCGCGGGCACACAGTCTGCCGCGCATGGTGTGACGCTGTTGTCGGGTTCTCCTACCTGCCGAAAAATCCTCCGGCTCGCATGCAAAAGTGTAGTGTTGCACTCGAATCCATCCGCCCGGAATCCCGCGCGACGCAGAGCCAGAACCTCCCGACCGGCACCAGCTGCCGCCACCAGAATGCGCGATGCCGGTTGAAAGTGACGCCCTAGAACCGCCGTTTCCCAGTCGAATAATCCGCTAACGTTGTGTTCGGTCGATTTATACCATTGAGACTTTCCGTAACGTTCGTCGGTTACTGCGTTGAGGTCGTCAGCAGCGAGCCAGCCCAACCAGCAACCTTCGTGCAGCGATGTTAGTAACTTAACGAGGCGGTTCAGCCACCGGTCAGACTGGTGGAAAATCTTGACTCGGAGCGTATGGTCGGGAGCCACGTTTTGCTCGGCAATTGTCTCTTGTTTATGCATACTCCGACGAACGGAAACTGGGTTGAAGCCAGGTTTGGC
>JAYVCW010000192.1:0-3616 GCA_043749775.1 Acidobacteriaceae bacterium | reverse complement strand
AGTGGAGAAGAACGGACATCCGAATCGTCTTCTTCGGACGCTAGGGCTTGGGCCGCCGGTTGCTGAGGAGGAGGCGCGCTTGCGCCTCTGTTAGGGGATGTCGGAGCAGTTGCTGCCGACGTGGCGCCGGCGCTTACTGTCGAGGCATTCGAAGTCCCGTCGCCGATGATACCGACAACAGTATTGACCTGGACCGTGTTGCCCTCTGAAACCTTAATTTCCTGTAAAACGCCGCTCGCGGGAGCAGGGATTTCAGCGTCAACCTTGTCGGTGGAGATCTCGAAGAGGGGTTCGTCGCGTTGGACTTTTTCACCGGCTTTCTTCAGCCACTTGGTGATGGTTCCTTCGAAAATTGACTCCCCCATTTGAGGCATTACAACGTCAGTCGGCATAGCTCCCTTTCAAATCAAGACCGCGCGGTGTGAAGACAGCGAACAAACATTATATCGAAGCCGCCAGCAGATTCGCCTGAGGCTTGGCTCTCAACTTCTACGCGCGCGAAGCGTTCGTCAAAAAAGCATGGATTGGACCTGATGCAAGAGTTGGAAATCGACGCAACAAGTTCGTTTGGAGCTTCATATATGAAATCTGCTTTAGCGGCCTTGGTCATGAGCCTGCTCACATTGCGCTGTCCGCTTAGCTGGGGGCAAGCTGCCTACACAGGCGGCGGATCGGACACTGGAAAGGGATTGCTTTCTGTGTCAGGCAGCGGCTGTGCAGCGCCGAACTTTTGTGCCTTCACCGGCATTGACGTCATTCCTTGGGGCACGGTCCCGAATCTTGGCGGCGCAACGAACAACGGCGCAACGGTCGTCGACAGTTCCTTCTTGGGTCATATGAACGGGGATGGGGTAACGAGTTTCAATAATCCGTCGTTCTTGAGTTCGGTTACCAGGTTAACCGATTCGGTTAGCGCTGTGGGCAAGGCGAACGCCAACTTTACGGCGGGGATGGGCGGATCTGGCGCTTTCACTTTGACGAATACGAACACGACATTAGTGCGAATTGATCAAAGTACTACTGGGCTGATTTGCGTTTTTGCTACCAGCGGGCCGAATCGCGGGCATTGTGGAACTCCGCCAGCAGGATGGAGCGGCACCGCGCCAACCTCGGGAGTCTTCATAACCACAGGGCAATTAACTGGAGGAACTTGCACCATCAATTGTCCGGTCAATGACTTTGGGTCGTTGAGTTTCTCACTAACGGACCCGAGTGTCGTGTACACATTCGGGAACGATGGTTACGACATCTCGACTCCGCTGACAGTTACACCGTATACGATCAATACTAATAGCGGAGCGTATAGCGTCGGCGCTACGGTTGTAGATTTTCAGTACGGGCTGCCAATGGGACCAAATGCGCACAATTGGGCACCTGGAACAACTTATCCGTATGGCAGCTATGTCACGCACATTCTTGGGGCACCGGGTTCTAGCTTCCCTGAATATTTGAATTATTCCATTACGACCTCCTACAGCGCGGGAGATATCATTGTTCCCTTTGGTGGAGCATGTATGTATCGTGCGATTGTGGAGGGAGCTACTAATGCAACCTTACTCAGCGCGAGCATGTTCGACTCTACCGCTCCATGTCAGAACAATATCGTAAAAGAAACTGCCCCATCCACCTTGCAATGGCGAGGGACAAACAGCGGACCTCAATTTATTTATCAGAATATGGGAGCAGCGGGCGCTTCTGCCAATGCAGCATTTCGTTGGGTTGCCTCGGCTTCGCAAGTCGCAACGAATGGGGCAATGGTCACGGGCAGTGCTGTCCTCACTTCAACTAGCAATCCCTTTAATGCCGGAATGGTAGGGCAAGCAATTTCTGTCAGCGGAGCGGGGAACGCGGGCGGCACCGGCACGCTTTACACTACGATTCTTACTTTTCAGAATAGCGGCCAAGTCACCCTGGCCACTCCGGGCTTGCAGACTGTTGGTACCTCTGGAGCGACCGTCGCGCTTACCGGACATCCCGACATCGTGTCATCCACAGTCGGAGATGCCCATGGGATTGTCTGGGTTAATGTCGGACCGAGTTATCCAGTAGCTAACGGTAATCAGCTATGGCACGCTATCGGCGGCGTTGGCCGAGATACCGCTTACGGCGGATTGTCATCGAAATATGGAATTGCAATTTCTACAAATTCATATGGCCTTGCTCCGACTTATTCGAAATATACAGCTGACCAGGGGTCGGGGGCCTGGCTTGAAGAGTATGACCACACTAGCAACGTCTATCATCTCTTGAACACTCTGACGGGCATTTGGACAGATTGGACGTGCTCAAGTGGCACGGATTTCGGCTGTTCAGGGGGAACATGGAACTCTGTAACCGTAGGAACATTGAATGCAATTTCGAATCCTTTGAATACGACGCCAGCGCAGGCATGTCCTTTTTATGTACACAACCTCAAACTCAGCACTAACGGGCTGTTTGGCCAGATTACGAGCCAATCGGATGTCTATCCGGCTTGCAATTCGTTGCAGAATTTTCTGATGTGGCAGACGACGAGTTCTTCGTTCAATTCAATCAACTCGCTTCAGTTTAACTATGCGGGAATGAATCATTGGGCGATAGGTACTAACAAAATGGTGGCGTTTAACGGCTCTGCTTTTGGTTATACGGCTGGAATGTTTACCAGTATTTACAGCGCCGCGACCGCCGGCACCATTCCGAAGTTTAGCGTGTATCTCAAACCGCTAGGAAATGCCCGCTCCGGACTCTCACAAACATTTCCATCTGGCTGTTATGTGAGTACCAGTTCGATCCAGAATCCTGACTGCAATTTATCGGAGGTTCTTGATTCGCACTTGAGCTGGGTGGGTGACCCTGGAACCGATACATTTCCGGCGTGCGGAACATCGTTTAATTACCATATTCTGCCAGGCATTAAACCCTGGGCCGAGAGTCGCTGGAGACTTGCTACCAAACCTCACCGACGTACGACAGCTCCGCTCTACCCGCCACCAGCGCGGGAAGTGTATGGCAGTTCACGCACACGTTCGCCACGGGCACTAGTGCGACATTTTCCACGCAATTCCAAGATTAGTGAGTATTCGCAGGACGCGAACTGGTTGTTCTGGTCAAGTGATTGGAATTGCAACAATGGCTCGACCACCGGAATAGCACCGACAGTGTGGTCATCCGGGACGCACGTCGGAATGTTGGCGGTTGCTGCTGTACCTGCCAACCCGTCAAGCGTTTGCGGTCTACCTTGGGCGCCAAGCACTACTTACATAATTGGGAACATGATTAATCCGATCGAAGGAACTACTGGGTCGGGCGCGGTGGACGATGTGTTTCAGGCAGTTTTCGTCAGCGGCCCGACCGGAGCTGCACAGCCCGGCCCGGCCTTGCCAAACTCTTACTTCAGTACATCGGTCGGACCGACAACCTCGGCTGCAGGGAACACGATTTGCGACAGCGCCTCTGGTTCGAGCGTAAACCCGGTGCTTCCTTACTCAACCAGTTGCCCCAGTGGAACTGTTTGGCAAGATATTGGACCACAAACTCAGCGTGGGGATGTTTTTGCAGTCAATCTTGGGCATATCTAACTTAGGACATATCTACTCAATGAAGCTCTCGGAACATTTCACCTTAGAAGAACTTACAT
>JAYVCW010000191.1:0-20033 GCA_043749775.1 Acidobacteriaceae bacterium | reverse complement strand
CGTTTCCCACATCCCCACACCCCCGACGGCGACTACGGACAAATGTCGAACGAGGCGTTACACTAACATTCCACTTGGTACAAAAAATCGGTCAGGTCATGACGACCGAGGAGTTGCACAGACTCTTTGACCAGCTTGGGCTACGGGAGCGCGCGCTCGTGTTGCTGGCCGCCTCGACCGGGGTACGCCGGGGCGAACTGTTGGCATTGCAATGGCGCGATGTGGATTTTGAGGCGAAGACCCTCAACATTAATAAGTCCATCTGGGCGCAGCACGTTGGGTCAGTCAAAACCGAGGAGAGCGAAAGAATCATGCCGCTCGATCCGGAAATGGTCGATTGCCTCGAGTGTTGGCGTCGCGAGACGCCCTACGCGAGCGATGGCGATTGGATCTTCGCCAGCGAACGCATGCACGGGCGTCAGCCCTTGTGGCCCGACAGCTTGATGCGCAACTACGTCGCGAAGGCAGCCACACAGGCCGGCATCACAAAGCGCGTCAGCTGGCACGTTTTCCGACACACGTTTTCGACGTTGCTGATTAGCAATGGCGAGAATATGAAAACGGCGCAATCACTGTTGCGGCATGCCAATCCGAGTATCACGATGGGGACCTACACGCATGCTATTAGCGGTGACAAACGGCAGGCGCAGAGCAAAGTGGTGGAGATGATTCTGCCGCGGGAAGGTGCGCAAATCGCGGTGATGGCGAAGGGTACAGCTTAATGTGTACCACATTGTGTACCACGCCTTTTCAGCAAGTAGTGCTAAGCTGTTGAAAGGAATGGCGGGGACGACGGGACTCGGGGCGTCCCCGCCCATTGAATGTACGCAAGTTATTGAAACTACAATCCGCCAAATCAGCCAGAATCGCCCAAAACGCTTCAGTAGGTACGCGGACGGGTACACGGGAGATGAAAACGGGTTCGTGTGTTTGCTTGCCTCACAGAAAACTCGCGATAGCTTTATCTCGTGGAACGCGAGAGATTACGCTTTGGAATCGGAGCATAGTATTTTTACCTTTGCCCGCCACGCGTTCACCCTTTAGACTCACATCAGCGCTTCGCTTCCTGGCAGGCCGTCAGAAAAGCTGGAGCGCGAGCAGCGAGCGTTCCTGATTAAGTTCAGGCAGGAATTTTGGTTTCCACTACGCTGGCCGCATAGCAAGTGACGTTCGGAAATCTGCGCTGGCATTGCCCAGCTAGAGTTTCTCGGCGCCGACTGGCAAACGGATGGGGTTAAAAACTCCGTGTGTCTTGGTCGGTCATTTTTTTTGGCCATCTCGATACCCATACCCCACGAGAGAGGCCAAATTGAAAAACCACAAACTCCACAAGCCCTGGGTCATAACGGCCAAATCTAGCGATACGCTGGAAATACTTTTGTACGAAATGATCGGCGAAGACTGGCTCGGCGAAGGCACCTCGGCGAAATCCTTTGCTGAGGACCTGAAAGCCGCGGGCAAGGTATCGAAAATCCATCTCCGGGTGAACTCGCCGGGCGGAAACGTCTTTGACGGGTTGGCCATATTTAATTCGCTTCTCACGCATGGCGCCAAAGTTACAGCCCAAGTTGACGGCATCGCCGCCTCTATTGCCTCCGTGATCGTCATGGCCGCCTCGGAAATCTCCATGTCTGCTAACGGAATGGTTATGGTGCATAACCCCAGCACCATGATCGCTGGCGATGCTCCGCGCATGCGGAAAATGGCGGAGACCCTCGACAAGGTCAAAAGCTCGATGATCACCGCCTACCGACGCCACAGCCCAAAGTCAGCCGCAGAGATTGGCGCAATGCTGGACGCCGAAACCTGGATGACTGCACAGGAAACCGTGGACAACGGCTTCGCAGAACGCGTCATGACGCCAGAGGGCGAGGAAGCCGGCGTTGCAGCGAATTTCGATCTTTCGCATTTCCGCAAAGTGCCGCGGAAAATTGCGGCGATGTTCGGTAAGAAAGAAGTGGGGGCTGCAGCCGACGTGTGCGCTTGCCCATGCACAGCATGCATGAAAGACGATTGCGCCAATTGCGACGATCCGGAATGCGACGATCCCAACTGCGACGATTGCCCGATGCAGGAAAAAGTCAGCGCTCAGCGCAGGGCCGTCCTGCGGCACCGTGGCCGCGAGCTGGCTGTGTGGGCCCGGGAGCCGCTCACCGATGCCCAGCGCAGGGCACTGATGCGCCAGCGTGAGTTTGAGTTGAAGGCGTTGGACACGAGGGTACGTGCAGCCACGGTGCGCGAAATTAAAGCTGCTTTGGCCTCATTGAACAGGATCATCGAGTCGGAAGAATCCAGGAGACCAAAAACCGATGCTCAGCGCATCGCCGTGATGAACAAGTATGCGGTTGAATTGGGCCGGAAACCGTTCCTCAGCGCTCGGTTCAAGTACCCCGGGATGTCTTAGATCGTCGAAGAGGTTCAGAGTATGAGCGATGAACAGAAAACTGAAGCAGAATTGCGTCGACGCATAGAAGAACAGGTTGCCGAAATGCGTGCGCAGGCCGCGGCGTTGTGGCTCATGGTCTTCGAGGCGCCGCCTTCGCGAATCAATTAAACCGCGCGGTGTGCCTGAGCAATTGCGCCCAGCTCTTCAATCGTAAAGAGCTGGCGGGCTTCAAATTCCTTCCAAGTTTTTTCATGGTTGGAAGCTTTGACAGCCCCGATACCCCCCCACCCCCTAATTCGCGGTTGCGCGAATCGTGCTTGGCGACGGTCGCCGGTCGCCGAACCTTAGAGATTTTGACCTCTCCCCCTTGCCCCCACACTCTAATCCGCGGTCACGCGAATGCGGCTGTGTGAAACCTAAGATTGGCAGGAACTACGACGTCAGTTTTGGTTTCTCGAAATCGTCAGGATGCGGCCCGAGAGCACGGTAGTCCCGAATCAGGTCGTGCTGATCGGATAGGCGAACTGGTTCCTCGACTTTAATGACAGATTTGATCTTGTCGTAGTCTCTGTCCCAACGTTGGAGTGCGTCCACCTTCTTCAATATTGCGCAAGCGGCATGTATTGAATCGGCTGGCTTCAGATCGTAATCTCTGGCTATCTCGACGGCCTTTTTAGCTGTCCGCTCATCGACCATGATCTTTCTTACCCAATCCCACTCGAACATCGCGGCGATCTTGTTGATTTGATCTTTCGTGAGTTTTTCATAGGGAGTGGTATTTCGGTGATAGTAATCCCATAGTTCACGGATTTGAGCTTGAGCAGAGGTAAGCAGTTTCTGACTTTCGGGCTCTTTCGATAGCGACAGAGGTTTAGTAGCCCACTCGGGCAGACCTGGAATAACAGGCTGCATCCTTCTCGGCCGGATGACTTCTGCGATGGTGAAGGTGGAAGTCCAAATCTCAATATCTTGCTGTTGCGCATGTACTAGGACATCTTGGCAAATCAGTCGCCTCTCTTCTTCCTTGCGATTCAGGAAGCAAACGAAGCACGAAGTATCCCAGTATATTTTTCGCGGTTTAATCATCCGCCATATCCTCTAAATATTCCTTCAGTGTGCGACCAGCTGTGAAGTCTTCTACCAGACCGGACATCTGTTGAATCGTAGGCAAAACACGGTCACCATCTTCGAGTGCAAGTTCCTCCAAATCCATCCTTATCGGAATACCTGCACTGTTAGAATGGATGTTTCCCGAGACAACCACGCTGGCAGGCAATAATTCCTTCACGCGCTCCATCAGGTCAGGGGTGAACTTGCACACTACGGGCCTGTTCGTGTTCTTATCCCAAACTCGAAATTCGTGGCCCTTGTGAACCGAGAGAGATTCCAGCTTGCCGACTATAGAACCAAAGGCGGTATATTTTGGGTCGGTCAATTCCTTGACGTGCCTTAGCGTAGCTTCGGTTATTTGCTCTTCCCTTTTTCGCACACCTTCATCGATGTATATGACCGATGGCCCAAGACGTTTCACGCCGCTGGCAAGGCGTTTCATTTTAAATAGCGCGGCATCGGGCATCCGTGGGCTTCGCTCGGTCGAAACCGTGAGCGAACGGATGTTTCCCAGAACCTGTTCTTGAATCGCTATGCCCAGATCAGGAGCGTTCAACCTTCGCGGAAACGGAGTGACTCCGACAATGGGAGGACTGGACTTCCTCAAAACGGATAACTCCCATTGCATACTTCCGCCGGGGCTTTCCGACAGTACAGAATCGAAGTCCTGAAGAATGCCGAGGAAAAGTTGCAGTTTAGAAATGAACGCGCTGAGAGTGATTTGATCGCTGTTGCCTACGCGAAAGAAAATGGTCTGCGGCATTTTCGGCTCCCTATAATACGCTAGGATCAGCCGTCAGGCACACTCTTGCCTGAGCCTCCCTCCACTGACGCTCACAGTTTGACGACCCCTAGCGACGACCGCCCTCGCATTTCCCAGATTATTTTACCGAGCAGGTTCATCTCTGACAGCACGTTCCAGGCCTCGATGGCGGCGCGCTTCAGCTCCACATCGATTGGATACAAGGTCGCTACCTCACACGTACTCTGAATAGTCGGAAGGAAGCTGAAAACGAAGGCTGGGTCTACGATCTCCTTCTCGTACATCGTCTGTCGTTCACCATCCGTGTGTAGCTTCCTCAATGGGGATGCTTCCCAGAAGGCGGTCTTCGCCATCCATGATTGCGAGGAGCCGTGGGCGTATGCACAGAGCCGCTTGTACTCAGGATAGAGACGCTTCAGCATCTGTTTCCTAGTACTATCGAGTACCTTGTCGATGACCGACCTAGGCGTCGGGAAGGGCCTGATTTTGATCTCCTTCGTTCCGGGGAGAAGAGCAGTCCCGAGCTCTTCAAGTTCCACTGTCGCCTTCTCCTCGTCGGTCACGCCGGAGGCAAGCCGAATCTGTTCCATCAGAGGCATCGCAGTCTGACTGAGCCACTCGCTGAATCTCGGGAGTCCCAGTCGTTCTTGACGATCGAGAAGAAACTGGACGTAAGCGTCTCGCCAAAAGCTCTTGATATAGATATCGACGAAGCTCGGGTTCTCCACCATGAGGCAGACTGCATAGAGTGCTTCCAGTTGCAGTCTGGCCAGGGCTAATGCGTCCACGCACTCAGGAGATTTAGTTCCCTTGGCTACCAGGTTACGGATAGTGGAGTGGGTGAACCTCATAGCGTCGAACATCCAGCTCATGTGAGCGGCCTGGTCTTCCGTGTAGCCTGAAGGTGGAGTCTTTAGAGCGTTAGTCACGGCGGACGCACACCGCTTTACATGGCCGTCGAGGATGGGAGCATCTAAATGGCGATCGAGATCGATGTCCTGAGTGTTAGGCCATGCGACATCAACTACTCTAATTTTTTGCATTGAGGTATCGGCGTTGATTTTACCCCGTGCTCCTCGGGGCGTGCTCATGGGATGCTGATCTGGCGCGGGTCGGGGCTCTTTTTCGCCCTGGATCCTTGAGAAATTAACCACGGGATGCCAGTTTGGCGGTTGGAACTAGTGCCATAGACCGTAGCTGTACAATCGCTCGCATGAAGCTCAAACACTACGGCGAGATCGCTCCTGATCTGGCCATCGCTGCTGTCGCTTATCACTTCCTCCACTGGATCGGGTTCGCTCTCGTTGCCCTGTTCATTGTCTGCAACTACGGTTACCAGATTGCGAATAGTCAGAAGACGATAATGAACACCTTGCTATCGAGGCTGCCTGACAGGTGCGCCTTGTGCCGTCGAGAGATCGTGGACGAAGGCGGATTTATTGACGATGATGGAGAGGGCATCTATCACGAAGCGTGCTTTGACAAGCTCGACGCAATGCGGACCTCGTCAGGCTGATTCCCTCTTCCTGACTTTCAGCTTTGCGACTGAGGTTTGCGACGCCAATGACAAACGAGACACCGCTACCGATCTTCGAGATTCCGGATACCACAAAATCACGTGTATTCATGGCCCGCAACCCGCAGTTTCCAGATGCCCTTGTAAAGCTGTTCAACACTGCGAACAAGTGCTTCGGGAGAGACCCGCGCCCCAAGAACCATCTTGAACATATCTGCTTCTGGCTAGGTCACACGTGCCGGCAGGATTTCCTTGAGGTCGTCTTCCTCGCCATCAACGGTTACGGTGCCGGGGCAACAAAGATCCTTCGTAGCCTTTATGAGCGGGCAGTCACGATCGAGTACCTCGTCCAGAACCCAAACAAGGTGGACCGCTTTCTCCAGTTTGCCGCGATCCAAGAGAACAGAGCCATGGAGGCCGCACTTAAACAAATTCCGCAGGATCAGATCGACGCCGAGATGGGGCCGGGAAACACAGTGGCAGAAATCCGCAAACGCTACCGGCAATACAAGGGCAATTTCAAGGCAACGGCCTGCCCGGCGTGCGGAGTGAAAACACCACCCTCATGGGACGTTGACCTCGTCTCCATGGTTCAGCGAGTCGGGGAACCTTTTAAGAAGATCTTCCTGCTCGCATACACTAATCCCAATTTCGAGATTCACGCCACCCTGGCGTCCGCGAGTGAGCACGATGAAAACCGAGCCGATAAGGCCGCCGAAATGGCGCTGATCGTCGCAACTGAGCTCTGCCTAGCTGTAATCAGATCACAGAACGCCCTGTTCTCGCTGAAGCTGGACTCCGACATAGAGGCTTGCACAAACGACCTTCGAGATGCGATGGCGCGAGCACTTTCACCAACTTAGCGAAATATGGAGACAAAACGTAATAAGGTAACCACTTGCTGAATATGGACTCTTCTCCGCAAGCTGACGAACGGAAGATGGCGAATCAAACAGTGTGACAGTGGAAAATTGGGGTAGTGTCTGAATTCTGGGTTCGGAAGAAGGGCGGGGTGTAAAATGAGTTCCTGAATGCTAGCGGAAGGCGAAGTTAAGCGAGTATGGGAGCGCATGGTTGAAGCGGAAGTGCGCTCGTTCTACTTTGCTGACCTTGCTTCCCAGTTCACCCAGCGTAAGCAGATTATTACCGGGATTTCCTTCTTTTTGTCGTCCGGTGCGGCCGCTTCCCTGATCGCAAAAGCCCCTACGCTGCTTCCGATACTGCTATCTGTGGCCGTCGCCTTGGCATCGGCATATTCAATCGCAGTCGGCCTGGATCGTAGAATCAAGACGCTCACGAAATTACATTGCGAATGGAATCAGTTGTCATCTGACTACGAGCATCTTTGGAACCATTGGGGTGATGATGACGCGGCACGCATCTTGAATGAGCTTATTAAACGCGGACGCGATGCATCTGAGATCGGTACTGAGATGCCATACAATGAGCAACTACTAGAAAAGTGGGAGAACGTTGTCTATTCCCGTTTCAAGCAAGCCGCTACTGCGTGAAATTTAGAGACGATCATCCGGTTAGAAAAGGCGATTGGCCACCGATGCGGAATCCTCCGCCACCGCCACCTCCACCTCCGCCAAACCCGGCACCTAACAGGTGATTTAATTCATTTAATTACGATCTGGCAACCGGCGGACAGCCTGGCGTGCGCGTCTCCCATTCAGCCGTTCGTTTCTCTTCGACGAACCTCGAGTATGGGCGTGCGCGATTCAGTCCAGCATTGCTCATAAAGTGGTCTAAGACGATCTGAGAGTTGTGCATGAGCAAGAATCTGCTCGGCGCCCGAGCGCAACGTATAGACCATCCTTCCCTCGAAAATCTCCTTCAATAGTCCCTTCCATGACCCGTCTCGTATCAGTGCAAGTCGAAAGCGAACTACTGCCTCAGCGTCGATCAATGCTGTTCGAGCGAATTTCAGATCGAGGTGGTATTTGTGTAGGTAAACAGTTTTTGGCTCATATTCCGAGCCCATCGTTAGGCCAAGGAGTTGCAGCTTCAGGTCCTCGTGGAGCTGATCGGCGAAGTGGGCGTCTGCGTAGGCTTTCGAAGCACGGCGCTCCGCCTCCAAAAAACTACCCGCTATTTCATCCAGATCATCAATCGTTCTGTTGCAAGAAAGCATGGCTGACGTAAATGTGGCCACAGCTGTCATCTTTTGGTACCTTGGGTAAAAAAGTAACCGCACCATCTTTGGTGCAATTGGTGATGAAAGATTAGCTATTTGGAAGCGCTACAGATGCGAAGTCCAGATGAACCACGCTGCCGCCTTACTCTCTTGCTACCACGGTGTCGTAAAGCCCGTAATGTGTGAGCCCTTCGTGGCTCTCGATGCCCGTGTACCGTAGCGAGGCATCCTCGTAGCGACGGAACGCGAACACCGCCTGGTTCATCTGCTCGGTATTGAACACCTTGAGGCGCACGAGCAGGTGGAAATCCTTCACCGTCAGACCAGTAACGGCCAGAAACAGGTCCGGCTCCAACTTCGTAATCACGTCTTGTAGTGTGTTCTCGCGAAAATCGGTCAGGTACATGAACGCAGGGATGCGCGTCGCGAACTTAATCAGCTTTTCTTGCACGAGCTTGCGTTTGGACTTGTATTCCTTCTCCTCCTCGGTGAGCTGCTTCTTCTGTTTCTCGGTCAGGTCCTTGTCTTTGGCCTTGTTCTTGAGCTCTTTGACCTTCTCGCTCTTGTTGATGATGGTCTCAATGATGTTCTCGCCCAGCGCCCGCCAGCCCTCGATGCGTTCCACAGCGGCCATTGCTTCGGGGTTATCAAGAACTCGGCGCAGCGTGTCGTTGTCCACGTTCACCAGCAGTGCGCTCTCCCATTTGCGCGCCAGTAGCGTAGCGGAGGTGCCTGACATCGCGATGTCCAGAATGCCGCCCGCATCGATCTGAATCATGACCGCGCCGTTGTAGGCCAGCACCGGGAGGAACGACACGAGGTCCTTGACTGCGTTTTCCGGATTCGACTCGTTGGGCGAGAGTCCGATGCCGTACTCGGCGAGTTGACGGAGCGCGCGCGTGGGAGCAAAGTCGAATACGAAGCAGACAGGTTTGACGATTTCTTCCTCGTTCGGGTCGTCACCATTCGGGTTCTTGATAGACCAAGGCGACTGTACGCGGAAGGCTGCCTGAAAGTACGTTTCAGGGCTCTTCAGGTTACGCAGCATGAGGATCGACGACCATTGCGGCACAGTCACGCCGGTGGTGAGCTTACCGCACGACAGCGTGATTGTCTTGGTCTCGAAGCCGCCCCCGATGGCCTTACGCACCGGCGGTAGCGCGTCGAGCCCGATTCCTGCCGACGCGCCGGCTGCGACGAGTCTCTTATATTCGTGCCAGAAGATGTTGTGCTTTTCAGCCAGCAGGTTCGCCATTGCGTGACATGCCGCGACGTTTGGCAAAAACCAAAACGAGTGCTGCAGGTACGGGAGTAGCCGCGCATCCGAATAAGGGAACGGTGGCGGCGAGCCCGCCTTGAGGCCATCCACAATCTTCGGTGCGTACTGGCCTCGGATGATGTCTAGCCACTTTTGTACGTCGCTCTTGTGTTTGAACTGCGCACCCTTTCCCGTGCCCGTAGCCGCGAAGAACTCGTTGAGGTCGAACTCGTCGAACTCTCCGCCGCTCGCGACCGTCAACAGTTCGTCCGGCATCTGGTAGGTCAGCAGACGCATCTGCGGCAGCGCGTCGTAAGGGTTCCACGTGCCGGGGTTCTTGACGGCGAAATCTTCCTTGGTGCGCTGTTCGTCCGTGTACGTCCAGTTAAAGATTTGTTCTTCGATGAACTCGCCTGTGGCAAGAGCCCTGAATGGTGTGCCGGAGAGATAAAGGTAAGCTTTGGTCGTGATGGGAAGGAACTCGGTTTCCTTCTCCGAAAGCACGCTGAGGTCTTCGTTCACATCTTCCAGCGCGACACCGTATTCAATCTTAGTCTCTTTCTTCGCAACGGCCTCTTCCTCGCCCTCAAACAGTTCCTTCGCGGTTTCACGCCAAGCGCCGAAGTGGTATTCGTCAAACACGACGAGGTCCCAATTCACCGCGTGGAGCCATTCGTTCCTGGCTTTGATATTTCCTGTCTCGTCCCGGCCCAGCAAATCTTGAAAAGAGCCGAAGTAGACGACCGGCTTGTTGCGCTCGATCTCGGTGGGATCGCTGTTGGAGCTGCGGGAGAGATATTGCCAGCCGTCAAAATCGACATGGGATTCGAGATCTGTCTGCCATGCGTCCTCAACCGCAGGCTTGAAGGTCAGCACCAGCACACGCTTGGCGCCAAGCTTCTTCGCTAGCTGGTAGGCGGTGAAAGTCTTGCCAAAACGCATCTTCGCGTTCCAGAGGAAACGCGGTACCGCATCCATATCCTCTTTCCAAATCGAATGGAAGTAGGCATGCGTCCTGTTGACCGCCTCGGCCTGTTCGCGACGCATCGAGAACGTTTGGTGATGCGTGCCGGTGAACCGTTGCCCCTTGCGCAGTTCGGTGAGGACCGTCTTGAGGTCCCGGAGGGAGCAGCGCATCCATTCCAGTTCGGCGTTCTCAAACTTCTTCCTAACTAGCGCCGCGCGTGCCTCGTGGTCGCTAAAGATGGTCCCATCGTAGCGCTCGGCGGATTCGTCCAGTTCGATAGTGTAGTTCTTGATGACGGCGGTCTTGAGTTGCTCGGCGACGCGCTGTTTCACATCGCGCGTTGTCTGCCCAACCTTGAGAAGACCCTTGTGCGCCTTATCGTCGATCGAATAAGCGTAGATGCGCGGCCGAACCTTTGGCTTCGGCGCAAGGATCTCCTCGATGGTGGGTTTACTCATCGTCACCGCTGTCCAGGTTCATCGGGCGTACAAGCTTCTCGACGAACGCAATTTCACCGCCGGATAGCCCGTATTTTGCATACAAGTCTTCGTCCGTCCACCTCCTCGTCCACTTTTGTGTTGGCACGAAGGTATAGACCTTGCGCGTCGTGTGCTGGGACGGCTTGTGCAGCAGGATCAGGAGGCGTGTCAGCCGACAGGAGAGATAGGACAAGACACTTTCAGCCTGACTCTTCGAGTCGAATGGGCCAATACAGAGATAAGTCTCCGATGAGATGGTTCCGGGCTCTCCAATAAATGGTGTGCTGATGATCCTGTGTGGGTAAGTGTCTTTGTTGCCGGTCCCCGGAGCAGCATATCCCGTGTACACCTTCCATTTATCGATGAGATGAACGCCAGTCGAAACGGAGTCTTCGGAGACATAGCTCGTACCGCCGTTCTGATAGACAAGAACGTCACCCTTGCCTTTGGCCATCTTGCCCTTAAACGTTGTCTCTAGTCCGAACGGCTGTCGTGAGCTGACCAGTCGGTCGAAACGCTTCTTTTCAGGCAGCGACAGTGATTTCGCACCCCCACTCTCTACGGCAACGACTTTTTTCAGAATCGCCAGCCCTTCATTGAACCGGATGAACACGTCCACGCCCTCCTCGAGGAGTTGGCGGCTCGTTGTCGAGGGTGTTTCATCCTTGAAATGAGTGGTGACCCGGCAGGTTCCCGGATTGTCCCGATCCCAGAGAAAGTAGCAAACTCCGCCCTTCAGGCCCACCCCTGGGAAGACATCCGACGCGCTAAGATAGTCATCAATTGACCGCAGGCGATCATCGGTGAGCATCGATTCTCTGAATTCATCCAGTCCCTTGCCGCCTGCAAACCAGCGGGCGGGAATAACCATCGAAAGATAGCGCGGTTCCAAGGCTTTCGCTTGCTCCACGAAAAGTTGATAAATGGGTAGCGCGCTCGTTCCATAGCCATCATCGCTTAATTGATATGGCGGGTTACCAATGATCACGTCGAACTGCATATTGCCTCCATACAACTCAGCCACGCGAGCCTTGATGTTATCGGTGTGAATGAAAGCGTAGGCATGTGTCTCAAGTCCTTCTCCGCGATCCAATGCCTTCTGACTTGCTCCGCAAAATTTGCACCTGCCTTGTACCCACGTATGCTCCGTGCGCTCGAACCAAATGTTACCCGCGTCGCTGGCAAAGTTGGCAATTGAGTGCGGCCCATTAGCGTGCTTCGAACAATAAACACTTCGGCGGGCCAAAAGGCTGGTGATATACGTGATGCCGATACCGAAGACCTGCTTGGTGAGGATATGTTCGACGCGCTTCTGGAGATTAGGAATCTCAGCCGCAAGCCCGTTTGTGAGGCGACTCGCAATCTCGCGTAGAAACACACCTGACTTCGTGAATGGGTCAAGAAACCTAATCGAACTATCTGCCCAAAGGTCCGCTCCGCCGTTGTTTGCTGCCCAGTTCTCGGCCAGAGTATCGAGCATCCGGTTGGCAAAATCCGGCGGCGTGAACACTTCGTCGTTGGAAAGATTGGCTATGCAGGTCAGAACGTCCGGGTTGCGCCCGCGAAGCGTAAAACTCGCCCGCTCGTTCATATGGCCTTCCCCAAGCCATTGTCCAAAGGCGAGCAAGCAAGCTCTCGCGCCGTCATTGGTGGATATGCCTTAAGTGGCGTGAAGACATCATGCTTGCCGAGATGGGCGAAGAGGGTTCCTTCCTGACTGAACGAAGACATTTGCGTAAGCGCATCAAAACGGAAGTCCCGCCGCTGGAACTTGCCCTTGCCGAGGTAGCCCCACTCGGCAAAGGTAATGGGCTGGCCGTCATGCATGCGCATCGTCAACGCGTCGCCATGCACGAGGTTCTGCGACAAGACATAGAAAGCGGCCCGATAGAGATCATCCCTCTCATCCAGATTCAGATACTCCGCGAAGACCTCAAGCATATTCGCGCGGCACTCAGCGATATTATCTGCCAAGATTTCAATCCCGTAGGTGCACATCACCGCCAGCAGGGCGTAGTGTCCCTTCTCAAAGTCCGACTTGCTGAACCTCGCCTCGACGGCGGCGAGCTTGCGCTGCAAGACAGGGACAAGAAAATTTCCGCTTCCGAAAGCAGGCTCCAGGAAACGAGAGTCAATGCGCTCGGTCTCGCCCTTTACCAAGTCAAGCATCTTTTCGACCAGCCAGGAAGGCGTAAACACTTCCCCGTGGTCGGCAACACGCCTCTTGGATTTGATCAGGTTCATAAGTATGGTGGCCTGCCCGCTACTTGTGCCAGCAGCATTGTTGGTTGTGATTAGTGTATCGATAGTAGCTACGACGGGACTACAGGATTTCAGGCTTTCTTTATTAATATGACAAGAATAGTTCACGCCTCTCTGAGGAGCGTTCAAATTGTCGACTAGTCCGATTCCCGCTTGCGCAATTCCAGAGTTCCATGTCGTGATCGCAGAGCACGGTGATGTCATCTCGGCCGGTGTCGCTGCCGGGGCAGTTCCTACCGCGGAATTGGCGCGACTCTACTTTGACGAGGGTCTCACCACGCAGCAGATTGCTACACGAAATGGGCACAGCCAAAGAGCCATCTGGCAGTCGTTGACGCGCGCAAAGTACAAGCTTCGCGCGCCAGGGCAGCAGCCGCAATCAGTACCGACCGAAGAGTTAATTCGGCTCTCCGACGAAGGCCTCTCTCCTTCTGAGATCAGTAAGCGGGTCAAGCTGGCGGTGACGTCTGTGAGGAACAGACTATCGCGAGCAGGCTATCAGCGAGGACATTACGGAGCCGAAATGGGAGGGAGGTTGATTGGCGAGGATCTTGATGCCTGCCGCCTAGATGCCGCATGGGAAGCCCGGACGTGCATCGTTGATCGCGTCATCTGTCGCATGTGCGGAGAACGCAGAACGCAACTATCGGGGAAAATGGGCCATTTGAATCTCGTGCATCCCGAAACAACTGTGAGTGAATACCGCAGACTCTACCCAGGTGCCCCATTGCAGAGCCTTGTGATACTCGCTTCGAAAAAGCATCGCGACGTGCAGCAGGACGCCTTGCGTCGTGCCGCGCTCTATCTGACCTCCCAGCAACTGAAGGACTGCCGGAATGACAACAAGTGGGAAGACCGGCACAACATCACGGATTACGTCATTTGCCGACGATGCGGCAGAAAAATCTCCGGGTTTTTGGGCAATGGCTACCGTGGTCACCTTCGCGCTGAAAAATTAAGCTGGGCGGAGTATGAAATCCAGTATCCAGGCGCACCTCGTTCTAGCGCAAAACACAAAGCCAAGAATCAAAGTGTATGGCGCGACATACAGGCGTGGCGCAGGGCGACGCTCGCAGAAGCCGAACGCGGTCTTGCCGCAGCCAAAGGCGAAAACGAACAAATACGACAACTAGAAAAAATAGCTATCGTTGAGACTGTCAGCAAGAAGCTCGCTGCCCCCGCCAAGTATATGTGGATGCCACCTACGGAAGTCGCCGAGGCACTCGGGGTAGCGCCTAGGACCTTCTACCGCAACGTCGGGCGTTACCGGCGCCTGATTAGAAACCAGAAGGGATGGTATTCGACTGCTTCAGTGATTGACCAAATAAAGAGCCAACCGCTCCGAAGGTGAGCTTTTTCTAGTGTCGCCGACTGCCTCTGACTGCCGCTCACTGCCAACCACTGCCACGATTCGTATCCCGCCCGTTCTCGTTCACTGCCTCTGACTGCCACTCACTGCCAACCACTGCCACCTGTCGTGTGACTGCCAGTCCAATCTATTCAAGAATCGGGACGTGCCAAACCCTCAAAGTCTTGAAGCCTTCGCCGCCGGCAACAAGTGCGCAAGGCGATTGGAAGTCTACCGGCACCTCTGTCGGCGCCGTCAAAGCGGCTCTACTATAGATGAAGCATCGGAAAAACTTGGGCTTCTGCCGCACCAGGTGTCCGGCCGCTTTGGCGAGCTCGTGGACGAGTGCCTAATCGTTCCACTTCTAGACGCTCACGGGGCGCAGATCCGGAGGCGAACACGGACTGGCTGCTGGGCTCGCGTCTATGTTGCTTTTCAATCTGGTGATCATCAGGAAAAGCTGCCGTTCGCTGAAGGTCAGACGATCAGGCAGTCGAAGCACCGTGACCCAGAGGAGGAAGGCTGGTCATGACTCCGCCTCTCCGCGCGCGCCTGCATCAGTACCGCCTCACCGTCGCAGAGTTTGCTTTACTCACCGCGATGTGCGAGCACCGGAGCGATGGCTCTGCCGTTTGGGCGAGTGTTACTCGACTCGCGGCCTATTCGAAGCTTAGCGAGCGAACTGTGCAAGCTCTCCTTCGCAGATTCTGCGCCCGCGGCATCCTTAGCCAGCGTGCTCCCGGAAATGCAGCGAAGCAAAGGCCGGCTACCTATCGAATCAATGAAGCGGCACTTGAGGAAGATCCGCGGATGGCTCCGTATCGCAGTACTGGGCAGGAACAACTCCCAGGGATACAGATCCCAGCCGTGCCGGGCGAGGTGATACCAGACCTGGTGCAGCCACTGCACCAGGGTTACTCCGAAGACACTCTGGTGCAGCCACTGCACCAGGCTGGTGCAGCCGCTGCACCCAATTCTAGATTGATTCTAGAAAATCACCCCCCCTTTCAAAATCTACCTACTAAGTCAGAAGCAAAAGCTTTTAGACCTGTTTCGTCTGTGGAAAAACGGTACTCCCCGGAGATCGGCGACGCGATTGATTATCGAAACCTCTGCAAAGCACGCGATGACTTGAACCTGAGACTCAGCCACGGATGGGGATCTGAATTAAGCGAGAAGCAACTCTACGAGCTGCAGTGTGTGAAGGCCCGGCTCATGGTATCGCGAGCGCTCGAACTGGAACGGAGGGCTACAGAGTGGCCGGAAGGGTCAGCGCCGGAAGGGTCTGCATGACGCGATCTGCCTATTCCCTCGAAGCGAAGCGAAAATTCGCTGCTGATCTGCGGCAGAGTCCTACCAGAGCAGAGCAGGCGTTATGGGAGCGCCTCCGCGCGAGGCAAACGGGCTTCGTCTTTCATCGACAGAGCGTGCAACGGGGATACATCCTGGATTTCTATTGCCCGCGGCTTAGGCTGGCGGTCGAAGTTGACGGCTCAGTCCACCGTTTACAAGCGGCAGCAGACGCTCAAAGAGAACAAGCTCTGCGTCAACGTGGCGTCAAGCTCCTGCGGTTTACGAATCGAGAGGTCCTTGAGTGCTGTTCGTGGGTGATGAAGCAAATCACGGCGGCAACCGCATGAGCGCACTCGCCAACTCACCCGCGACTCCGACGTCTGCTGCGCTCGAGCGCCACTTCGCGCCCGATCAAATCGGCGAGATGTGGGGCCTCAGCGCGGATAGCATCAGGCGGATCTTCGAGCGGGAGCCGGGCGTATTGGTGCTCGATCTCTCGAAAGGACGAAGGAACTACCGCACTCTTCGAGTCCCCGAGAGCGTTATGCAGCGCGTACACCGCAGAATGTCAAATTCCGCCTTGACTCGTTAGCCCATATTGGTGTATATATACACCATGAACAAAATCAGGATGAACGTTTACGTCTCACCCGAGCAGAAAGAAGCGCTCGATAAACTGGCCAACAAAACCGGCGCGCCGACTGCGGAATTGATTCGCCGAGCCATCGACCTGTACCTGAAGAAAGCAGCGAAGTAATGCTCGCTATCTATAGACGCCACCTCAAGAACTGCGCTCACGCGACGAAGGGGCGCGCCTACGACCGCTGCCTCTGTCCGCTGTGGGCTGACGGCCTGCTCAAGGGCGAAGGCGACATCCGCGTGAGCCTTAAAACGAACGAATGGGCAACGGCGCAAAAGACGGTTCGGGATTGGGAAGCTAACGGCGGCAGGAGCGCGCCCACGCCGGAGCCAGCTCCACCCGCCACGATCACGCAGGTACAGAAAGAGTTCACCTCTAACGCCGAAAAGCGCATGCTCAAAAAATCAAGTATCCAGCGTTACGAGATCATTTTTCGACAAATGAACCACTGGGCTGCCGGCGAGGGTATTCGGTTCTTCTCCGAGCTCGACACGCGCGCTCTCAACCGCTTTCGCGCTACGTGGAAGGGCGATTCCGGCCTGGCAGACCTCAAGAAACTTGAACGCCTTCGGGCATTTTGTAAATTCGCCGTCAGCAATGGCTACGCCGACAAGAATGCCGCGGAGGGGCTCGAAAATCCGAAGATCAGACCCAACCCAACCTTGCCGTTTTCCCCGGACGAGATGATGAAGATTCTTGCGACCGGGGCTCAGCGCATCAACGAGCGTGAAGGCCGGGCAAAGGTTAAGGCGATGCGCACCCGAGTTCTCGTGCTCTTGCTGCGGTACACGGGATTGCGAATCAGCGACGCAGTGGGCTGCGCCGTTGACCGCATCCAGAACGGCAAAGTCTTCCTTTACACGCAGAAGACGGGGACCCCTGTTTGTGTTCCCCTGCCCCCATTTGTGGTCAAAGAACTCGAAACCGTTCCCCGCGTAACAGAGTGCCATTTCTTTTGGGCGGCCGTCGGAACGGTCGAGACCGCCCGCAAGAAGTGGACCGAATCCCTGGCCGACCTCTTCACTGCTGCCAAAGTGCCTGGCGGACACGCGCACCGCTTTCGGGACACATTCGCTGTCGAGCTGCTGAAAGCCGGCACCCCGATCGAGCGCGTCAGCATTCTGCTTGGGCATTCGAGCGTCAAGATAACCGAGCAGAGCTACGCGCCCTGGAACAGAGCGCGACAGGAACAGACGGAAGCCGACGTCATGCGGAGTTGGGCCACCGACTCTGTGGCAATCATGGAAAATTCACCTGGTGGCCTCGGCGGGTACGCGAACGGGTACACGGAAAAGTCGGATTTTCCTAACCCACACAAAGCTCAGTAGCTTAAGTGTGGCGGGGACGACGGGACTCGAACCCGCGGCCTCTGCCGTGACAGGGCAGCAATGTGGTGTAACTGATTGATATCAAACGGTGTCGGCGGACGTCGTTTGACGCCGGAAGATGCGAGATGTCACTTCTTATCGTCCCCTTAACGTCCCCAGATTTGAAGCTCCCAAATTCCGTGAGCACATGCGAGTTTCCCAGAAACTCCAAACGGATGAGCCGATAACTTCCGGCTTGCCCGTCACACGATAACCAGGAAGCAGCACTTCCTGGCGAGCGTCTTGCGAATCTTCCACCGCTTTACCTTTTACGAGCCACACCGTTAGAATCCAGGCGGCACAATCCCTAAGGAGATTTATGGCCAAAAGCCGAGCCAATCGGGCTTCCCGATCGCGCCCATACGAGGTCCTTTTCCATATGGTGATCGGCAAGTGGATCAGTCAGGCACTCGGCACTATCGTCGAAATCGGCGTCCCCGAACAGCTTGCGAAGGGAGCGCGGCGGTGCAGCGATATTGCCCATGAAGCTGGTGTCTCAGAAGACGGGCTCTATCGCTTGCTTCGAGCACTCGCGAGCGTGGGCCTGTTCGTTGAAAGCGCTGACCGGCGGTTCAAGCTTACGGGCATGGGAAAGCTGCTTCGAAGGGACCATCCTGAGAGCCTTGCTGGGTACGCGCGTTTTGTCGCTCATGACAGCACGTGGCGGCCCTGGGGACAGCTTGGCTATAGCGTGAAGACGGGCATGCCGGCGTTCGATCATGTCTTCAACGTTCCTATATTCGAACACCTCTCGCGGAATCCCGAAGTCGCCGCAGTCTTCGACGACGCGATGACATCAATCAGTGCTACGGAGGCCCGGGCAGTGTCCGACGCATACGACTTCAAAGGAGTCGAGACACTGATGGACGTCGCTGGCGGACACGGTCTGCTGCTGGCCACCGTTCTGCGCCGCCACAAGGCGATGCATGCCGTCCTTTTCGATCTTCCGCATGTTGCGGCTGGCGCCGCAGCGACATTCGCTCGTGCTGGCATCACCGGCAGAGTGCGAATCGAGAGCGGCGACTTTTTCAAAGAACTGCCATCGGGTGCCGACGCGATCATCATGAAGCACATCCTTCACGACTGGGACGATGACTCGGCGACTCGGATTCTTCAAGGATGCCACCGCGCACTTGGGCCGCGAGGCAAGGTGCTGATTGTGGATCCGGTTGTGCCCCCTGGGAACGCGCCGCATTACGGCAAGTTGCTCGATCTGGAAATGCTGGTGCTCACGCCGCGAGGGCGTGAGCGGACGAAGGCCGAGTTTGTGAGGCTGCTGCGCGGTGCGGGTTTCCGACTGTCGCGCGTCATCGCGACTGAGAGAGCGTTATCGATAGTCGAAGCCGTCAAGGCATGATGCCGAAAGATGATCCCGCCCGCGGACGTTGGTCGATTCCGCTGTCCGCTTTAGGTACAGTCGGCCACCCTTACCTTGGGATTACTTCAGGCTTGCTCGTAATACGTCGACCAGCGCAGTTGATTACCGTCCATTTTACGGATTCGTACTCTTTTGCGATCATTTTTAGACAGATTCTTCTGTGGCGATGCGGCGCGACAAACTTACAACCTTTGCACGCGAAACCGGGTCTGAGCTAACAGCTGCGGCGCCAGCGCCAAAACGGGCAAAATTGGCCGCTCCAGGCTTTTACTTTGTCTCCGCCTTAATTTTCCTCTCCGCTGCGAGCGGCTTAGTCCTGGTCGGCAAACCTTACCTTGGGATTACTTCCTGCTTGCCCGTCAACCACCCCGTTTCTGACGTTCAAGAACTCGGCAGCCTATTGTCGCGTTGATTCCGCTGCCGCGGGCCGCTCGCCGATGGCCGCAAGCGCTGCCTGCGGCGAAATTTCTTTTCCAGCTCCGTCGACGTAATGAACGTCGGCAGCACCCTCGCGAATCACGTAGTATGTGCAGCCGTCAAGGCAACTTTCCTGGTGCTGATGGTGGGCAGGAACATAGGCGTAGGACCCCTGGTTTAGAATCTGCGCCTGCTGTCCCTTCATCGTTAATTGGAAAGTGCCGCTCACAAACAAAACCTGTGCATTTGCCGAATGAACGTGCCACGGCACCTTGCACCCAGCCGCCAGCCTTGAAAGGGTCACCGAGGGCCCAGTTTTGGGATCACCTCGCTCAATGGTTTACGTGTAGCAATCAGGGAGGACGGGGCTGGTTGTAAACGTGTTCTCTTGTGCGGTCTTGATGAAGGGTTCCTGAACTGACACGTGACTCGACGACCCGGAGTGACGACCCGACTGCGCCACCACCAACGCGGTCACGAAAAGAGTCGCCAAGAAGAGAATCGTCAAAATGCGCA
The DNA here is from genome assembly GCA_043749775.1 of Acidobacteriaceae bacterium. Taxonomy (GTDB): domain Bacteria; phylum Acidobacteriota; class Terriglobia; order Terriglobales; family Acidobacteriaceae; genus Acidiflorens. Next base: position 193 of record JAYVCW010000191.1, on the reverse strand, counting down.
TTGGGCTTCCATAGAGGCAGATTGTAACGCCAAGGCAGTCAATGCTCATAAATGCGAGCGCTCACAACCACGGAACCGGATCGTCGCTGGGAGGTTAGTGGCGGGGCACCTGAAAAATCCTGAAGAGCTGCAGGAATCTCGCCCGAGCCCCAGGACGGAATCGTTAATTGCTAGTGCGGTCCAATGGGCGGAG
>JAYVCW010000190.1:0-2019 GCA_043749775.1 Acidobacteriaceae bacterium | reverse complement strand
GTTTTCGCAAAACAAAACATCCCGCGCGCGCCGCTGCGGAAGGCGCTGACCACAATATCCCGCTCGTAACACTCGCCTAGCAAAATCAGTGGTACATTGGGATACATCGTGTGAACGCGACGAATCGTGGCAAAACAAGCCTCGTCGTGGTGAGCAGGGTTGAGCAGGATTACGCCTGCGCGCAGAAGTTGTGGCCAGGCAAGAATAGCCTCCGCCGTCATTTCGCAGGCACTGACTTTGAGGTCGGGCCGGCGGCGCAAAGCGCTGCTTAGCAGTTGCGATTGCATCTGGCTGGAATCGGCGACCAGAACTTCGATGGGTTGAAAAACTGTATCAGACAGCGGCACTAGAATCACCTCATATCGGCTGGATATGGGGTGATCCTAGTGCAGCGTCAAAACTCTGCAAAACAAAATTTCGGATTTTTTATGTTCGCTGTGGAACAACCCTCCCATTTTGAAACTAAATCAGTGCTCTCAGCGCAAATTGTTTCAAATTCAAAACGGTTTTTAAAAAACGGCACACTACTTTCGTACAGGTACAGACAGCACTACAGCATGTTTGGGCCATTGAGATCCCCCAGATTCCTGCCCCAGCACAAAGTCCTTCGTCGTGCTTGACCCCGAAATACATCTGCCCAATTCCCGGCACGTTTGTTCAAACTCGGCTCACCCTACTACGGTAGGTAGAACTTTTCGGGGCTTGTTGCCGCTTGTCTGTTGGCTTTACGTTAGCAAGTCGGCAAAATATGAAACGCATTGTTCTAGTACTCATTAACTTGTTAGTTTCGATTTTGCTATCCGGGGCCACGGCCCTGGGGCAACAAGAAGCAAAGGTGAAGGCGAATCTGAAATCCCTGGCATACGGGGAGACAAAAACCGGCTCGGGGCCGGAGTCGCCAGGAGCGGAGCTCCAGGGCACGAGGAATCAGCTCTATCACGTCCAACAGAGCGATACCCTGGAGTTAGCCTTCACCTTTGCAACTGAATTCAACCAGACGGTAACCGTCCAGCCAGACGGTTTTATTACCCTCCGCATGGCGGGCACCTTGCACGCTGCCGATCTCACCCTTCCAGCTTTAACTGCTCAGATTGAAACGGCCTACGCCAGCATCCTGAATCAGGGCGAAGTCAGCGTGACGCTCAAGGAATTCGAGCATCCTTATTTCCTTGCGACCGGCGAAGTAGGCCGCCCAGGTAAATATGACTTGCGTGGCGATCTAACCATGTTACAAGCCATGGCCATCGCGGGCGGCTTTACCGATAAGGCCAAAACTTCACAAGTAGTTTTGTTTCGTCGCGTTTCCGAGGGTTACACCGAGACCAAACTGGTCGACATGAAGCGAATTTTGCATGCACGCAATCTGGCCGAAGACCTCCACCTCCACCCAGGTGACATGCTTTTCGTTCCACGCACACAATTTTCCAAAATCGAGCGTTTCATTCCAACCAGCAGTCTTGGCCTGTACTTGAGCGGGGCGAAGCTCTGATGACGGCCAGCAAAACGGGTCGAGGACGGTAAAGTGCGCGAAGAACTGACGTTACCCACAGATTATTCGACTCCGGCGCCCACATTGCGCGACCTGCTGGCCGTGTTTTTTCGCCAAAAGCGCGTATTTCTTTTGGCTTTCGCTCTGGCGCTGTTCGCTGTGCTGATGTGGGGCCTGACTCGCGAACGATACGAGGGCGAGATGAAGTTCCTGGTGGAAAAGCAACGAATCGATCCCATCGCCGGTCCCGCTGACGTGCAAACGCCGTTTGTACGGACGGAAGTGACGGAAGAGGAACTGAATTCCGAGGTCGACATCCTGCAGGATCGAGATTTGCTCCGCGAGGTTGCGCGAAGCACGGGTCTTGTCCGGCTAGGCGCACTGGACAAGGTTTTCGGCAAGTTCTCTGCGCCCGACCCGGACGAGCAACTTGACGCAGCGGTGAAACACCTGCAAAGCCTCCTAGTCGTGGAGCCCGTCCGGCGTGCCAATCTTGTCCGCGTGAGCTATCGCTCGTCCAATCGCCAACA
>JAYVCW010000189.1:0-16085 GCA_043749775.1 Acidobacteriaceae bacterium | reverse complement strand
TTTCCCACATCCCCACACCCCCGGCGAAGACTACGGACAATTGTCTAACAAGGCGTTACACTAACAATCCACTTGGTACAAAAGATCGGTCTCGTCAAGTCCAAGGGTTCGAATTTCTTCATGCGCCGTGTAGTAGTTGCGGCTAAGCTGCTCGGCTACGCGGACTGCAACTTCTCCGTTTTCGCATAGAAACTGAAGAAACGCGTCACGAGCGATAAAGTCTGCCTGTCCGGGCTCAACCATCTCCGCTGTGACCTCGTAGGGGCGGTTGGAAATTGTCGCGTTCAGTCCGAGAACATCGCCTGCCTCGGCAACCTTGGTGATGATGGTCTTGCCTTCGGAGGAGGAAGTGAAGAGTTTGCCTTGCGGCACAGAGGACGAATACTCCCCGAGGCCCCTGGCCCTCAATGAACAACATCGCCGACTGCGCATATCCCTTGGATCTCACCCACGATGTCATCTCTGAAGCCAAGTGTCCTGTCCTGACGGTCATGGGCTGAAGCCGATCTTGAACGGACCATTATCGCGCCAGCGTTCGAGATTCGAGACGAGAAAAGGAGAAAAGACATGTCCGCCATCGTGATTCAACGTGCTTCAATCCCAACCGTTCTCACTCACAGCGTGTACGACTACATGAATGAGCTCTACAAAACTAATGACCCAGCGAGCCTTCGACCTGTTTGAACGTAATGGCCGAATTCACGGTCATGATTTGGAGGACTGGCTGGTAGCCGAGGCCGAACTTCTTACGCCTGTGCTTCTGGAACTTTCCGAAACGGACACAGAGCTGATAGTTCGGGCGGACGTACCCGGGTTCACGGAGCAGGATCTGGAAATCATCGTTGAGCCCGAACGTTTGTTTATCACTGGCACGACAGGGAAAAACGGTGAAGAAAAATAAGAAGAAAAAGACACTCTTTTCCGAGATTTCCTTAAACGAGATCTTTCGTACTATCGACCTTCGCTATCTGCGAGGCCATTGTCGCGGCTGGCGGACGCATCGCGAATGTTGGAGTCCACGGCAAGCCTGTGGAACTGCACATGGAGAAACTCTGGGATCGCAACATTTCACTCACCACGCGGCTGGTGGACACGGTAACCACACCGATGCTGCTGAAGGTCGTGCGCTCGGGCAAACTGCAGCCGAGCAAGCTCGTAACTCATCGCTTCGCGATGAACAACATCATGAAGGCGTATGACACGTTTGGAAACGCGGCAAAAGAGGGCGCGCTCAAAGTGGTTCTTACGAATGGCGAGCTCCGTTGATGAGATGCGACTAACTAATGCGATGAAGCCGTGCGACCGTCACAACTCTAGTGGGCATTGCATATAAATGAAGGATACGAAATGGCGGCGGACAGTCTCGTAGAAACCCGTCTAGGTGGCACCGGATTCTGCCGGACAGCTGACGGTGCTTTCCGCTGTCTGCACCCATTTGGGTGTACTGTCCCTTGGCTGAAACCAGAAATTATGTGCCGGCGGTCTGGGAGTCGTTGGCTCGATTGGGCGTTGAGCGCTCAGAAGGCCAGCTCGAAAGCTTACTCAAAAGCCAAACCGGTGTGCGAGTCTTCTACGCCGAGTCTGTACGTTCCTATGGAGGAGCACGCGAACTGGGCCTGTTCTGACTTGTGGAAGAGATTGTTGGAAACCACTTATGACTCAAAGCGGCCAACCGCGAAATCAGTTAATCGTGGTTAGAACACGATGGAAGGATTGCTGTCAATGAAACCCAACGATGCGAAGTGCGGCACGCTCCGGGGAAGTTTGATTTGCGGAAAGTGCGGAACCGCAATGCGGGTTGGCGATCAGAACGAACTAACGAATCATGGCAGGCAAGGGTTGCGTGGCTGTGCCTGTCCCATTTTCAATCGACAACAACAAGGTTACTGTGCATGCCCAGGCGATCGTCGAGGGGCTTCGGAGTTTTTCGGACTCGAACAATTACACGGCTCAGGTACGGGCGACTCGAAAGAATGCCGGAAATTGTCCGTAGGAATCTTCCAAGAAATGAGTCAACGACATGAACGACCTCCCGAGAGATCCTGTTTGCGGAATGATTGTTTCGACAGATGCTGGTCTATCTGCTGTCTACGACGACCGAACCATCTATTTCTGTTCCGAGTATTGCCGGAATAAGTTTCATCAACACCCTAATCGCTACCCGTCGGCCGTAGTCACCCCTGCTCAAGACGACGCCAGGGCAAGCAGGCGCATTGCATATTTTTCTATGGAGGTTGCCGCTGATCCGGGGCTTCCAACCTACGCCGGCGGGCTTGGAATTTTGGCTGGCGATACGCTGAGATCCTGCGCCGATCTTAAAGTGCCCACGGTTGGCGTTACCCTTCTCTCTCGCAAGGGCTATTTTGAGCAGACATTGGATGATCTCGACAGCAAGAAAAGCCCGTGCAGTTTGCTCCGGAGAAAGTTCTTCAGCCCTTGGCAGAAAGAGTGCAAGTGCAGATCGAGGGTCGCGCGGTCACCGTGCGCGCCTGGCAGTACAACATTCTTGGAAAGAGCGGCCATAATGTGCCTTTGGTCCTGCTGGACACCGATCTAGAAGGCAACAGCAAATATGACCGCAGCCTGACCGATTTCCTGTACGGAGGCGACCCGGACTACAGGCTTGCGCAAGAAATTGTTCTGGGAATCGCGGGGATGAGAATGCTTCGTGCGCTGGGTTATAACGGAGTACAGAAGTTTCACATGAATGAGGGTCACGCTAGTCTTCTAGTTCTCGAACTGCTGAATTGGATGGGCGGCCCGCAACCCGCGGAATGGGACTTCGAAGGCGCCCGGAGCCGGGCAATTTTCACCACGCATACTCCAGTATCCGCAGGCCACGATCAGTTTGACTATGACTCCGTTCATCGTATTCTCGGTTCTGAAGTGCCGTTCGATGTTCTCAGCATGCTCGGTGGTCAGCCGCGTTTAAACATGTCGCTGTTGGCGTTGAACCTTTGCCACTATGTAAACGGCGTGGCCAAGCGGCATGAAGAAGTGTCGCGCGAAATGTTTCCGGGGTACCCCATACAACACATTACGAATGGTGTCCATTCCTTTACCTGGACGAGCGACAGCTTCAAACGACTCTACGACCAGTACATCCGTGACTGGCCCAATGATCCCGCGATGCTACGGAAAGCACTCATGATTCCGGACACCAAAATCTGGGAAGCGCATATGGAAGCCAAAACGGCGCTGCTGTTATTCATTAAGGAAAAAACCGGCCGCTCTCTAAAAACGGACGTTCTCACCCTCGGCTTTGCCAGGAGGGCGACGGCGTACAAACGGGCGGACCTGATTTTCAAAGACCTGCCGCGACTGCTCGCAATCTCCGCGCAGACTGGTCCTTTGCAATTGGTTTTTGCTGGAAAGGCACACCCTAAAGACACCGGAGGCAAGGAACTGATAGAACGAATCTCCGCGGTCGCACGCGTAGTCCAATCCCAGATTCCGATCATTTATCTGGAGAACTATGACATGGAAATTGCCAAGCGGCTGGTCTCAGGAGTGGACGTGTGGCTGAATACACCTCAACGACCCCTAGAGGCATCTGGAACGTCCGGGATGAAAGCTGCGCATAACGGCGTTCCCAGCTTTAGCACTCCCGATGGTTGGTGGATTGAAGGCCAGATCGAAGGAGTCACAGGATGGTCGATTGGCTCCGATGCCCAAGCCACCGATGAACAGGATGCCGACGATTTGTACCGGAAATTAAAGGATGTCATTGTCCCCTTGTTCTACAGTTACCGGCAGAAATGGATCAATATCATGCGCCATTCAATTGCGTTGAACGCTTCCTATTTCAATACTCACCGCATGGTTCAACAATATGTCACCAACGCGTATTTCTCATAAAGCACCGGATAATTGGTGCGCTCAGGAGGGGCCCCCATCACCCTCGGTGTGACGTGGACCCGAATGGGTTTCTCTTCTTTATCTCGCGGCGCGCTGCAACTTCAGCCGGCGAAGCAACTGAGCATTCGCAGCGACGATGATGGTGGGGAGGCTCATTGCGACTACGCCAACACTCATGGGCAGATCGAGACCCCATCGGACGAAGAGGCAACCTGCGACGGGGATAGCGACAAGGTTATAGCCGGTCGCCCAAACAAGATTTTGAATCATCTTTCGATAGGTGGTCCGAGATAGCTAGATCGCTCCCACAACATCGCGGGGATCGCTACGCACGAGAACGATTCCAGCTCACTCAATTGCCACATCGGTTCCGGCACCAATTGCGATTCCGAAATTTGCCGTTGCCAAGCGCTGGTGCGTCGTTCACGCCGTCACCAACCATTGCAACCCTCGTGCCGCCCGACTGAAGGCGCTTCACTGCCGATTCCTTGTCAGCAGGGAGAACCTCGGCTGCGACCTCGTCTATGCCGATGCGTCGGGCGACCGAATCGGCAACCGTATTCGAGTCTCCAGTGATCGTCGCGACCCGGAGACCAAGTGCATGAAGCTCCGTGACCGCCTCCTTTGATTCGGGCCGAATCTCATCTTCCACGGCGAAGGCGCCGAGTCGCCCTTCTGCGACCACAGATGCCCAAGCTGTCCGTGAGATTGAGGCGCATCAGGATTTCTCTACAGCTGTAGCCGGAATCGGTTAAAGTGTCTCAATGCCCGTCAGGTGTGTCTAGCTGAGCTCAAACAAGGCGGTCCGTATAAGTGCTTGATGAACAATGGCGAACAACACCGAAGGTTTGCCAGGCCCTTTGTTGTCATCGCCGCCATCGCCACTCTTTCCGCCCTGCACTTTGGCGTAGCTATCGGCACGCACGGATTGCATGTAGTCCATCTTATCTTCGCAGTTCTTTACCTCTTTCCATTGATTGCCGCGGCCGTATGGTTCGGCGTGCCTGGCGCACTTGTCGCCGCAACAGTGATCTCGACGGTCTATTACCTGCATATCCGCTACTCATGGGCCAACCAACCGATAGAAAATGCCGACCAGTACGCTCACATCGCGGTGTACTGTGTGGTTGCACTCGTTACGGGAATGCTCACTCAACTGCGCGCACGCGAAACCCGACGTCACATCGAGACAGAGCGTAATGCTGAACGGACCGCTATGGTCGAAGCGCTTGCCAGTCTAGAAAATGCGTTGCGGGCCCGCGACCAGGGTACCCGTCAGCACAGCGAAAATGTCGCCGCATTAGCGCATCGTATTGCGAATCGTGTTCACCTGAATCCAGACCGCATCGAATTGCTACGGCTCGCCGCGCTCGTCCACGATATCGGCAAGATCGGTGTGCGCGATGATGTGCTTCTAAAGGAAGCGTCACTCAGCTCCGAAGAACGTGCAACAATCCAGTTGCACCCCGCAATCGCGGCTGACATTCTGCGCCCGATCCATAACACTGCTGAAATCGCGGAAATTGTGCTGCAGCATCACGAGGCGCCGGATGGCAGCGGTTACCCCCGTCACCTGCGCGAGCATGAGATCATGTCTGAAGCGAGCATTCTTCGCGTAGCCGATATGTTTACCGCACTGACAGAACTACGGCCTTACAAGCAACCAATGTCGGCAGTGGAAGCCTTACAGTTCATGAGACCACTTCGGAGTTTAAAGATTGATGGACCTGCTTTCGATGCGCTATGCGCAGAAGTCGCGGACTCAGCGGAGCCAAACGACAGGAGCACACGCGATGTAGCCGGTCCTGAATAGGCTCAGACTGCCTCTTTTGCGCGCCGTGTGCGACAAAGTGGCATTCGCGACGGGCTTTCTCACGGGCCTGCAAAACCAGAAGCCCACTGACGACAGGCTTTTATCCTGTGGGAGACCTTGCCCTGGAATCGATGTGCAAGTTGTGGACGAGTCAGGGGAGCAAGTCGAGGCTGGGCATCATGGTGAACTAGTGGCTCGAAGCGCGAATGTCATGCGCGGCTACTGAACAATCCGGAAGAAACCGCGATTGCATTCCGAGATGGGTTGTTTCGCACAGGAGACATCCGCTACTAAGATGCGTCGCGTTATTTCTATATCCTGGACCGCCTGAAAGACATGATTGTCACGGGAGGAGAAAATATCTACTCCGGTGAAGTCGAGGCCGTAGTTTACAGCATCCGGCGGTTCGGGAGGCAGCAGCCTTCGGAATACCCGACCCGCAGTGGGGCGAACTCGTGATGGCTTGCGTGGTCCTAAAACCGGGAGAAGCTCCTACCGTCTATGACCTGCTCTACCCATTGTAGACGAACTTTGGCCAATACAAGATTCCGCGCCGCGTCGAGTTCCCCGAGACTGAGCTCCCGAAGAGCGGCTCCCTCAAGGTGCTGAAGAGAATTCTTCGTGAGCGGTACTGGGCACACCAAGAGCGAACCGGGAGTTGACGACGTGCATGGTCGAAGAATTCTCTCAGGCAGAATAAAAGAGAATTGATGGATCCACTTGGAAGACGGCGTTCTAACCAACTGAAATACATTCCAAAGACTCGATATTGACGCTCTTGTCGTAGGAGAGCGCAATTGAGAAGCGGCATCCGTGCGACGACGGTGTGCGCCGTCGCTTGTCTTGGAGTTCAGGTGACACACACTTCTAGGCTTCGCCGCAGGAAAGCGGTAGCGGAGCAATCCGTCTGACGAAAACCTCCTGCACGCTTTGTGAATCCGGGCCGTTGTGATTCTGCTCGTCAAGCGAATGATGGGTGCCCCCTTCGCATTTGTGCCTATATTGTGCCTCCAAGCGGGGCCGTAGTCTGAACACCCGTCTTCTGAGTCGCCTGAATCAAGGAGCCGCCATGGAAAAAGGAAGCCGCATTCGCTCTTCGCGTCGTCATGGACCCGACGTTTGGGAGTACCGCTGGAGAGAAGCTTGTTCCGGGCAAACGAGAAAGCACCGGCGAATCGTCATCAGAACGCTCGATATCTTCAAAGATGAATCGGCAGCACTGAAGGCGATCACTGCCTTGCGGAAAGACATCAACATTAATGATCGCCGAATGAGGACGAAACCGTTGAGATTCGCGGAACTGATCGAGCACTATCGGCAGAAGGAACTCGCCGCCGACAACGAAATGGAAGACTTTATCGACGAGGCTCACATACGAGGGCTACCTGCGCAAGTGGATCGTGCCGAGGTGGGGAGCAACCAATCTCAACGCGATCAGGGCAGTCGAGGTCGAACTGTGGCTCCGCACTCTTCCACTCGCCCGAGCTATTCGCGCCAAGATTCGGAGTCTGATGAGCGTGCTCTTTAATCACGCCAGACGATACGACTTCATCGAACGGAATCCCATCACCCTCGTCCGCCAAAGCGCGAAAGGGCGCACAATACCAGAAGTACTTCTGCCTTCCGAAATCAACCGACTCGCTAACAGTTTGCGTAATAGAGAGAAGACTCTTGTTCTGTTGGCTGCAGGCACGGGCCCATCATATGAGCGAACTGTTCGGTCTAAAGTGGCAAGATGTCGACTTCGCGGCAAAACAGGTTAGTGTCCTGCAGCCAGAAGCAAAGTAGTTCGCCCACGGGCAACATCACAAAAGCCGGGTAATGCAAATCATATCCGATCACCCGTTCAGAAGCGCGGTCCTGTACGCATGATCGGGCGCACGATTCGCCTGGAAGTCATCTACACAGACCTCTGAGGCTTTATGCATGTTCCAGCCGGGTTCCGTGGAAACAGGGTCGGTATGACAGGTGCCGCATTTCGCTTTGCCACTGAACAGTTCGCGGCCACGATCTGCAGCAATGTGGTCGAGACTGCTTGGAGACGGCGCCGGGGCCGGATTGAGAGTTGGTAGAGATGCAAAGCCGGTAATTTGGAAGTGATTCGATCCGGACTGTTGTGCACGTGGCCAAAATGGTTGGCCGCGGCGATTGGAAACTGCGCAGCGTCGTCCAAACGCGAATTGGAACACAAAAGCGAACAATCGCAGAATCTTGAGAATAGGAGCAAGAAATGAAAACGCATGCGCCGTACGGAATGGAGCTAACGGACGAATGTGCAAGCTGTCCGATGAGAAAAGATGGATTTTTCTGCCAGATGGCAACTGAGCCGTTGGGAGCCTTCCAAAAGATCAAATTTACCAGCTCGTATCAAGGCGGAGCGGTGCTGTTCGTAGAAGGACAGGTGCCGCGCGGCGTCTATATGCTTTGCACGGGTCGAGTAAAGCCGACCACGACCTCACCTGAGGGGAAGACCATTATTGTCCGGGTGGTGGAAGCTGGCGAACTGTTGGGCTTGCACTCAGCCATTTCCGGACACTCACGAGGTCACGGCAGAAACTTTGCAACCATGCCAGGTCGATTTCGTCCGTGCGTGAGCACCCCGATGTTGCTGTTAATGCGATGGAGCAGTTTGGCAATTACTACCGTGGGGCGTGTCAGCAGATTCGTCATCTTGGCCTGACATCCTCGGCCGCTCGGTGATGTGGTGATTACCGCCCTGGCGAGTCTTCGGAAAGGTGGAGTCGTGGCCAGCAATGCCGTTGCTCTCAAGAGTGACAGAATGGATGGGGCTGTCGCTGTCATCTCGAGCTTCAGAGATCCAAAACTGCGCCGATCGACAAAGAGTCCCATTGGGAACGGAATTGGAATCCCAGCTTCTTCGAAATCGCCTGCATCGCCAGATTGTCTCTCAGCATTTCCGATGAAACACGGCTTAATTTTTTGTCCCGCGCGACCTGGATCACACGCCGGAGCAGCTCTAGTCCCAAACCCTGATTCTGGTATTCGTCGGAGACCAATACGCCGCCTTCCGCCTCGTTGCGGTAACCGCGCAGCTTGTTTAGCCGGCCTACACCTACAATGTTGGATTTTGCGGTATGCGGGTTACGGTACTCTGCGATTAATATCATTTCGCGTTCATAATCGCCGAAGCAGATGCGCAGCAAGCGCTCGTGAGCGATGCGCGCGTTCAGGTTGAGCGAGGCGAAATACCTCAGATATACCGTGCGGTCAGAGAGTTTCCGGTGAAATTCCGCCATCAGTGGTTCGTCTTCTGGCCGGATGGGCCGGATAGTGACTTCGCGGCCATCTTTCAGCGCCCCCTTCGACACATACTGCGCGGGATAGGGCCGGATGGCCGGTTTCGGAACCTGGTTCTGTTTGGCGGGATCGTGGAGCACAATCCGTGCGTCGAGGACAAGCAAACCTTCCGGCGAAGCCATGAGGGGGTTGATCTCGATTTCCGCAATCGACGATTGTTCGATCACCAGTTGACTAAAATGAACCAGCAAGCTTTCCAGCGGGACCAGATCCACGGGCTTGCGTCCGCGAACCCCTTGCAGAGCTGTGAAAATCTGCGTTTGCTCCATTAGCCGTCGAGCCAAGGTAGTGTTCAACGGCGGCAGGGCCAGTGCCCGATCTTTGTAGACTTCGACCAGTTGCCCGCCTGACCCGAATAGGAGCACCGGTCCGAACTGCGGATCCACGCTGCTGCCGAGAATCACTTCATAGCCGTCCAACTTGACCATGGGTTGTACGGTGACTCCGCCGAACTGGTCTGCGCTAGCTTTCTCAGAGATGGCGGACTTGATGGACTGATACGCTCTACGAACGCCAGCTTCGTCCTGCAGGTTGAGTTTGACCCCGCCCACATCTGTCTTATGAGTGATCGTGGCGGAGAAAACCTTAAGCACGACCGGGAAGCCGATCTCCTCGGCATGCTTGACCGCTTCGCCTTCGCTCCGTGCGATGCGGGTCTCGATGGTCGGAATTCCATAGCGTGAAAGAACGGCCTTGGAGTCGAATTCATCGAGGAGTAAGCTCCCGCTTTGGCGCGCGTTCTCAATGATCTTTTGGACGCTGGCTCGCGCGTCATTGTCAAGCTCCGGCCCTTCGGCTAGGCTGGGTGTCTCGTATAGGCTTCGCAGGTTCTCCGTATAGCGCCACAGGTACGTGAAAGCACGCGCTGCGGCATCCGGATACGGGAAAGTGGGAATCCCTGCGCTGTTGAGAATCGCCTCGCCACTGGCCACAGTGGTTCCACCCATCCAACTTGCGAGCAGGGGTTTGCCGGACGAATTCGCATATGGCTTCAAACGCTCTGCGATCTCCGAAGGGTTCGTCATGCCTTGCGGCGCAAGGACAACCAGTAGACCGTCAGTGTTGGGATCTCGAGCGGCGATGTCGATCGCCTTAGCATAGCGTTCCGAGTCAGCATCACCGAGGACATCGACGGGGTTGCCATGACTCCAGTGCGGGGGAAGGAATCTATTCAACTCTTGCAGGGTTGTTTCGGAAAGGTTGGCAAGTTCGCCACCATTCGCCACCAAAGCATCCGTGGCAAGCACACCTGGCCCTCCGGCATTGGTCAGGATCGTTAGCTTTCGGCCTTTCGGCCGAGGCTGCTTGCCAAGTACTTCCGCCATGTAAAACAAGTCTGCGATGCTGTGGACACGCAACACACCGCAACGGCGGAAGACCGCGTCCACAACTTCGTCGCTACTGGTGAGTGCTCCGGTGTGAGAAGCCGCCGCCTTGGAGGCAGCTTCTGACCTGCCCGCCTTGATGAGAATGATCGGTTTCGTGAGCGCCACTTCCCGAGCTGCCGATAGAAATGACCGCGCGTCGCCCACCGACTCCATGTAGAGAAGGATACTTTTTGTGTGCGGGTCTTCGCCGAAGTGATAGATCAAATCGCCCCAGCCGACATCGAGCATCGATCCCGTCGAAATAATCGCGCTGAAGCCGACTTCTTCCTTATCGCCCCAGTCCAGAATTGCCGTTAGCAATGCACCGCTTTGGCTCAGGAAAGCGACGCTGCCGGCTTTCGGCGCATCTTTGGCAAAGGTCGCATTCATGCCAATGATGGGATTCATCACGCCCAGACAGTTCGGGCCGATGAGGCGCATGGAGGTGTGTTGCATCCGTTCTTGAATTTGCTGTTCGAGGGCAGTTCCGGCTGCTCCTTGCTCCCTAAAACCAGCAGAAATTACTACGGCAGATTTCGCTCCAGCCTCGACACACTCCCCGATCAGACCCGGTATTGTGATGGCCGGTGTAGCCAACACTGCGAGATCGACAGATTCTGGAACCTCGCCGATAGTCTTGTAGGCCTTGAGTCCCAGGACTTCGGAACGCTGAGGATTGACGGGATACACTCGTCCGTGAAAGGCAGGACCCAAAAGATTTTGGAGGACTGTCCGTCCGACCGCTCCGGTGCGGTCCGTCGCACCAATCACCGCCACGGCCTCAGGCGTGAACAGTGCGTCTAAACCCTGTTTGCCAGAGCGGTCCCGTTCCATGCGATTTGGCGATTGTTCTCGTTCAGCAATCTCTGTGGACATCATTAGGAGGGCCCGTTCCAATCGCAAAACTTATGCCGCTGAACCCAGCGTTCATCCTCGGACGGTAAGCACGGGGCAAGTCGCATGAGCGACAATGTGCTGGGCCTGGCTATAGGCTAAATGCGTCACCGAGGTCAACGCTGCCTCCGGAGCCCGCACACCCAGCACAATCAGATCTGCTTTGTGCACGTCCGCGAATTTCAATATCTGATCTTCCACCTGCCCAAATTCGACCAAATATTCCGGCCGAAACCACAAATCTGCATCTGATGGGATAATTTCCCGCATTCGACGAATGACGAAATCCGCGTTGGATTCGAAATCTACAGTGGCCGTCTGCGGCTGTTCCAACACATGCAACAACGACAGACGCGCATGGTACTCCTGCGCGAGCGAAAGGGCATAAGATGCCGCCGAAACTGATTCATCGTTGAAATTGGTGGCAAACACAATTTGATTGAATTCGGCAACACCCTTCTGCTCACGAGAGACCCATGGTCCCACGGTGAGGACCGGGATAGATGCTAGCCGAAAGATCTTCTCCGCCACGGAACCCATCAGCACTTTTGACAGCCCGCTGCGACCATGCGTTCCGAGTACTAACAGATCGATTTGGTTGTCCCGAATCAGCCGAAACAGAACGTCTGAAATGTCACCTGCCGGACTCAGCACCTGGTGTGGAGAGTTTCTCAGGTGCATCTCAAGACGCGCAACATCCATTTGCTCCTCTGATGTGGGCCAACTTCCCGGCGTCACGAAGAAGTATGCCTCTGGCGAGAGAATGTGCGTTGCATAAACCTTTGACCCATACTGGTGTGAAATCGCCAATGCGTAAGGTAGCGCTGCATTTGAGTATGAGGAAAAATCGGTGGCGAACAGTATCTTCTCAAAGGCGATTCGTTTCGCAGTTGCTAATTTTTTCATAAGACTTCCGGTGCCTTGCCCTTCATAGCGACCTCTTCGATTGTAGAAAGTCATTTCCCCACCTCGATGGGACCAATTCCTCTAGCCGCCGAAGTTTTCTACTTGAGCAGGCGGTTCTGGAATCAGGCGCAATTGAGCATCGCCCAGTTGATCGATGGTGGTATGTGCCGACAATCACGGACACGGGTGACCCAAATCACGGCATCTTCGATGGGTGCGGCTTAAGATGGCAGAACTACGCCGAGAAAGAATCAGCGGCGGGGGTAGCCGTACGGGTTTCGGGTGAGCCCGCGTGGTTGCAGTCTTATCCGCAGCGACAGTAGTGGTGGTGTTTGGCATCACATGCCCGTTGAGCTAATCACAGCGTGAATGGCCAACTGGTGTGTAACGTAAGTGTTGGAGGAATTTATGAAAACCGAACGGTTGCCTTGGATGTTTGGTCTCTTTGGCGCGGGTGCCCTAACCATGTATTACCTTGATCCGAATCGCGGCAAACGGCGGCGCGGTACTTTGCGAGATGCGGTTATACATTCCGGACATGATGTCGAGAAATTTGCTCGACGTTTTCGTCGCGACGTTGAAAATCGCATTGAGGGCGCGGTGGCCGAAACTCGCCATCTGTTCGAGGATGACGACCAGGTATCGGATAATGTTCTTGAACAGCGGATTCGCACGGCTGCCGGTCGAGTCGTCTCCCATCCGCGTGCCCTCGAAGTCAATTGCACCGGAGGGTCGGTATTCTTAGGTGGCTGGGTTCGGGCCGACGAGGTAGCCGAGCTGAACGGTGCGGTGGGGTCCGTTCGAGGAGTCAAAGACCTGTCGACCTTCCTTAATACTACGGATCATCCTGAGCATATTTCCGCGCTACAGGGAGGCGTTCGGCGCAGGCATTTACCCGCTTTCTTCCGCGAGAGCTGGTCACCTACCGGCCGGGTTCTCGCTGGGTGTGCTGGCACTGGCTTGGTGCTATATGGGGCGACTCACCGCAAATCGATCGGGAAGGCCGCCTGCATAAATGGTGTCATTCTGCTGGCACGCTCCATATTGAATGCTCCGCTTGAGCGCATGATCGGCGCGGATCAAATGGCAGGTCTTCGGATTCAGAAAACGATTTGCGTGAAGGCCACTGCATCTGACTTGTACGAGTTCTGGAACAGTCCGGAGAATTATCCGAAAATCTTCGCTCACGTGAACCAGGTGGAGCGTGAAAAAGACGGACTGTATCGGTGGCGGGTGTCTGGGCCCGCGGGCATCCCACTTAGCTGGACGGGAAGAATTACACGCCGAGTGCCCGAAAAGACTGTTGAATGGTGGAGCACACCTGGGTCAACCATTGAGAACCACGGTGCTGTACATTTTGAAGCTAAAGAAGACGGCCGAACCAGTGTGCAGATAGACATGAGCTACAACCCGCCAGCAGGTCTGCTAGGACACGCGGTTGCGGCGTTGCTGGGACTGGACCCCAAGAATGCAATGGATCAGGATTTTGTCCGGCTGAAATCTCTATTCGAAGAGGGAAAGTCGAGAGTGCACGGACATGATGTAATGAGGAGTGAGCTGAAGTCTGCAAACGCGTCTTGAATATTTAACTCCTCCCATTATTCCGAGTTGCCGGGCCTAGTTCGTTCAGCGAATGAAGATTATGCTCGCTACGCGAACGTCTGTTGTTAGGTTGACAAACCGTAGACAGAGTAATTAGGGCTGTTGAGGCCACAGAAGCCTTTTCGCACTCCGGGAGCCGGCGCCTTCATGCCCGCCCCACCACCATACGTTGTCTCCCTGCGGCGCCGGCGGTTTGACACAGCTATCGGGCAGGATCGTTCGCGCATCAGTATCGGAAGATGGCAGCAGCGGGTTTGGGATCTGGCATCTCGTCTGCTGACCGCGAAGACCATTCCCCCGCTCGCATAAGCGCGAATCGCAGCTAGATTCAGCAAGTCTTCACCGCCGGGCAACAGTTTTTCGTGCATCTCGATCCGGTAGGTCCGGGCGTCGCAAGTCCCCCAGCACTGGACGCCGATGGTCACCAAAAGAGTTGCGACACGTTTTTCGTGCGCGGCGAGGACGATTTCCGAGAAATCGTTGTTCGTGCGTGAAGTTCCCGCCAACTCCTTGTATTGCGCCGTCGCCCTCTTCAGTGACTTGTGGAAGTAAGCCGTCGCGATGGCCCAAGCCTGTGAGTGCAGATCCTCCGTCTTCAACTCATCGGGATTTCCTTTGATGAATTCGTCGAGTAGAGCTGCGTAATGATTTGTCTTTCGGTAAATTGGGACAAGATATTCCACGGGTCCGACAATCAAGGGCGCTAGCTCTTCCCTAACCGATTCCTTGTTTTGCGGTCTGAGACTTTTGCAATTTGGTCTTCCATCTTTTGCAGGTTGGAACTCATGCTTTCGAGATCAGCCTGCATGTCCCTCATCATCTGCTCATGCATCTTGGACATGTCATCCATCCCGTGCATGCCCGTAGCGGACGACTGGCTCTTGTGGCCCGCGGTCGCCGCCCCTGGCGCTGTCCAGATCAAGCTGACGTTTACGCATGAGAAGTCGCCAAGATACAGACGACGGGTTACGCTGTTTGTTTGCGACAAGCCTGCTCTGGAGAAGATGGTGCATCACTAAAAGGCACTTGAGCTGTAATGGCGAGGTACGATCCTCCTCACCTTCCATGATCACAACCCCCAGTTGGCAGCCCCTACTTCTTCCACTTTTCGTCATCCGACGGTGGCGGCCTGAAGCCAGTGTAATTCTCGTCACGCTGAGTGGTGATTCCGCGTACTGACTGGACATCCCGAAATAACTATCGTGGCGATATCGAATACTGCGGAGACGTATCTCTCTTCTTATTTGGCGTCTTCGCCAGGTTCTTTAGAACGAGAGAGTCCATGAAATTGCAAGAATTGCTTGGGGTTGTGCTGATACTGTTTTTGCTCGGCGCGGTAGTTGCTGGGCGGCCCGGGCCGATACGGGGGAACGGGAAAACGGACGCTCGCCTGACAACAACGATTCTACCGCTGGCTTTCCTTGTTCTGTACAGCGCAGGGCATTGTTGCTGGTCAATACCGCCCACAACAGAGTCAGGCTATTGCACAATTCGGCGTCCGGGCGATTGTGACGCCGGCTCGGTCAGACGCCAACCCGACATCTCCGACGGCGCCAGAATGGGATAAGGACTAAGCCGGAATGAAGGCGGGCTCAAAAGCGCTTCGCATCCTTGAACGCGGACTTCTTTTCTTGGGTTTGCTAATGCTGGTTGCGTTCGCATTCGCCCACATTCATAGGTTCATCATGTTCCAAGTAGAGATGGCAAAATTCGAAGCCAGTTAACTGGAGTCCCCAAAGGGAGACGCTGCGGGAGTGAAAGCGATCGATGGTGCTATCCACGATAGCGGCCCTCATCAGTCTACGAACAGCGAATACTCTTCCTGGGCGATTCAGCGCTCTAAGTCGTGTCGGGCCAATCTTGCTTATTGAGCCGACTAGGGAGGTCCAGGCCGTCATGGCCGGTGTCGAGAAACCGACGCGGAAGAGCTTCCCAAGACTGCCAGTCTTGTGCCGTTAGCAGGACTGCTTGGTTTCTTGTCCATGGCCCTTTACGCAGGACTGAGGATTGTCCGCAGGAATTGCTACGTAACAAATCCTGAGGATAGGAAATGGCGGCCAGGCTCCCAGCGTTGACCGCCCCTGGATTTAGAGTGATGAACAACATCGTTGATCGAGAGTGAGGATGCGATGAAGATTTGGCTGCGAATTCTCGGCGGAACCTACATTGTGGTCGGTAGCCTAAACTCCTTCGTGTTCCTGTTCATTCTGGCTGTATACGGCGGAAAAGGGGTGACCTGACCGGCGAAATTTGTACCAGGTGGAATGAGAGAGAATCCACTTGGAGGAAAAGCGGGTCATGCCAATCAAGAGGTACAAGCCAGAGGA
>JAYVCW010000188.1:0-2481 GCA_043749775.1 Acidobacteriaceae bacterium | reverse complement strand
CACTTGCGAGTACTGCTTTAGTTTTTACGTGACTGGCGTTTTGTTGGCAATCACCAAGTTTCGGCTACTGTATCCGGATTGGAGGGGCTACGTGATTTCGCTCTTCACCCTCGTTTGGATAGCAAACGTGTACATGAGCCTTTTCGGGCGCATTCGGCTTGACATAAAGCGTGAGCGGGTCTCTATCGAAAAGGAAGAGGACGAGGGACACGAGCTGTGATGCTCGCGGCTGTGCTTGCTCTGTGGTGCCGCAAGAAAGAATCGGTGACGAGAGAACCGGGCATCTCGGCACCTCCTAGTTATTAGTGCCCTCCACCGCCACCTTGCTGTCCCCCTTTTTGTCCGCCTGCCACCACCAGCCTGTTGCCCACCTTTTTGTCGCTGCTAACGATCGTTTTCCATTTGGATTCTCCTTTATCAAATTGAAATCGCAATTGGGATGCCGATGCTTCCCTACTCGGAAGTTATCGAGAAACGGGCTCGGAGAGAACAAAGTAAAGACCAAGCTTCCGGAGATAGCAATCGTAAATTTGTCTTCGAATGCAGATAAGTATTTCGTTGAACAAGCCGAAAAGATTGGTGCCCGAGCTTACGTTGTTAAGACCAAAGCAGCCGAGGCTTTGGTCACAGTCATAGAAAGAGCTATCTTCGACGGAGAGTTTGTTTGATCGACTAAACAGCTTTACGCGAGGGTATGGAGGCTTTCAACAGAGTACCTCTGGAATTGGACTCGATTTCTAGCCTTCCGCCCAACTCCTTAAGCCTTTCGCGCATACCAGCGATACCAACTCCGACATCCGATCCACTGCCATTCATTTTCGCAAGTCTCTCGGCTGAAATTCCCTTGCCGTAGTCCCTGACTGAAAGGGATATTACGTTTTGGTCGAGTTGCAGAAGCACATCGACCGTGGCAGACCCCGCATGTTTGGTGATGTTCGTCAGACTCTCCTGCAAGACCCTGAATAAAACAATTTCAACCGAGCCTGGAAGACGAATGCCCTCAGGCAATTCGAGCCTTACCTGGATAGGGCTGCGCTTATTAAATCCGTCGACGTACCAGGCAGCGGCGGCGGCAAATCCCGCCTCGTCAAGCAGTGGTGGATGCAGAAGGTAAGACGTGGTCCGGATTTCCCGAAGGGCCTGATCGGCAAGCCCATTCAGTTCGGAAAAAAAGACTAGTATTTGAGGGTATCGCGCCACCGCATTTTCCAGCGTACTCAGGGTGATTTTCAACGCGGTCAACGTTTGGCCGACGGTATCGTGCAAGTCCCGCGCCACACGCCGCCGTTCCTCGTCCTGAATGCGAAGTACGCTTAACGAAAGCTCTCGTAATTTTTCTGCGGTCTTGCGGTGAACGCTAACTTCTTCCCGAAAGGCGGACAAAGTATTTTTTAGTTCTCTCGTTCGTTCCTGGACCTGCCGCTCCAAGTCGCCGTGAGCCTTGCGCAGTGCCTCCTCGGCGCGCTCAAGTCGAACGTTTCTTTGGACAAGATCTCTCTGGGCATTGATCAGCTCATTGTTCACGCGGGAAAGCTCGCTATAGAGACGATCGTCGCTATCCACGTCGCCCAAAGAATTTGCGTTCATAACATCCATTCTGACCCTTACGATCAGGCTTCAGCTTCAGCGATCCGTCGTCTTACGAATTTACTACGCTCACCGGGTGCGAGCCACCTTGTCGTCGAGCCCGTCTATCAGAGATATTGCATCGGAGGCATCGTTGGTCCAGTAGTCTGCCCCGACATCGCGCCAGAGATTGGACGCGATTTTGAAAGCGTAGCCGCCGACGAGAATTCTCGTCGCCGGGCTCGCCAAACGCACGGCCGCGATCACCTCCCGCACGGCAGGGATGTGGAAAGTCATGGACGCAGAGACGGCGAGAATATTGGAATGGTTGGCGCGAAGCACATCGACAATGCCGGCTGTGGGCACATTTGCGCCGAGGTAGATTGTGTTCCAGCCTTCCATCTCAAGCAGGTCGCAAAGCATGCGCGCACCAATTTCATGCAGCTCCCCACTCACACAGGCAGCCACAATCGTGCCTCGGAAGGTTCGATCCGTACGAAAAATGTAGGGATAAAGCTGCGACATAACCAGCTGCGTGGAAGCGGTGCAATAGTGCTCCTGAGCGACGCTGACGACGTTCGATTGCCAGAGGCGGCCTATCTCGTACTGGCAAGGCTCAAAAACATGGCGATAGATTTCCTTGATGCTGACTTTGTTTTTCGCGGCCCTCAAAATGAGAGTCGATGCCGAGTGTCGGTCATAGCGAAGAAGCGCGCTTAGGTACTGCAGGGCAAGCTCGGCCAGCGGGTGTCCAGGGTCGAGAAATGATGAGTTATCGTTTGCGAGCGTCAGACTCCCAATAGCGGATTTCACATAGTCCATCGCGGGTATTTGCATCGACGTAGGGAGTTCTTTTCCCAAGACATCCAATATTACTTCGAGATTCGCCACCAAATGCTCAACTGGGATATTGCG
>JAYVCW010000187.1:0-20450 GCA_043749775.1 Acidobacteriaceae bacterium | reverse complement strand
AAGCAAAACGTAAAAAATTGAAGAAGTTCAGCGAAGAAGCTGCGAGACGTTAACTCATACACGGAACTTTGACGGAACTTTCGCGCGCCCAATGGGTTCGCAACCAAGAGTGGGAGACTAAAAGATATGAACAAGACTTTCAAGAAATTGACCTGGTGGGGCGCACTGCTGACACTAGTTCTCTCAACTGTCGTGCTCCCTATCCGAGCAACGGCACAAGACGATCAGGGAGACGATCCGCCCTCTCGAGTTGCGAGACTTGGGTACATAGAAGGCTCGGTATCGATGCAGCCCGCCGGAGAAGAAGAATGGGTGCAGGCTGCTGCCAATCGCCCAATGACTACCGGCGATAAAGTGTGGGCTGATCAGGGTTCACGCGCCGAGCTTCAACTCGGTTCAGCTACGATTCGCCTGAGCGAAAACACCGGTTTTTCTTTTCTCAATTTGGACGACCACACAGTGCAGGTTCAACTTACCTCCGGCACCGTCAATGTTCGTGTGCGCCGTCTAGATCGCAACGATGCGATCGAGATCGACACACCAAACCTGGCGTTCAACGTGGATGGCCCCGGAAATTATCGTGTTGAAGCGAGCGAAGATGGCAGCTACTCGGTAGTCACTCTTCGCGATGGACAAGGCGAAGCCACAGGCAATGGTCAGACGTATACCATCCACTCCGGGCAGCGAGCCACCTTCAACGGCACTGATTCTTTGAATGCCGACGTCGAGCAGATCGGCAATCCCGACCAATTCGATACTTGGACGGAAGGCCGCGATCGTCGTTGGGACAACTCGCGCTCCGCTCACTACCTCTCGCAAGACGTCGTTGGCTATGAAGATCTCGACGACAACGGCGACTGGCGCGACGACTCCAGCTACGGACATGTGTGGTTTCCGCGAAACGTCGAAGTCGGCTGGGCTCCTTATCATCACGGGCACTGGGACTGGATTTCTCCTTGGGGATACACCTGGGTTGACGACTCCAGCTGGGGTTATGCTCCGTTCCACTACGGACGCTGGCTGTCGATCGGCGGACGATGGGGCTGGATCGCAGGTCCACCCGAAGTGCATGCCGTGTACGCTCCTGCTCTCGTGGTCTTCCTCGGCGGTGGCCCGGGCGGGTTCGGCGGCAACGTCGGATGGTTCCCGCTAGGTCCGCGCGAAGTTTATGTGCCGCCGTATCAGGTCAGCCGTGGTTACATGACGCAGGTGAACGTCAGCAATACAAACGTATCGACTACAACCATTACGAATGTCTATCAGACCACCATCATCAACAAGAACACCACGATCACGAACGTCAACTACGCCAATCGTGGCGTACAAGGCGCAGTGACGGTGGTTCCGCAACACGCCTTCGCCGGCGCGCAGCCCGTAGCCCGCTCGGCAGTCGCAGTGAATGCTCAGGAACTTTCTCGCGCTTCGATATCTGCGCGAGGTGCCGCGGTAGCGCCGACGCGTCAATCGGTGCTTGGAGCGCATGCCGCTTCAGCCGGTCGTGTCAGTGCCCCGCCCGCGGCAGTAATGAATCGCCAAGTGATCGCGAAGAGAACTCCGCCGCCGCCGCCGGTTCCATTCGCCAGACAGCAGCAGGCGATGGCCTCACACCCTGGTCAGCCACTACAAAGACGCGAGGTGCAGAGTTTGCGTCCCGCAGCCGCGGCTCAGGCTCATCCAGCAGTGAAAGTTGCGCCGCCGGGAAAACCGGCTCAGCCAACCACGGGCCATCCGAATGCACCGGCACAGAACGCCGGACGTCAAGGGCAGCCTGGAGGCCAGCCGAATGCCGGGCGACCTGGACAGCCGAACCAGCCCAATAATGCTGGTCGTCCGGGGCAACCAAATCAACCGAACCAACCGAACAATCAGCCGGGCGCAGGCAATCAGAATCGACCGCCCGCTGCGAATGAGCAGAATCGCCCAGGACAGCCCAACCAGCCCAACCAGCCGAATCAGCCGAACCAGCGGCCCGGAATGAACAACCCGAACCGTCCGCCGGCAGCTAACGAGCAAAATCGGCCGGGCCAGCCGAATCAGCCGAACCAGCCGAATCGGCCGCCAGCTGCGACCGAGCAGAATCGCCCTGGACAGCCGAACCAGCCGAATCAGCCGAACCAGCGGCCCGGGATGAATAACCCGAACCGTCCGCCGGCAGCTAACGAGCAAAATCGGCCGGGGCAGCCGAATGAGCCGAATCGGCCGCCAGCTGCGAACGAACCGAATCGCCCTGGACAGCCGAATCAACCGAATCGGCCGCCAGCCGCGAACGAGCAGAATCGCCCTGGACAGCCGAACCAGCCGAATCGACCGCCAGCCGCGAACGAGCAGAATCGCCCTGGACAGCCGAATCAACCGAATCGACCACCAGCCGCGAACGAGCAGAATCGTCCTGGACAGCCCAACCAGCCGAATCGACCGCCAGCCGCGCAGCCGAACCGTCCGGAGCCCCCGGCGAATCGACCGCCAGCTGCCCAGCCGAACCGTCCGGAGCCCCCGGCGAACCGAGCGCCAGCCGCACAGCCGAACCGTCCGGAGCCCCCGGCGAACCGAGCGCCAGCAGCACAGCCGAACCGTCCGGAACCGCCGGCGAATCGACAGCCAGCCGCACAGCCGAACCGTCCGGAACCACCAGCGAATCGGCCGCCAGCAGCTCAACCTGCTCCTCGTCCGCAGACACCTCCGCCAGCACAGCATCCGCCCGCGGAGACTAAACCAGTACCTCCTCCAGCGCATCCGCCAGCTAAGACTCCGGAGCAGCGAAAGAAGGAAGAAGAACAGAAGAAGCCTCCAGTCGGATAGAGGCTTGGTTACGAGAACGAATGGAAAGGGCATCCCGGTTCGGGATGCCTTTTCTGTCGCCTTAAATCGGGAGCAGGATGACCCGCGAGAGCTCAGGCGCGCCGCACTCCGCCGAGAGCGTTGAGAGCCAGAGTGATCTTTTCCGCCCACCGCGCGACTTCATCATCGCGCAAAGTTCGTTCGTCGGATTGAAGCGTCGCCCTCGACAGAAGCGAGTACTTGCCCGCGCCAACTTTCTCTCCGCGAAAAATTTCTACTGGCACGAAGCTGCGAAGCTCAAGGATGCTCAGCCCGAATACGCCAGCATAGATTTTCTCGAACTTCACGTCGTCGTCGAAGACGAACGAGAAGTCGCGCTCGACCGCGGGGAATCGCGGTAGCGGCTCATAACGGATCTGCCGCAAATCATGTTGGTAGAGTCGATCGAGAAAAATCTCGGCGATAAACACTTCTTGTTTAAGTTTGCGCTCTTCCGCGATTTGCGGATGAATCTGCCCAAATTGCGCGACGGTCGCGCCATCTAGAATCGCCCGTGCCGACCGACCGGGATGAAAGTACGCGGGAGTTTGGGAATCGTAGTAAAGCGTCCAGTGGCTGAACGGCGCGAGCATTGTTTCGACATCGCCTTTCAGATCAAAAAATGAGAGTTGACGGCTCGCAGCGCCCGAGGCCAAGCCCGCGATGAGGCCGTCATCAATTTTTCCGGTTAGACCAAGCGCGATGCGTTTCGACTGCAGCGCTTTTGCGCCCGAAGCTTCGAATACGTTTCCGGATTCGAAGAGGCGTACAGAGTCGCAGCTGCGGTTCAAGTTGTAGGCCAGCATGTTGAGCATGCCGGGTATCAATGATGTGCGCATTGCCGATGCTTCTTCGCTCAGCGGGTTTTCAAGATCGAGTTCTGGTGAAGTGGAGAAGCCCCGTGCGTCTTCTTTCGAGATGAATGTTAGAGAAATAGTTTCGTTGTAGCCGAGCGCGAGCAGCGATGATCGAGTGCGCTCATCTTTTTCCGCATCCGGCAGCTCACGCACTTCACCGCTGTATGAAGGCAGGGTGTTGGCGAACTTATCGTACCCATGGAGGCGGGCAATTTCTTCGATCACGTCGATTTCGCGCTCCACATCGAGCCGCCAGCTTGGAATGTGGACGAGGTACGATTCTTCGCGTCCTGCGAGCACCGTGAAACCCAGGCGAGAGAGAATTCGGATCACTTCAAGCGCACCAAGGTTCTCGCCCAGAATGCGGTGAACTTCGCGCAGATCGATCTCAACCGGAGCAAGATCAATCTTGCGTGCGATCACGTCGATGACGCCGCCGATCAGTGTCCCGCCGACCGATGTCCCGCCCATCGATGCCTCGCCCATCGATACGCCGCCGCCCGAGGCGAGAATCAACTCGGCGACGCGATTGGTTGATGGCACAGTCGCTTCGAAGTCGGCTCCACGTTCAAAGCGGTGAGACGCGTCGGTGTGAATGCCGTGACGCTTCGACATGCGGCGAACCGTCACCGGGTCCCACCACGCCGATTCGATCAGGATATTCTTTGTTTTCTCCGTGATCATGGTGTCGAACCCGCCCATGACGCCTGCCAGTCCGACAGGCTTTGCCGCGTCGGCAACGACCAGATCTTCAGTCGAGAGTTTGCGCTCAACGCCGTCTAGCGTCTTCAGCGTTTCTCCCGAGCGAGCTTTGCGAATGATCAGCTTCCTGCCTTCGAGAAGATCGAGATCGAAAACGTGGGTCGGCTTTCCGCTTTCCCAAAGAACATAATTGGTGGCATCCACGGCGTTGTTGATGGCTCTGTGACCAAGCAATTGCAATCGATTTGCGATGTTGTCCGGCGACGCCTTGATGGTCACGCCGCGAATTTCGCGAGCGGTAAACCGAGGGCAAAGTTCAGGATCCTGAATGTCGATCGTAACTTCAGACTTGCCTTGGGACGATGGCAATTTTGTATCGAGCGGCTTAAGCGGCAGATCATAGAGCGCGGAAGCCTCGCGAGCGACGCCATAGTGGTTCATCGCGTCCGGACGATTGGTCGTGATTTCCATCTCGAAGACAGTGTTCTCGCCTTCGCCAGAGATGCCCTCGACCGCAACCCCTGAAAGAGTGAGTTCATCTGCGAGACGAGCGTAGTCGACGGGAAGGTCTACGAAGTCGCGTATCCACGAGGGAGAAAGTTTCATTCGATTCGCTATCTAATTTTCGATCTCTAAGCAAAGGCTGTCAGCCTGAGCGAAGCGAAGGATCTATGCAACTCGCCGTCGGCCGCGGAGTTCGCCTAGATCCTTCGCTTCGCTCAGGGTCATAATTTTAGTTTACGAATTGCAACGCGCCACGGGCTTACGAAAATTGTTCTAGAAAGCGCACGTCGCCCTGGTAGAAAAGCTGAATATCGTCCACGCCGTACTTAAGAATCGCGATTCGTTCTACGCCCATGCCAAAGGCGAATCCAGAAATCCTGGCGGCGTCGTAGTCGACAAAACCGTAGACATTCGGGTCGACCATGCCGCAGCCGAGGAGTTCAATCCATCCGCTGGCCTTGCAGTTCCGGCACGGGCTGCCGTCGCGGACGCCTTTACCATCGCAGAAGATGCAACTGATCTGCACGTCGGCACTGGGCTCGGTGAAAGGGAAGAACGACGGGTAAAAGCGCGTCTTTACACTCGATCCGAAGAGCGCCTTCATGGCATGGTCGAGCGTGCCCTTGAGATCGCAGAAAGTGATGTTTGTATCGACAGCCAGTCCTTCGACCTGATGAAAAACCGGGGAGTGCGTAGCGTCGGCCGCATCGTTGCGATGCACTTTGCCGGGACATACAACCCGCACCGGCGGCTTCATCTTCTGCATCGTGCGAATCTGAACGGGAGAGGTATGCGTGCGCAGCAGAAGCCGATCGCGTTGGGGCTTCGATTCCTGCCCGGCGATAAAGATCGTGTCTTGCGTGTCGCGGGCGGGATGGTTCGGCGGAAAATTCAACGACTCGAAGTTGTAGAAATCGGTTTCAATCTCCGGCCCCTCTTCGATCGAGTAGCCGAGATTGCGAAAGACGCGCACGATTTCATTCATCGTCTTGATGACGGGATGCTCGGCACCGATGGGGCGTCGAATGCCGGGAAGGGTAATGTCGAACGCTTCGGCGGCGAGTTTGCCTACCGATCCGGCGCCTTGAATGCGTGCAAGCGTTGACTCCACCGCTTGCTCAACCTTCTTCTTGAGTTCGTTGACGCGCTGGCCCACGTTGCGCTTGTTTGGCCCCGGCGCCGCTTTAAGCCAGAGGTCATTCAAATGAGTGAGAACGCCACCCTTGCGGCCCATCCAGTCATCGCGAAATATTTTGAACTCTGCTTCGGATTGGATCGCCGCCGATTCCCGCGCAAGCGAAGAGGCAAGTTCGCTCGAAGCCGCATCGAGAGAAGAGGCTGAGAAATCGGTAAGTTTAGGAACGGAGTAGGCCATGTGACAGCAAAATTAAAACTATGTCATCCTGAGCGGAGGTCGTCATGCGCTTCACACACGACCACTTCCGCTAAGGATGAAAGTGTTTAGAATCAAAAAACCGGTGTTAGGAGCGCATCCGAAATGGCTAGGCGTTCGCCGGCGCCGCTGCGGCGTTGGCGCTCTTCGCCTGCTCCGCCAGGTGCGTAAATCCAGCTGCGTCATGCACTGCCAAGTCAGCAAGAATCTTGCGGTCAAGTTCGACTCCCGCTTTTTTCAGACCGCTGATGAACTGGTTGTAGTTCAGACCATTCAGTCGGGCGGCGGCTCCGATGCGCACAATCCAGATGGAGCGGTACTGACGCTTCTTCTGTTTGCGGCCGGAGTAAGCGAACTTTAGTCCGCGTTCAACAGCTTCTTTCGCCGAGCGGTAGAGTTTTGATTTGGTTAGGAAGTATCCACTGGCGCGTTCAAGAATCTTTTTGCGCTTGGCGCGGCGTTTGGTTCCGCGTTTTACACGAGGCATTGTGTTCTCCTTTTTTGGGTGCTGCTTAGGCGGCTGGAGGTAAGGAGGCTTCTACCCATTTGGGATTTCTGAAGCCCAGCCTCTTCACGCGCCGCTGCGGTTCGGCTTGATCCGCAGACTTTTCTTGCTTGCCTACTGGTTCTTCTTTAACTGACTCTTCTTTTACTGGTTATTCTTTGCTGGTTAATGACGGACGAATCGTCCGTCGCGCAGCTCACATGTACGGGATCATGCGTGCCGCTTTTTTGTAATCGCCATCGCTCACCAAAGTCGCCTTGCCAAGCTTCTTCTTGCGCTTTTTCGACTTCGAAGTAAGGATGTGACGCAAACCGGATTTGTGACGCACGATCTTTCCCGTCCCGGTTTTTTTGAAGCGCTTCGCAGCGCCCTTGTGGGTTTTTAGTTTAGGCATAATAACTCTCAGTTTCAGCTCTAAGTTACATCACCAGCCGCAAGGCACACTCTCACGCGACAGCACCAGCCAGGTTTTACTGAAAGCTGATAGCGCTTCTACGCTGTCTGCGCTCCGCCACGTGGCGCTTGCGGAGTGGCAGGCTTCAGCGCGGGCTTCGAAGCGGATGCGGGCTTTTCTTTCGCTCCGCCTTCCTTCTTATTCGGCGCCAGGATCAGATGCAGTGTGTTGCCTTCTTGCCTTGGACGAAACTCAACCAAGCCTCGCTGATCGATATCTTTGATCAGGCGCTCCAGAATCTGGCGGCCCAGGCTTTGCCGTGTCATTTCCCGTCCGCGGAAGAAGATGGTCGCTTTGACCTTATCGCCTTCATCGAGGAAGCGCAGCACGTGATTCTTTTTGGTTTCGTAGTCGTGATCATCCACATTGATACGAAACTTCACTTCTTTAACCGTAATCGTCTTTTGCTTCTTCTTAGCTTCGCGCTCGCGCTTTTCGTTCTGATACAAAAACTTCCCGTAGTCCATGATGCGGCAAACCGGAGGTTGCGCGGTTGGGGAAATTTCAACCAGATCGAGATTTCTTTCGCGAGCCATTTTGAGAGCTTCGAAGGGAGGCATCACGCCAATCTGTTCACCTTCGTCTCCAATCACGCGCACTTCACGCGCCCGGATACGCTCATTCATGCGGATAAAACGTTTATCGATAGTGTCCTCCGACTGCTGATCTAACAGGAAAATGCTTTAAAAAGTATAGCATGCGACTGCTGACGGGCTTAGCCTAAGCGGCTGCGATTCTCGGGGGACGCAGCCGGCGATAGAGGCGCTGATACTCATCCACCATGCGGCGCGCGGTGAAGCGCTCGCGGGCGCGGTTGTACGCGCGCGTCCCATAGAGGCGAGCCAATTCGCGGTCGCCGTCGAGTTGGGTGAGAACTTCACTTAAACTCTCGGCACTATTGCGCTCGAAATAGAGTGCGGCGTCTCCCCACATTTCTCGGTAAACGTCCGTATCGTTTACTACGAGTGCGCAACGCGAGAACGCTGCTTCAATGGTCCCCATTCCGGTCGGCTCATAGCGCGAAGTTGCGGCGAAGATAGTTGACTTGCTGTAGAGCGAACGAAGTTGCGATTCCGTCTGAGCTCCCTTGACGGAGATCTCGCACCCTCCGGTCGAGACGCGAACGTCAGCACGAATCGGAACGGGCGGCGCTGGAATCGGATTATCGGCGCCCACAATACATACCGGCAGGCCATGCGAGTGCTGAGTCAGCAGCGAGACCTGTTTGCCGGAATCCCACAAGCGGCCGATAGCAAGCACCGATTCTTCTTTCGTCACAAACGGATTGAAATAAATTGGGTTTCGCCCCGACGGGATGATATGACCTTGGAATCCGTCTCCATAGGCGACGCGAAGCATCTGCTGCATCCAGCGCGAAGTCGTGACCACGGCTTCGGCGCGGCGCAAACCCGCAATAATCGTGCCGCGATACCAGGTCAGCCATTCCGACGGAGCCGGTTCGTGGCCATGGATGCTCAACCACCAGGTGATGACGTCGCCGTGGGCGGTGACCAGACGGGGAGTCGAAACCGGCAAAGCACCAAAACTTAAATGGTTCAGGTGAAGAAAGTCGGGGCGGACATCGCGAATCACTGAGCACAGATAGTCTTGTGCGGCCTCAAAATCCTGTTCGCCTTCTTGCATCCACTCCAGCCGAAAGGCAGTTGGACGATATTCGAGCCCGTGTAGACCATCCATCCACGCCGTCTGATGAGGAAGTGGAATTTCGCCGAAGCTCACCAGCGTGACTTGCGCTCCGTGAGTGATAAGACCTGCAACTAGTTCACGCGAGTATGTCCATACCCCGCTGAACGTGTCAGCCGTCACCAATACTCGCACAGAACCCCGCTGGACCCGAAGGGCTAGGAAATCCCCTCGTCCTACCCGCTAATAGCTTAGTTGCAAGAGGCGAGGTTAGGGAAGCTTTTTGTAGCCCTGGCTAAGGACGCGGGGGCACGGGATTCGGGCCGTAAACGCCGATTTCATGTTGAAAGACGATGACCCGCAATGCCAACGCTCGGCTTGGGTAGCAGTGACAATCGTCACAAAGAGATGTGATGCCGGGCACTTAGAGAAACCCTCGCCCATATTAGGCTTCCCTAATAAGAACGGCAGATTCATCCCGGGAATGTTTTCCTTCCCGAAATGAATGCAGCCCTCCCCCCTCAAGAAGGCGACAGATCAAGCCTGTTGCCTGGTCGCGCGGTGACATGCAGTGATAGGGCATTGGGCGATATCTTCATGAATTCCATTCATCAATCCGGAGAGCAAGAGCGCGAACCCCACGAGCGCTTTCAGGCCACATTTCGGTCTGCGCCAGTCGCAATGGCCATCTGCGATCTCGACGGCATGATTGCGGAAGTGAATCCCGAATTCAGCAGAATGCTTGGCTACGCGGCCGAGGAACTGACAAACGCGAATATCTTTCGGATGCGTCCCCTCTGTTGTGAGCTAAAGATAAGCCGCCACGGCAATTCTGTAAGCGGCGTTCGCCCCGGCTTGGAAATCAGCTCACCAGAAAAGGAATTTCGCGCGGACTGGCGGGCGGGGCGGCAGCCCTCCTTCGATCGGGAGCAGCCTTGCCAACGCAAGGACGGCTCCGAGATTTGGGGACACCTCACCGTTTCGCTCGGCCGCGATCCCGGCCGCAGGCCTACGTTTTTGATTGCCATGCTTGCCGACGTGACCGAGCAAAGAAACGTAGAAGAACATCTGCGCGAAGCGGAGAAAATGGAGGCCATCGGGCGTATGGCAGGCGGGATCGCCCACGACTTCAACAATCTTCTCACTGGAATCCTTCTCTACTGCGACCTGATCACTGCCAACATCGAGAACGGCAAGCGCGACGAACCGGAAAGAGATTCTGAAGCGAGCGACGGGCCGCTGGATGGCCCCATGAATGACCAGCCCGCAAGCCAGCTCTCGAAGCATATTGATGAGGTGCGCATGGCGGGCGAGCAAGGAGCAGCTCTCACCCACCAACTCCTGGCCATCGCTCGTAAGCAGGCGACCGTGCGGGTTCCGGTAGCGATCAACGAACTTGTGATGTCTACGACGAATCTTCTCCGTCGCCTGATCGGAAAACAGATCGAATTGCATACCGTTTTGGACCCGCAAGCCGGCCTCGTGCTCGCCGATCCGGGACGATTGCGCCAAGTCCTCATCAATCTTGTCTTGAACGCACGCGATGCCATGCCAAACGGCGGCTCCATCGTTTTGAGTAGCAGGCTTGGCAACTTTCCGCCTGATTACGGTGTTCCCAGAGGGGAAATGAAACAAGCGAACCGACCCGCAATGGCCCTGGCCGTAACCGACAACGGCGCCGGGATGGACGAAGACACGCGCTCCCACCTCTTCGAGGCCTTTTTTACGACGAAGCCCCTGGGCATGGGAACGGGTCTGGGCTTGGCGACGGTGCACCGAATTGTAGGCGAATCCGGGGGTCTGATTTCAGTCTCGAGCTCTCCCGGCGAGGGCAGCTGCTTTGAAATATTTTTACCGCCATTCGTCATCGACTCCCCGGGGGAGTATTTCGAGGAAGCGGACATCGTCCACCGACAGGAAATGCTGATGGTTGGAGTAAGCGAGTCGAGAGCAGGCGAATCGGGAGCACGCGATTCAGGACGCTCGCTACAAGAGTTGGCACAATCGAGCGCTCGTAATTCAACGCGAGCCCATGGCGCGAAGCAGGTGCCGCTACCGAGTATCAATCTGGTACGCGTTAACCGGCATGACTCTGCTTTGCGATGTCAAAAACCACGAGGAGATCGCCATGTTTAGCACAACCGCGCCAGCCGAAATCAGTCACTTGCCGCAAATCGAAGGGGCAAATTTTCTCAATCTTCTGATCGTGGATGATTCCCTCATGGTAAGGGAAGCTTGCCACGAAGTCGCGCAATCGCTCGGCTTCCATAGCGAAGTTGCCGAGTCGGCGGAGCAGGCCCTGCGCCTTCTCGATCGCTCGTCTATCGACGCTGTGATCCTCGATCTTAAACTGCCGGGCACGGGTGGCATGGATGCTCTGCGAAGCATTCGAACTCATCGCCCTGACGCCGTCGTCGTCGTTGTCACCGGATATGGAACGGTTGAATCCGCCGTGCAGGCAATGAAGAACGGCGCTTTTGACTATGTGACCAAACCTTTCAGCCTGGAAGAGCTCCGGCAACTTCTTGCCCGGGTGGCCAGCCATCTGCGGACGAAAACGGAAAACCGCACCTTGCGCGAGACAATCAAGTCGAGGCAAGGTTTCGGCAGCATCGTCGGGCGCTCTCCAGAGATGGAGAAGATGTATAAGATGATCGCGAAAGCGGGACAGAGTTCGCATCCAGTGCTGATTCTGGGGGAGAGCGGCACGGGCAAGGAACTGGTTGCGAAGTCCATCCACCTGGCCGGAAATTTCCAGAACAAGCCGTTCATACCCGTCGACTGCGGTTCTCTCGTACCGACCCTGATCGAAAGCGAGCTTTTTGGTCACGTGCGTGGAGCGTTCACCGGCGCAAACCATCCGAAAGATGGACTCTTGGCGATTGCCGATGGCGGCACCGTGTTTCTTGATTAGATTGGAGAATTGCCGGTCGACTTGCAGGCCAAACTCCTGCGTGCGATTCAGGAGAAAGAGATTCGCCCGGTGGGGAGCGTGAAGCGCGTTCCGATCAATGTGCGAATTCTGGCAGCGACCAATCGCGATCTTGAAAAGGCGGTTGGAGACGGCACCTTCCGCCGCGATCTTTTCTTCCGCCTCAACGTACTGACGCTGCGCATGCCGCCTTTGCGGGATCGCCGTCAGGATATCTCGCTACTGGTCGGCCATTTCCTGGAACGCATAGGGCGGAACGCGGGCGACGAGAAGTCCATCTCGGACGAGGCGCTGAAGGCGCTGCAAAATTATGACTGGCCGGGGAACGTTCGCGAACTCGAAAACGCGCTCGAACGGGCGTGCGCCATGAGCAGCGCGGATGAGATTCAAGTGCGAGACCTTCCCACGCAGTTATACAGCGCTCCTATGTCGTCTATCGTCGGGAACGCAAGTAAGCTTGGCATTGTTCCGATCGCGGAGCTGGAAAAGCATACGATCCTGAATGCGCTGGTCCAGGTGAATGGAGACAAAATGCTCGCGGCCCTACTTTTGGGAATTGGAAAAACGACTCTCTACCGCAAGTTAAAAGAGTATGACTCTCAAACCTGGTCGGAAACGCAGAGTCTGAGTGCCAGATCGGGAGCATAAGCGAATTCCGTTTTACAACCCGACCCCGCAGTTTCAAGCATCATCCGCGGGGACAGTGCTTGAGACAAGGGTTGGAGGCACGGCTGGAGCGTGCGGCAATCGGCAGCAGACGAACCGCAGTGCGTGGCGAGAAAGATTAAAGCCTGCTTAATTTTCCGGAAGATGATTGGCAGTGAACTTGCTTGCCTTCTTTCCATGATTCTTCTGGTGACGGCAAGCGATCGCGGGGTAGAGTGCGGCCAGGCTATTGAAACGGGAACCGGCCAATCGACCATCTTAGCGGGCACACTCTTGCGGGCGACAACTCTGTTACGTGAAGGCTCATACCTGGCGGTGGTGCTCGACCAGCACTTGCCTGAGAATGAGCCTCTCGAGACCGAAGCCATGCTGCAGCATCTCGATACTGCAATTCTCGTGCAAGTCAATTTTGCGATTCAAGGAAGAGAGCGTGTGGTGCGCGAAGTTCAGAGCGCGATCGAACGCGGCCATCAAGCCGAAACCGCCGCACGGCGTGCCGGCGTAAGCAAACTGTATGGCGAGGTCAATGGCACCCTGACGGCGCTCGTGCTGACTGTGGATTTAGCATTGGAATCCCCAGCCCTTCCGCCGGGCACGAGCGAGAAACTGAAATCGGTGAACATCCTCGTGAAGCAGCCACGTCGCCAAATCGAAACCTGTTCGGCTAATGAACTCCTCGCGCCCGCAGGCGCTCTGCACGCCTGATTTTCATACATCGAAACTGACAACTTGCGTTGAAGCGGCGCCTACCGGCCGAGGCGCGCAAAAAAGCGACGGCATGTTCGATCGCTGAGGCTACGCCTGTGCTCGCCTGAATGGCACATCCCTCCCCTTAGTAATCGCACAGACCGTGGAGTGGCCATACTCCTGCCAACACTTCAACTGCCAGCGCCTCCACCATGATGCATTTCACACAATTATTCAATTCGGACTTTATGCCTCATGGCGCCTTTTACTTATGGGAATCACACATTCCATGGCTCCACGTTATTGCCAACAGTGTGATTGCCGGCGCCCTTGTCGCCGCCGCCGCACTATGGCGGCTGGCATGGCTTGCGGGGAATCGGGAAATCGGAGTCAGTGCGCGGGCGCGAACCGAGATTAACACCCTGAACGCCGAGGTGGAGAGGCGCGTGAAGCAGAGAACCGAGAACCTGGAGGAAGACCTAGAAACAGAAATCCGGGAACGTACTCGGACTCAAGAAATTGCACATCGTCTGGCGGCGGCGGTGAAATTCTCCGACGACGCCATTGTGAGTCAGGCACTTGATGGCACCATCACCGCCTGGAATCCCGGAGCGGAAAAACTGTTTGGTTATACGGAATCAGAAATGATTGGCGGCTGCACGAAGCGGTTGGTGCCAGAAGATCGCGCCGGGGAAGATGCAGTTGTGATCGAGCGTATTCGACAGGGCGAGCACGTTGAACACTTCGAGACTCTCCGGTTGCGGAAAGATGGGGCGCAAATCGATGTCTCGGTTACGATATCCGCGATCCGCGATGTCTCCGATAGGTTAATCGGTATCTCAAGAATCGCGCGAGACATAACGAAACGAAAACGAGCCGAAGAAGCGCTAAGGGATTCCGAAGCCCGATTTCAAACCATTGCGAACGGCATCCAGCAGCTCGCCTGGATGGCGGACTCAAGCGGCTCCATCTTCTGGTACAACCAGCGCTGGTATGAGTACACGGGCACCACCGCCGAGCAGACCGAAGGCTGGGGATGGCAGATGGTGCACGACCCAAAAATTCTTCCCGCCGTTCTTGAAGCGTGGAAGACCGCGGTCGGCAATGGCACGCCGTTCGACATGGAGTTTCCTCTGCGCGGCGCGGATGGAAAGTTTCGAAGTTTTCTTACCCGCGCGATGCCGTTGAGGAATGCGCAAGGGGAAGTGGTGCGCTGGCTCGGCACGAACACGGATATCAGCGACCTTAAGCAGGCCGAAGAACGGCAAGCGCAGCTGGCGCGAAAGTTGGCTCGACAAGCCACAGACCTGGCGCGACTAGCCAAAGACCTCGCTGACTCCCGACGGGAGCTTGAAACCCAGGCGTTAATGCTGCGGTCGGTACTGGACAGCATGGCGGAAGGCCTGGTCACGTCTGATGCGGAAGGCAAATTTGTAATCTGGAACCCAGCGGCGGAAAGAATTCTCGGAATGGGTTCGGCTCCGATTGCCGCTGATCTGATCTCCGCGCACTACGGCCTGTATCTGCCCGATAAGGTCACGCCGCTCCCCGAGGATCAGTTTCCGCTGGTGCGGGCCTTGCGCGGTGACGTCAGCACCACCGAATTATTTGTTCGGAACCCCTCGTTCAAAGATGGCACCTGGGTCGAAGTCAGCGCCAGCCCCCTGCGGGACACAGCTGGCTCGGTTAGGGGCGGAGTAGCGGCCTTCCGCGATATTAACGAGAGAAAATCCGACGAGCGGCGGATTCGCGAGTTGAACGACGAACTGGAGCTGCGCGTCGCCGAGCGCACGGCTCAACTGCAAACCGCAATCACGGAACTGGAATCCTTCAGCTATTCCGTCTCCCACGACCTGCGCGCGCCGCTGCGTCACATCGCCGGCTTTTCCAACTTGCTGGTCGAAGAGTATGGAACAACCCTTGATCCCGGTGCGCAACACTATCTCGATCGCATTCAATCCGGCACGCATAAAATGGCGCTGCTCATTGACGAACTGCTGAACCTGGCTCGCGTTGGGCGGCACGCGCTCAACCGCCAGCCGACTGCGCTCAACCCGATCGTCGCGGACATCATCTCCATACTCGAGCCTGACTTCGAAGGCCGCGATGTCAAATGGATGATCGACGAATTGCCGCCCGTCCAATGCGATCCGGTTCTGGTGAGGCAGATATTTCAAAATCTGCTGGCCAATGCGCTCAAGTTCACCCGCGGGCGCCAACAAGTTTGCATTCAAGTAAGTTGCACGTCGCGCAAAGAAGACGGCCAATTGGTGTTCATGGTGCGGGACAATGGGGTCGGCTTCAGCATGAAATTTGCCGATAAGTTATTTGGGGTGTTCCAGCGCCTGCACCGCAGTGACGACTTTGAAGGCACTGGAATCGGCCTGGCCACCGTGCAACGCATCGCCCGCAAGCACGGAGGCAAGGCATGGGCGGAAGGGGAAGTCGATAAAGGCGCAGCTTTCTTTTTCACGCTGGAAGCATCCAAAACCGTAGAGGGAGTGGCGCAACTCGCTGCCGTTGGAGGAACGATATGAAATCAAACGAAGTCGACATCCTGCTGGTCGAAGACAGCGAAGAAGACATGGATCTTGCCCTGCACGCGCTGCAGCGCGGCAAGATCGCCAATCGAATCTTTGTGGTGCGCGACGGCGAAGAGGCGCTCGATTTTCTCTTTTGCCGCCGTAAGTATTCCGAGCGATCCATAGACCTGCCGCCCAAGCTCGTGCTGCTTGACCTGAAACTTCCCAAGGTCGACGGCATGGAAGTTCTCAAGATGATCAAGGCTGACGCGCGCACCAAAACCATTCCAGTCGTAATCCTGACCTCGTCGAAAGAAGAGCGCGTCCTGGTCAGCGGATACAACCTCGGCGCCAACAGCTTTATCCAGAAGCCGGTCGACTTCGAACAATTCCGGGAGACCATTAAGAGCGTCGGCTTGTATTGGCTGGTTATCAACCAGCCTCCCGTTCCGGAACCTTCTCACTTGATAGGTGCCGGCCATGACAAACGCTGAGCGAGAGACACGACCATCCGGCCCTCTCCGCGTCCTTCATGTAGAAGACAATGAGGTCGACGCGGAACTCGTGGCACAATCACTGCGCAAAGCCGGTTTTTCGCTTTCCGTCTCGGTCGTGCAATCGGAATTGGAGTTCGAAAAAGAACTTCACGACAACCCGCCTGACGTGGTGCTGGTCGATTACAACCTGCCGCAATGGCAAGGGATGGAAGCGCTCGAAGTTTTGCGGCGCCAAGGGTCGGATATTCCGTTGATACTCGTGTCCGGCGCATTGGGCGACATGACAGCCGTCGAATGCATCAAGCGCGGCGCAACCGACTATGTGCTGAAAGATGGTCTGGCACGATTGCCGCAGGCGATCAGGCGAGCGCTCGAAGAAAGACGTCTCGTCCTGTTGCGGCGCCAGGCAGAAATCGACCTTGCCGTGAAAGCCGAAGAACTGGCGCGCTCGAACGCCGACCTCGAACAGTTCGCCTACATCGCATCGCACGACTTGCAAGAGCCGCTGCGCATGGTAGCCGCCTATACCCAGTTAATCGCTGAACGCTATCGCGGAAAATTGGATGACAAAGCAGACAAGTAC
The DNA here is from genome assembly GCA_043749775.1 of Acidobacteriaceae bacterium. Classification (GTDB taxonomy): domain Bacteria; phylum Acidobacteriota; class Terriglobia; order Terriglobales; family Acidobacteriaceae; genus Acidiflorens. Next base: position 3,687 of record JAYVCW010000187.1, on the reverse strand, counting down.
ATCGCCTATGCCTGCGAAGGCGCGCTGCGCATGCAGACCCTGATTCAGGATCTGCTCGCCTACTCGCGTGTTGGACGCCAGGGAGCGAAACTTGTCCCCGTGAGTTGCGAAGCGGCCATGGCCGAGGTCCTGATCATTCTCGGTCCCGCAATTCGCGAGAGCGGAGCGATCGTCACCTGTTCCCCTTTGCCCACCGTCCTAACCGAAGCCTCGCAGATGACTCAGGTCTTTCAAAACTTCGTTGGCAACGCCATCAAATTTCACGGCGAACTGCCGCCAAAAATCTCGGTAAGAGCCGAAAGGGCGGGCGACGACTGGCTCTTCAGCGTGAGCGACAACGGCATTGGCATTCCGCCAGAAAGCGTCGAAACCGTATTCGTTGTTTTTCAACGCCTGCATACGCGGACGGAATATTCCGGCAACGGCATTGGCTTGGCAATCTGCAAGAAGCTGATTGAGCGCAGCGGCGGAAGAATCTGGGTCGAGTCACCTCCAGGTGAAGGCTCAACTTTCAAATTCACCTTGCCGCATTACGTTCCAGAAGCAGAAATGAAATCCGACAAGACGGCATCCCAAGCGGTCCCAGTTTCATAAACTTCACTTCAATTCAGAGCTGCGACTAACCGCTTCTGTCTGTTCCGCAACGACACCTGCCCCTAATATTTACGACCTTGTAACATCCTGGTGGCCGCTTCTTACATCTCCTTACAGTAGGCGCGCGCGCTCCGTCAATCAGGAATTTACAAATCTTCACTCACCTGTTTCGCAAGAACCTAGCGCGAGTCCGTTCCTCAACTATTGACGCGGAGGTCTTCATTGAAAAACAAAGCAACAGTTCTTTACGTTGACGACAATCCAAAATCCAGCCTGGTGCTAATTAATATTCTCGAAGAATGCGGATTTCACGTGATCGTTAAGAACGATCCGGCAGAAGTCATCGATTTGTGCGTGGGAATTTCTTTGTGCAATAAAGAATATTTCGACCTCGCACTCCTTGATTACGAGATGCCTAAGATGTCTGGCGCAAAGCTGGCCCACGAGCTCAAAGCGCTGATGCCCGAGACACCAGTGATTCTGCTTTCCGGACGAAACGGGCTTCCCTCCGAAGAACTGTGTTCTGTAGACGCGCATTTCGGGCACGGGACGATGCTTGACGACCTTGTCTGGACAATGAGAATTCTGGTACAACACCCGAGCGTGGTCGTTCCTGACCACGCGCACGATTCGCATCTGATGGCGGCTCAACACCAGGCGCACATTCTCAAAGCCGAAAACAAGATGAAGCCCGCAAGTCGCCGCGAGACCATGCGTTGGGCCGATTCAACCTAAGGTCGCGAGCAGCAAGATCTAGTCACGAGGCAAATCGCCTAAAATGTGTGCCCCTTGGGGAGACATCAGTAAACGGAGTGTGGGGGTAAGCTGCGGATTCACGATGGATCAGAATTGAGACTTCCAGCATCTTCGTAAAAGCTGGGCCGCGAGAAGAAGTCAACGTGTCCGGGCATCGCCTTAAGCGCGACGCATGAAGACGTCACCTTTGAAACCGGACGACGTTTATATTTTCGCCTTGCGCAGACCGCGGAATTGCGGCATGTCGACCAGACAAACGTCGACTCGCATGCCTCGACGAAGCGTTATTAAACGCGTGCGCCAGGCGAGCGATGCAAGGGAAAAACGCGCACCAACTATTCGAGCAATTGCTGAAGGTGGCGAGAATGACCGCCTGTTTTCAATGGCTTGCGCGGGCGTTCCGGTACTTACGTACCGTCTCTAATACCTTAGTTACCCGATTTCGAGGATCGAGTTACGTTCCTAAAGGTTAGCTACCACATGTAGTAGTTTCTGGAATTGAAAATACAACCTATAGACCTCCTCTGCAAGATTAACTTTTCCCAATTCTAGCAAAACCCCATAAAAGCCAACAAAACAGGGAAATCGCCGCTTCTGGCCTTCGCGAACAGTTGCGATATGCTCAGCACACCAAAACACACGGGAATGCTTTTGGAATGTGGGTTCGGTTCTCTTGATTGTCTTAAAGCTGAGCAAGCAGAAAGCCCAGCCGAGTGCGGATTCGAGAGTGGAAACGATATGGCTGATTCGCGGGAAGTAATGAACATTCGTCAGGCTTCGCAGTATCTGGGAGTGAGTGCGGACACGCTTTACAAGTACGTGAACGAGCAAAAAATTCCGGCGTTCAAATTAGGCAATCGATGGCGCTTCAAAAAATCGAAGCTCGATCAGTGGATGGAAGAACAGTCGGCGGAGACAGAGACAAAGGGCAAGAAAAAAGCCAAGGCATCGGTGAAGGCCGCCGGCGTTCTGTAAACAGTTTTTTGGTGGAAGTGGTTTCAACGGATTTTTGAAAAAGAAATTCGTCAAGAAAAGGTGGGCACATGTTTGGAATGGGATCGAAAACGATTGTAGGTCTGGATGTGGGTTCTTCGAGCATCAAGGCCGTCGAACTCAGAAAGACGCGTACGGGAATTGAAGTGGCGCACCTCGGCCTTGAGCCGATCGCTCCAGACATTGTCGTTGATTCCATGATCGTAGATTCCGGCACCGTATCGGCCGCCATTGCCAAGCTCTTTGGCGATACGCAGATCAAATCGAAAGCGGTAGCAACGGCGGTGAGCGGACACTCCGTCATCGTCAAGAAAATCTCGCTGCCTTCGATGAGTGACCAGGAACTGGCCGAGACCATTCAGAAAGAAGCGGCACAGCACATTCCGTTCGACCTCGCCGACGTGAACCTTGATTACCAAATCCTGTCGGATGATGCCAGCAGCCCGACCATGGATGTACTTCTGGTGGCAGTGAAGAAAGACAAGATTCTCAATTACACCAACGTACTCTCGATGGCCGGAAGAACACCGGCTATTGTGGACATCGATGCGCTCGCTTTGCAGAACTGCTACGAGTTCAATTACGAGCCGGCCCCGACCCAGGTCGTCGCGCTGCTCAACCTCGGTGCGAGCGTGATGAACATCAACATCGTGAAGGGCACGACACCACTCTTCCCACGAGACGTTTCAGTGGGAGGACATCAGTACACCGATTCGCTGCAGAAAGAACTGGATCTCAGCTTTGACGACGCAGAGTCGCTGAAGCTCGGACGAAAGATTGGGACGGTGCAGGACGACGCCAAAACGCCAATTCTGCAGCAAGTGACTGAGATTATCGTTCTGGAAATTCAGAAGACATTCGACTTCTTCCGTGCCAGTGCGGCGGGAGAGCACATCGAGAAGATTTACCTGGCGGGCGGTTCGGCGAAGGTGCCTGGCCTGGTAGAAGCGTTGCGGCATGAATTCTCGATGCCGGTTGAGTTGTTTAATCCGTTTCAAAAAGTACTGGCGCCCGCGGACGGCGCCGGAGCGCAACTGGTCGAAGAAAATGCAGGCCAGCTGGCAGTGGCCGTGGGTCTGGCCCTGAGGAGCTTTGAAAAATTATGATTCGAATTAATTTACTTGGCGTCCCGAAAGCGAAAAGTAAAAAAGGTCCCGCCGTTACCATGCCGAGCTTTGAAGTCGGCAACCTTGGCGGACCACTGGTACAGGCGGCTGCAGTCCTGTTGATCGCGGGCGCGCTGAATGCCGGGTACTGGTACAAGCTCGACACTGAGTCGAAGGCGATCGAGATCAAGACCAGAGTTGCGGAACAAAAAAATCGCGAACTGGCCGACATAAAGGT
>JAYVCW010000186.1:0-8368 GCA_043749775.1 Acidobacteriaceae bacterium | reverse complement strand
AGTCGGCGCTTCGACCAAGAATATTCGCGCTTGCACTTCCTGCATTCGCAGTGGCAAAGTTATCAAAGCGTAAAGATTAAAGCCCGCCGGATAAAACCGAGCGGGCTTTTGTGTGTCTCGCGTAGCTTGTTGATCTTTTTTTTGCTTCCGCGTCTCTCGATTTCTCTATTTCACGCCGCTATTTCACGCCGCTATTTCACGTCGACGAGCTTCACATCGAAAATCAAGGTAGAGTTAGCTGGAATTTGTGGCGGGCGCCCCGCTGCCCCGTAGGCTAGATCAGGCGGAATGCGAAGCTGCCGCTTTCCCCCTACCTTCATACCTGCCACGCCTTCATCCCATCCTTTGATCACTTGGCTTGCACCCAGCATGAAGTCGAAGGGTTGGCCCGTCCCTACCGAGCTGTCAAACTTCTTTCCATTTGTGAACCAGCCTGTGTAATCGACCTTTACCTGCTTGCCAGTCTCGGCGACTGCTCCCGTGCCAACTTTAATATCCCAATATTCAAGACCGCTAGCGGTCTTGGTGGGCTCGCCTGTGACCTTTGTCGGGCCGCTCACAGCGGGTCTTTTAGCGGCGCTTTTCTTTGCCGCAATTTGAGCGATAGCGATACCGGCAATCGCCAGCACGACCAAAACGATAATCCAAGTCTTCATGAAACCTTCCATTTCCAATTGATTTGCAAACCCGTTCTAAGCTAACGCTATCACGTCGATTTCTATCATGACATCTTTCGGGAGTCGCGCGACTTCGACTGTTGAACGTGATGGCGGCGCATGTTTGAAGTAGCTTCCGTAGACTTCGTTCATGGCGGCGAAGTCTCCCATGTTTTTCAAGAAGACGGTGCAGCGCAGAACTTTGTCGAGGCTGCTGCCCGCGGCATTCAAAATTCCGTCGAGGTTCTTGAGTACGCGATCGGTCTGCGCGCTGATGTCACCCGTGATCACTTGCTGCGTGGCGGGGTCGATTGGCACCTGCCCGGAAGTAAAAATCAGTCCGGCCGCACGAATGGCTTGCGAGTAAGGGCCGATGGCTTGGGGAGCGTCGGCGGTGGCGACAACTTCACGCATGAGAACTCCTTGGGTGTGACGCCGGTTTGACCGGAGATGAAAAGCGATTAACGCAGATTGCGCATTGCGAAGTCAACCGCAGACAAGATTATTTCGACGTTTACTAATTTAAGGTCTGCTATTTTAAGGCATTCTCGCATGATCACGGAACGCGCGCCTGTTCTAGAAAAGCGAACTTTGACGCCGGTTCGGAATGATTCCGAAATGATCGTAGGCGAGTTGCGTCGCTACTCTTCCGCGTGGGGTGCGGTTGAGAAAACCGATCTGAATTAAAAAGGGCTCGTAAATTTCTTCGATTGCGTCTGGCTCTTCTGCAAGCACCGCGCCAAGAGTATTTAATCCCACTGGCCCGCCCTGATATTTCTCAATGATGGTTAACAAGAGTTTACGGTCAACTTCATCGAAGCCGTACTTGTCGACTTCGAGCATGCGAAGAGCGGCCTGCGCCGTAGGCAGGTCGATTTTTCCGGCGGCGCGAACCTGGGCGTAGTCGCGGACCCGCCGCAGCAACCGATTTGCGATGCGCGGAGTTCCGCGGGAGCGGCTGGCGATTTCGATGGCGCCGGGACCGTCGATATGGACGCCCAGGATTTCGGCGGAGCGTTCGACGATTACGCGCAGGTCATCGTGCGTATAGAACTCCAGGCGCAACAGCAATCCGAAGCGCGAGCGGAGCGGGGCGGAGAGAAGCCCGGCACGGGTTGTGGCGCCGATGAAGGTGAAGGGCTTCACGTCCATGGTATGGGTGCGCGCCGACGGGCCCTGGCCGATCATGATGTCGAGTTTGTAGTCTTCGAGCGCGGAGTACAAAATTTCTTCCAGCGCCGGCTGCAGGCGGTGCACTTCGTCGATGAAAAGCACTTGACGATCGCGAAGATTGGTCAGGATCGCGGTGAGGTCTCCCTTGATCTGCAGCGTGGGGCCGGAGGTTTGCTGAAAGGCGGTGCCGAGTTCGTTGGCGATGATGTTGGCGAGCGTTGTCTTGCCCAGACCCGGAGGTCCGTAGAGCAGGACATGATCGAGCGCCTCGCCTCGCGACTTTGCGGCTTCGATGGCTACGTCCAGATTTTCTTTGACTTTGTTTTGTCCGATGAATTCTTGAAGGCGCTGCGGGCGCAGCTTGAGCTCGAATGATGAGTCGTCCTCGACGGGAGCAGCGGAGACGACCCGCTCTTTCGAACTTATCAACGACGCGGCGGATGGCGTTGAGCCGGAGGATGCTCGCAGGATCGAATTATCTTTTGCAGCGGACACTGATGGCGATAGTAGCAGAGGTAAGTTGTGGGTTCTAGCCTGGCGTTAGCGGCGTTATGTAGGGCGGACACACCGGTCCGTACCAGCCAGTCCGCACGACAATAAATCATTGGCCAATTACGCCGAGGCGCGCGCCTTTCAGTTTTCCGGAGTCGAACCACCCCACCTTTTGGCCGAACATGGGTTTGTTGCCGGAGAGTCGATATTTTTTTGTAGCGCTCGCAAAGTCGCGAGTGCCGAGAAGATATGCGACTGGGCTCTCGCCGAATTTGCCGAGGTGCTCTGAAACCCAGCCCCCTCCGGAGGCGAGCATGACCGGCTGCCCGGGAAAATAGGCGAGCTTGCCGAATTCTCTCTGGTTCTCGATGAGCGGCTCGGCCCATCCATAGGCCTTGCGAAATTTCGCCACCGAGGCGTCGAGGTTGTTGACGCCGATGATGACACTCTCAACGCCGTAAACTGGCGCTCCTTTTAGCGCTTCCGTGGATTGAACCCGCCAGGCTCGTGGCGTCTGGTCTTCGATAATGAACGGCATAGTCGCGCCAGGAGCGCCCGAGCCGACGTTCGACATCATCCATTCGACGGACATGCCGTCGGGGCGTTTGCGGCTGCCACGTTCGGGAGCGGTCACGGCGACGCCGGCTTTTTTGAGGCGGTCGACTTCCTGGAGAAGCACGTTGGTGCCGACAGCCCATGCGCATGCACCAACGTCGCCGGACATGAATTTCGCCCACGGCGAGCCCTCGGTCACTCCCGGTTTAATAGGAGCTATCAGTTCGATGTAAGAGGCGTCGTCAAACCCGACGATCGCCATTTGCGTGATCCCGTTGCCATGCGGCCCTCCAATATCGGATGCCAGTCCGACACTGGCGAAGGCCTCACGTAGCGAATCGAGGTTCGACCCGCAGATGGAGACGTGATCAATTTCAAGAAGGGTGCTGCCGCTTTGTTGTGCCATGGCGGAGTAGGTCATTAAGGAGAGCGCAAACGCGACAGAGAATGAACGGCGGCGAGCTGAGGAAATCCGCTTTAGCATGAAGGCCCTCTCGACAGAAAAAGGGAATAGTACGCTAGAAAGCGGGGATGTGGGAATGATTTCGTCGAGCTGGGCAATGGCACCCGGACGGCGGCGGTACTAAATCGTCGAGGCGCGACGGGTTTCAATTGACATGTGACACACGTGGTGACACAATGCTGACATGCCGACTGTGAATATGCGTGAGTTGCGCGATACGCGCAGGCTCAAGGCCTGGCTACGCGCGGGGAAGACGGTCGAACTGCGGGAACGGGATCAGCTTATTGCGCGAATCGTGCCGGCGCATGAAGAGCGCTCGCCTGCAGAATGGCCCGACTTTCGGGCGCGCGCCAAGGAGACGTTCGGTGACCAGGTGCTCACCGCGGTAAATGATCTGATAAAGGATCGTGGCCGCTTTTGAGCATCTACGCGGACAGCAGTGTCTTTGTATCGCTCTACCTGCCGGACTCGCATTCTGAGTCGGCCCTCAAGTTGATGGATACTAGGCCACGCCTGACTTTTTGCCCACTCCATCTCGCCGAATGTTGTCATGCCATCGGCCAGCAGGTTTTCTTCAGGAAGATTTCGGAGGTCAAGGCGCAGCGCATTTACCATCGAATAACGGATGATTTGGCCGCCGGAGTATGGGTCGAAACTGCGATTCCGGAAAATGCTTTCGAACTCTGCGCCGAGTTGGCGCGGCGCCATGGCCCGAAGCTCGGAGTCAGGACACTCGACAGTCTGCACGTCGCGTGCGCTTTGGAACTGAAGGCGGAGCGATTCTGGACTTTTGACGAGCGGCAGGGGAAATTGGCCAAGGCGGTGGGGTTGAGAGCCAGCTAAAGTAGCCTTATATACTATTGTATATCATGGTATAATTTCATTATGGCATTAAGCATCAAGAACATAGAGGCAGAAGAATTGGTTCGGAAGATCGCGACCAAGACCGGCGAGAGCTTGACCGGTGCCATCCAAAAAGCTTTAGAAGAGCGACTTGAGCGCTTGGAGCGGATTAAAGCAAATCTGAAAAACCGGGCGCTGACCTTGCAACTGGATGCCATTCTTCGGCGGGTGGACGAGATGCCGGATCTAGATTCCCGAACGGCGGACGAAATTATTGGTTATGACGAAAATGGACTGCCGGGCTGAGATGAAGCATATGGCGGCGAGGGGAAATGGTCATTGATACCTCGGCGTTGGCGGCGCTATTTTTTGGCGAGCCAGAACGCGATGCTTTTCGAGCTGCAATTCTCGAAGCGGACACGCGCTTGATTTCCGCCGCGACGGTGCTCGAAGCTGGGATGGTGATTGAAGGTCGCCGGGGCGAGGGTGCGGGCCGCGAGTTTGACTTATTCACGCTGCGCGCAAACTTTCAAATCATCGCGGTCGATGCGGAACAGGCCGAACTGGCGCGTTCGGCTTGGCGGAGATACGGGAAAGGCCGTCATCCGGCGGCGCTCAACTTCGGAGATTGTTTCGTATACGCGCTTGCTCTCGCATCGGGCGAACCGATCCTGGCTAAGGGCACGGAGTTCGGGCGAACCGATGTGAAGGTCTGCCCTGATCGCTGAGACGAAACGGATCGTCCTGCCCCAAATTTAAGGTTTAAGTCTGAAGATCATTCGTCGTCTTCTTTCACGTCGCCGCGTGCGGCTTTCGCCTTCTCAACAATCTTGTCTTGCAGTTGTTGTGGCACGGTGTCGTAGTGATGCATTTCCATCGAGAAGCTGCCTCGGCCCTGGGTCATGGAGGTCAGGTCGGCTCCGTAAGTTAGCATCTCCGCCATGGGGGCTTCGGCTTTGACGATGGTGTTGCCGGACTTGTTGTCCATGCCTTGAATGCGGCCGCGGCGGCTGTTCAGGTCGCCCATGATGGTCCCGGCAAATTCGTCGGGGATGGTGATTTCGACATGCATGATGGGCTCGAGCAGCGTGGGCTTCGCTTGCTCCATAGCTTTGCGGAAGGCGATGCGTCCGGCCATTTGGAAGGAAAGATCGTTGGAATCCACGTCGTGATATGAGCCGTCGTAGAGAATGGCGCGAAAATTTACTACCGGGTAGCCGGCGAGGTAGCCACGGGCGGCGGCGTCTTTAATTCCCTTTTCCACGGCGGGAATGAAGTTGCGCGGGATAGCTCCGCCGAAGATGTCGTTGACGAATTCGAATTCGGCCCCTCGCGGCAGCGGCTCCATCTTTATCTTGCAGTCGCCGTATTGGCCGTGGCCTCCGGTCTGCTTTTTGTGGCGGCCCTGAACGTCGGCTTTGTCGCGGATGGTTTCGCGGTATGGAACTTTTGGCGCCTTGAGAACGACCTCGGCGTGGTAGCGCTTCTTCATTTTCGAAACCACGACTTCGATGTGCTGCTGGCCGGTTCCGGCGATCAGAAATTCTTTCGTTTGAGGATCGCGGAAGAAGCGGAGCATGGCATCTTCTTCCATGAGTTTGTGCAGGCCGACGCCCAGTTTGTCTTCATCGGCGCGGCTCTTGGGTTCGATCGCGAAGGTGATGGCGGGCTCGGGCAGTTGTACCGACGGATAGCGGATGGGAGACGATTTATCGCCGAGCGTGTCTCCGGTAAGAGTTTCTTTTAGCTTTGCGACAGATCCGATGTCGCCCGCATGCAACTCCGGGATAGGAACGGCCTGTTTGCCCTCGATCAGCGAGATGTGCGCGAACTTCTCCTGAATATTGCGGTTGTAATTTTGCAGCGACACGTCGGTCTTCAATATTCCCGAAAAAACTTTGAAATAGGAAATGCGTCCGGCGAAGGCGTCAGACATCGTTTTGAAAATATAGACCGAGGCCGGTTCGTTATCGGTGCCCTTGCGGATTGCAGGCTCGCCGTTGCCGCCGGCGGGCTGCCCAGTGATGGCGTGATGTTCGCTGGCTGCGGGAGTGTAGTCGACAATGAAGTCCATAAGCTCGTCGACTCCGACGTTTCCGAGGCCTGAAGTGAAGAGCACGGGGAAAAGTTTGTCTTCGCGAATTGCCTCGTGCAGAGCGGGAACCAGGTCTTCTTCCGGGATCGTTCCCTTCTCGAAAAATTCTTCCATCAACTCGTCTTTGCCTTCGGCGATGAGTTCGACCAGGCGCTCGTGCGCTTCTTTCGCTTCGTCAACCATGTTTTCGGGGATGGGGCCTTCTTTGCCTCTGCCGTTTCCACCCATCTCGTAGGTGTAGGCCCGCATGCGGACGAGATCGACGATACCCTTGAAACTTTTCTCGCTTCCGATTGGAAGCTGCAGCGGAGTGACGGCGCGGCCGAATGCGTTGGTCAGCGAGTCGAGAACGCGGTGCGCATCGGCCCGATCGCGGTCCATGCGATTGACTACGATCATGCGCGGAAGATCGATTTCGCTGCAATATCCCCAGACGCGTTGGGTGACGACTTCAACGCCGGCGACTCCGTCAACCACAACCAGCGCGGCATCGACCACGGGCAGCACCATCTTCGCCTCGTGGACGAACATGTTGAAGCCAGGCGTATCGAGCAGGTTGATCTTTATTTTAGGAGCATCTTTGCCTGCGTCGGCCTTGCCCCACTCCACGAATGCGAGCCCGGTGCCAATCGACATTTTGCGGGCGATTTCCTCTTCGTCGTAATCAGTGATCGCGGTTCCGTCGTCGACGCGGCCGAGGCGCGGAGCGGCTCCGGCGGTGTAAAGCATGGCTGATACCAGAGTGGTTTTGCCGGCGTGCCCATGCCCGATCAGGGCAAGGTTGCGAAGATTCGCAGCTTCGTACACTTTCACGGGTTGTCTCCTTCCGCAGGCTAGGTGGGAAGGGTGAAAGAGCCCGGAATAAAGGATGAGGACGGGAGACCGGCCAGCCCAACATCGCCTGCGAAACTCCCGATGCTACCACAGGGGTTGACGAGCGTGATAGGGGAGTGGAATTTGGGAAATGTCCCGGTTTTGAAATGACGACTCCCTAAACATTGTTGTTCGTCACAGATTGGGCGGGGTTCTAGACTCGAAAATTGTCCGGACGCCAGGTCTGAATTGATTTCTTGATTTCGCCTGCGGGAAGATTCTCGTTCAGCGCTCGCGTTGCCAGGCCGGAAAGCTCGGCGTCAGAGGCGAAGCGCAACGCCACTAGTTGAGATTTGGTCAGCTCCGGGATGCGGCTGCGCAGCGCGGGATCGATGAGTGTCGCGAGCCTTAGCCGCTCTTCTAAACGGATCACGCGATCCTGCACGTTTAGCGGGTAAAGGCGGATTTTGAAGACTGCCACGAGCAGCGCGATCATGACTACGACGATCCATGAGGAGTGGAGGCTGGGACGCCTGACCAGATGAACGATCGTCATAATGACCGAGATGACAAACACGGGGACGATGAAGAAATGGAAAGCTGGATCCCAGCGAGTGTGGTGAGCGAAGTCTTGGGGAGTGTCGGGCATGGGGTCTCCTTCAATGTGGACGGCGGATTATCATCTCACGTTTGAGTTTAGTGATGTGAAGTCGTAGCGCCGCCGAAGCGATGCCCTGATACGGAGCAAGATCCGCAAAATCGAAGATCTCGAAGCAACTCGGCCGGCGATTTCAACGCTCAAGGGTGTAAGACGTACGCTTCCGCCATGGTGCGGAACGCCTCTAGCTGTTCTTGTCGAGTCACTTCGTTCCAGTCTAGTTCCGCGGCCATCAGGTCTGCGACGGTTGGTGCCATTTCTAACGCGGCCCGCGCATTCAGAAACAACGCTCTCGTTCTTCGGGCAAGCACGTCTTCTACGGTGCGGGCCAGTTCGTTTCTCACCGCCCAAAGCACCTCGGCTTTCACGTACGGCAAACTGGGATGCAATTTATCACGCAAAGATGGGTCCGAGTTCATCAGCTTGCGCAACTCCCGGGCGTCTGAGCCGTAGACGTCGAGATAGTTCGTTTTCTTGAGCCGTTTCTTATCTGCTTGCCGCGGGTAAGCTTCTTGCTGGTTGGCTTCTTGCGAAGCATGGAACGCTCCGTGAATTGGTAAGTATTTTGTCACGCAGGGCTTCTCGGGCAGGTGCGCCAGGGTCGCTGCCTGATCGACGCA
>JAYVCW010000185.1:0-11980 GCA_043749775.1 Acidobacteriaceae bacterium | reverse complement strand
TGTCGCTGTCCACGCCGCGATAACCCGAAGCGCCCCTGACCATTCCATCGGCAGCCGGTTGAAGGTCTTGAACTCGCCCCGACGTGATCCCTCGCGCCGCGGATTCGCAGAACTACTCGCACTCCTCCGGAAAAATTAGAAACTTGCGGCTTATTGCAACGCAGCACGCGCCTGGCCGTGCGAGGGGGGGCGCATCGACGAATAGACGTTCCCTGACGGCGGAGGGGACGCCGGCAAATAACGGCTTGCGGAGGAGCGTTGCACGTTAGGGCGTAAATCGGACCGAAGTCAACATGGAAGCGATGGCGAGGCGTACGTTATCCTCAACCAAAGGTGATCTTTGAATTAATCATGGAATTAATCTTGCAGCCCAGCGCTCAAGGCTTAGAAAGCGCTGCCGCCGCCACCACCAAAGCCGCCGCCGGAGAAACCTCCGCCTCCACCGCCGCCGCCAAAGCCCGATCCGGTTGAACTTGATCGCGGACTGGAAGTGAAAACCTGATGCATGTCTGACGCCATGCTGTGCATGGAATTCGAAAAGTAGAGCGGGCTGAATCCGCTATATCCATTCGGGGACACGTACCAACTCGGAGCGTTCTGCACGATGCCGTCGAAGGCCTGCGCCCAGTGATGCTCGACACCAAGGGCCATCGCGTAAGGCAGAAATTTTTCGAAAGTATCTGGCGGCATTCGCTTCAAACGGTCCGCATCGACCCGGTTCATGAACTCTTCAAAGCCGAGCACAGCGATTCTGGTGCGGGCCCCAGCCACAGTTTTCGCGGTCATCTGCCGCGCAAAGAGCCACCAGATCACTCCCGAAAGCAACACGCTCCCGAGCAGCAGGGGGACGGAATAAAAAAGGTTCATCCACCCCAGAACTTGCAATCCGATGACGACCAGCGCAATCGTAATCGCCGCCGCGATGCTATAGCCGTTCGCCGATTCGGGATCGAGCAGGTAAATGCCTTTGCCCTTAAGCGAAGCCATGATGTTCTGGCGTACCGCCGGAATCACGGTGTAGAAGCGGTTCTTCAGGCTGGAGAGCAGCGTCTCTGATCCGCCGACAAAAATGGTTTCAAGCATGAGGCGCTCGTGCGGCGTAACATCCGGCCCCCATTGCTCGCGCGGTGTCAGCAAATGAAATACATAGTCTTTGCTGTGAAAGACGAGAAAGGTTTCGACCTTCTCTTCTATTTTGATGTACCCGCGTACCGCAAGGTCGACGATCGTGCTGGTGATGTCACGCGGATGAATCGTGTCGTCAACCAGAGTACCGGCCTCCGCCGGGCAGATGCCTTTGGGCGGTTCGTACTGCGGAGCGACGGACACGCCCGGATCGGGATCGCGTCCAACCGCATGCCACAGCCCGTACATGACCACCAGAGTCAAAAGCGGCAAGAACAGAATTGGATTGCTGCCCACAAACCACATCAGCATCGTGAATTGCGACGGCGCTTTGATTGCACCCTGAGGAATGTAAATATCGATCGTCGCTCCGCCCCGCATCGGCAAGCCCTGGGTAGTTTCAAAATTGACATTCGCGCCGCTGATCTCCGCCGTGGCTTCGCTTTGCTTCGAACCATAGGCCCCGGTGTAGGCTTGCGCGCGCAACCCTCCGGCTGCATTTTCAGGAAGGGCGACGAAGGCCGAGGCGTGGTCGATTGGAACCGGCCAGTCATTGCCGGTGACGTTCCAGTAAAACTCGGCGTATCCATCCGTGGCATCGCCGGAGAAAAATCGGACGCCGTTGCGGACAAGATAGTCAATGTTGACGACGCGTGTGGTATCGACCGCTCCGGGAATATAAATCTTGAGATCCCGATTAGCTCCGGATTTGCTCGAATCGTATTTAAGTTTCTTCCCGTTCTCGTCGGTCACGCTCAGGACTTTCAGAAAGAGCGTGTAATTCGAACCGTTTGCGCCGGGGTACTCCACTGGAATCGTGCGATGGATTCCGTGCCACTCTCCGACGAAGGCCAGGGTTATTTTTTCGCTGACGAGAGCGGTACCTTTTGCGTCGATCGCGATGGTGTCTTTGAAATCAGTGATCCGCCAGTTGCGGATTTCTGCTGATAGCTCTCCGGCGATCGTTAGGAAACAGAGTAGGAAGCAAAGAAAGATCAGAAGACGTTCCAAATAAGCTCCACTGATGTGCATTGAGCTAAACCTCAACCGGTAGGCTTCCGATCAGACAAACACGGGCAGGTCGCCCGTCTCCACACTTTAAAAAGCCTCTTAAAATTTCACTGCCACCGGTTCGCGATCGGCAGCCGCGGTCTCAAAGAACTGCTTCTGCTGAAAGCCGAACATGCCCGCCAGGATATTTGTAGGAAACGACTGGATCTTGGTATTCAGGTCGCGCACGACGGCGTTGTAATAGCGCCGCGCGTTCTGGATCGCGTCTTCAATTGCACTCAGAGAATTTTGTAACTGCGTGAACTCCTGCGATGCCTGCAATTGAGGATAGTTTTCCGCTACCGCAAACAAGCTTTTCAGTGAAGAGCTAAGCTGGTTCTCCGCCACCGCTTTGTCAGCGGGGCCGGTTGCCTGCATCGCCATTGACCGGTACTTGGCTATGTCCTCGAACGTGCTTTTTTCGTGGGTGGCGTATCCCTTGACCGTCTCGACCAGATTCGGAATCAAGTCATGCCGGCGCTTGAGTTGGACATCGATATCAGACCAGGCAGACTCCGAGCGCACCCGCAGTTGCACCAGGCTGTTGTACATCACTACCAAAAACACGCCCAAAAGGACGACCACTGCCAAGACGATGAGCATGGATAAACTCCTCGGTGCCGTTGCACAGGGACGTTAGCATAGCTCAGAGATCGGGGCAATGAAGGGTTAGGTTCGGAAGATTATGTTGACCGGCTATGTTGATATTTTTGGCGGTGTCACGAGCCGGGGCGCGAAAGGGAGTCATCTCCGTATATAGTCGGAGAAATATGTCGCTCGCCACTCACGTTCATAACTTTTCCTCGGTCGTAATTTTTCTATTGGTCGCTTTCTTCTCTACTGAAGGCCGCGCCGCCGATTCGAAATATTTCGTTTTCATCGGAACCTACACGGGCAAAGGGAGCCAAGGCATTTACGCTTACCGCTTTGACCCCCGAGTCGGAGAATTAAAATCGGCTGGTCTAGCAGCGGAGACCGAGAATCCATCCTTCCTTGCGGCCGATCCGAAGGGTCGCTTCCTCTACGCCGTAAATGAGATCGACCACTTCAAGGATGACAACGCTTCCCGAGATGCCAAAGCTTCTAAAGAACTGAAGACTGGTGAAGTGAAGACCGGAGCGGTCAGCGCGTTTTCGATTGATCAGGAGAGCGGGAAGCTAAAGTTGTTGCAGCAGGTCGCGTCGCTCGGTGCAGGTCCAGCCCACATCTCACTCGACAAAACGGGGCGTTACGTTCTAGTGGCGAACTATGACGGAGGAAACGTAGCGGCGTTCCCAATTAAAGATTCGGGAGAGTTAGGCCCCCACTCTGCGTTTCAGCAAGAAGCCGGAATGAGCGTCAATCGCGAGCGGCAGGAAGGGCCGCACGCCCACGAAATACTCACGAGCAACGACAATCGCTTCGCTCTCTCCGCCGATCTTGGAACCGATCAGCTGCTTGTCTACCGGTTCAATGCGAGGACCGGGTCGCTCACTCCGAATGACCCGGCGTTCGCCAAAGTAAAGCCGGGCTCCGGGCCAAGGCACTTTGCCTTTGCTCCGTCGGGAAAATTTCTCTACCTCGCAAACGAGATGGCATCGACGGTGACTGTTTTTTCGTTCGACGCGCGCTCTGGAACTTTGCAATCCAAGCAGACCATCTCTACTCTGTCGAAATCTTTCAAAGGTCTGAACGAAGTAGCGGAAATCGCAATCGATGGCAAAGGAAAATCGTTATATGTCTCGAATCGAGGAGATGACAGCATTGCGGTTTTCAAAATCAATCATGCCGATGGAACTCTATCGTTCGTAGAGCGCGTCGCAAGCGGCGGCAAGACCCCGCGCCACTTCGCGCTCGATCCATCCGGCAAATGGTTGTTAGCGGCGAATCAGGAGTCGGACAACATTCAGCTGTTTCGCGTTGACGCTGACACCGGACGGCTGACAGCATCGTCGCAAGTCACAAACATACTCTCCCCCGTTTGCATCATCTTTGTGCCGATTAAGTGAAGATCGTCAGCGAAAACTCGTTTGGGACGCATTGCCCCCGCTGCGCCTTAAGATAAGAAAAGCGCCTAGCCGACATCGTCCTACATAACTGCCATTTCTACTTAGTTCGCTTAATTGCAATGCCAGTAACTTCAAAGTGAGCTCCGCGAATCAGGCTTGCGACTCCGAGAAACGCGCGCGACGGGAACTGCTCGTGAAAGTAAGTTCGATAGACTCCGTTGAACTTGTCATAAAGTGTAAAGTCGGTGCAGTACACCTGTACCGATACCAAGTCATTCATCGCCATGCCCTGGCTTTCGAGGACTTGTTTAACGGCATCCATGGCCAGCTTTGCTTCTTCTTCAACCGTGGCTGGCGGCTTGCCGGTCGCGTGCTTGAAGCCGACGGTGCCGGCGATATAAAGCGTGTTCCCCACCAACACCGCATCGCTGAAGGGCAAACCGCTACGCGTAGAGGACTGGTCCAGCACAACGTGCTTGCGGTCAGTTTCCGCGGTCAAGGAGGCGATTGAAAGCGACAAGAGAAAAACAAACAGACCACAGACACGATGTTTCATGGGACCCTCGTTTGTAGAGTGAAGTAGTGGAGTGAGACCAATAGAGTGAGACCGGCGGAAGAAGGTTATCAGTTTCACCTTGTGAAGGGGCAAAAGTTTTTCGAAAGAAGTGAGCAACACGAGTTTACATTCGAGAATGCTCAACCTTGCGACTTCGCACGGCGCTTGCGCAGAACCCAGGTCGTCATGCAGCGATAGTCCTGGACGATCGTCGTCTTCAGTGGATCGACGAGGATCGCGTTCATTTCGTCGGTGAGTTGCAGAAGCATTTTTTCATCGACCAGAAACCACACCGAACCATCTCCGATGACAAACTTGTTGCCCCCCGCCGGCTCGAAGTCCATCCCGATCCTCGAACCCAGGCGGCAGAAGAGCATTCCGCCCGGTTTCAAGACACGCCACATCTCGGCGAGCATTTTCTTGAAATGCGCTTCATCTCGCGCAAAGTGGAGCACCGAGTTACAGATCACAACGTCAACGAGTGAGTCTTGGAAAGGAATCTGCTCAATCTGACCGGCCTGAAAGTTTTTGCTTGGAAGCCCGGTCTCGAGCGACGCTGAAAGATTGCGGACGTGTTCTACGGCTTCGCGGTCTGCGTCCAGCGCGAATATTTCGCAACCTTCTCGCAAAAGATGCACCAGATTGCGCCCGTATCCGCACCCGGCGTCTAACACCCGCATCCCAGGCTCGATATTTCCGCGCAGAACCTGATCGAAGACATAGATATCGATCTGCCCGAACTGTTCTTGAACATTCACAAAGATATGACTGACGATAACAGTTATGCCGTCATGGGTGGCGTTGCCGGACGGTTGTGATAACGAATTATCCTCTGTTGATCCTCGGCTGGGAAACCCTTCTCGACGAAACTCGCCGACGGTCACGTTGGTAAGACTAAGTCCATGAGACTGAAAGCGGAGTGCCTCGCGATTGAAGGTATCTGGATAAGGCGGATCACATCGTCATCATAATGATCGATAAGAGTGTTACCGTTTTGATCGCGTCAGGGCATTTCCGCTCAAGGTCTTCGAGATCGACTCGGCTGGCTATTACGACGCGGAATTCTGGCCGCTTTCGTTATCCAAGAGCTTGGTATAACGGCGAGAAGCAGGCACGCGCAACCTCCCGCAATAAGTCCCCACGAGAACATTGGCTGGCCCGTCCAGTGTGTCGCAACCTGAACTCCACCCGCTATTTGCAGGATTCCAACTCCGGTCAGCCCTGCGCCGGCGAAGACAAGTTTTAACCTTCCGAAACTAGCTCGAACAGGTTGGGATCTATGTTGTTTCATGGCAACACCTTTCATGGCCAATGAAGTTGGGCCAGTCTATTTCTCCACGCCCCGCGAGGACTAGGGCGCCGGGAGCGGACTCGAACCGTCAAGGCCGGAGCCCAGCCGATTTGAGTCTTTCCACGACGACTCCTAACTCCAGTCGTTCCTCAAGACTACAAAAGACTTGCAAAAACCGGACGTTGCCTTGACGTTGCCTTAAGGGTGACGTTCCGAAAATCGTCCCTGTCACTTCCAGTAGGGCACAAGGGCCACGGCGTGCGGACACTATTCGTGCCCCCGGATCAGGTGAAAATCGACTTTATGAGCTGTCACCAAGGCCTCCTAAAGACGGGAGACTGGTCTTGGCGTTAAGAGCCTTAAAATCGTAGAACTTACGAGCCGGAGATTATCACAATATCTGGCCCCCTTTTCGAGTCGGCGCTTCACTACTCGAGAAAAGCCATTAGGGGCTCTATCCAGCGTCGTTGACGAATTTCTACAGTCTTCCATTGATACGCACATCTAGAGCTACGAATTAGATTGGCGGTTTCCTAGCCGCGACATGGGAGCGGAGGGCAACTAACAAGAGGAGGCTTAAATGCGGATCATTCGGGTGTTGATGTTCGCGTTTGTCGTGTTAGCAACTTCGGCGATCTCGTACGGACAGATTGGAATCGGAATATCAGTAACATTTGAGCCACCCGAACTGCCTGTGTATGAACAGCCCCCTGTTCCCGGCGATGGTTACCTATGGACTCCTGGCTACTGGGCCTACGGTGAGGACGATTATTACTGGGTGCCGGGCACGTGGGTGATGGCTCCCGAACCCGGTCTGCTCTGGACTCCACCTTACTGGGGCTGGAATGGCGATGCGTTTGTCTTCAACGACGGTTACTGGGGTCCCGAGGTGGGATTCTACGGCGGGGTTAGTTACGGCTACGGTTACGACGGCCAGACTTACCTAGGCGGACGTTGGCAGAATGGACAGTTTTATTACAACACCTCCGTAAACAACGTAAGCACCACGACCATTCACAACGTTTACAAAGAGACTGTGACCAATACGACGGTGAACCGTGTGAGCTATAACGGCGGCAAGGGAGGAGTCACCGCGCGTCCAACTCCTAAACAAGAGGCTGTGGCGCATCAGAAACATGTTCCGCCGGTCGCGGCTCAAACCCAGCATGCGCAGGCCGCGCGCACGCAACCCGAGCTGCGAGCTTCCGCAAACCACGGTAAGCCACCAGTCGCAGCAACTCCCAAACCGGGTGCCTTTAAAGACCATGCGGTTGCACCGGCCAAGCAGGCAGGGGCGCCGTATAATCCTCCAGCCAATCGTAAGGCAAACCAGCAGCAACATCAGGACTCGAAGAATCCCGCGCAGCCAAATCGACCGTCAGCTGCAGAGCCGAATCGACCGTCGGCCGCGGAGCAGAATCGACCGTCAGCGGCACAGCCAAATAATCGACCGCCAGCTGCAGAGTCGAATCGGCCGTCAGCCGCACAGCCGAATAATCGACCGCCCGCTGCGGAGCCGAATCGACCGTCAGCCGCACAGCCGAATAATCGAGCCGAGCCGAATAATCGACCAGAGCCAAATCGCAATGAACCTCAACGGCGCCCATCGGAAAATTCACAGCCGCCGCAGCGCACACCTTCACCGAATGAAGCGAGGCCCGAGCCCAAGCAGCAACCGCAACAGCAACCAAGGACGCCAGAGGAGAAGAAGAAGCGACCGGAGGAGCAGAAAAAGCAGGATGAGAAACCGCCGAGCTTGTGAAACGCTCTGCTTTGTTTCTAGCTTCGGAATTTCTGGCTTCCGAACTGGCAAATATTGTAACGACCTAACAGGTCTCAGTATGTGGATGGCGGCGAGAACGTCGTAGGATTTAGGATGAGGTGATGGCGGATAACGGACTGCCTTGCCTCGACCTGCTGGAGGTGACGCCTGAAATTGTGCGCGGTCTGACGGCCGAGCTGACTGAACAGGATTCGCGCTGGAAGCCGGCACCCGATCGTTTCTCCGTCGCGGAGGTGCTGGCGCATCTGTCTCACTCCGAAGGCCACTGCTACCGCATGCGCCTCGACCGCTTCATGGCGGAGAGCCGTCCCGTATTCGAGCCCGACGACGCGCAGATGTATCTCGACATCTATCGCGATGCCGATCCCGAGGCTGCCTTCGATCATTTCGAGGAGCAGCGCAAGAGCAACATCGAATTCCTTCGCCAACTCCCCGCCAGCGCGGGCGAGCGAGTCGCCCTTCATAAGGAGCACGGCGAGATCACGCTGTCACAGATGTTGAATGAATGGGCGCTTCACGACCTCGGCCACATCCGCCAGATCGCCGAACTCGCCCGCGCCCGCAAGTACAAAACTGGCGCAGGCCCAATGGCCGCCTCCTACAACTTGAAACCCTGATAGACCAATGCAGCCGATCGTGTTGATCTTGCCGGAGGTTATAAACGGCGTTCGGTGAGGTTTTGGCTGACTTCCCAGAATTCGACTTCTGGTCCAGCATAACTTGCGAGTCGCCCGACGCTTGGAGCGATCGCTTATCCGCATTGACTTCACCTTCGCCAAACCGCAGAATGCCCCTTCAATCTCTGTTCTCATCTCTCTTTTCAAAGGTGTGATCATGTCCGTGCGCATCGCCTCTCTTTTTGTCCTCCTTCTGCTAAACCAACTCGTCGCTGCTCAGGACCGCCACAGCGCCCGTTCAATGGTGATCACCCAGTACGGTATCGTTGCCACGAGCCACGTGCAGGCCTCGCAGGCGGGAGCAGGAATTCTGGCCAAAGGCGGCTCGGCAGTGGACGCGGCCATCGCTGCCAACGCCGTCCTGGGAGTCACCGAGCCAATGATGAACGGCATCGGCGGCGACTTGTTTGCGATTTACTGGGATGCGAAAACCGAGAAGCTGTACGGACTCAACTCCAGCGGCTGGGCACCGCAAGGACTGACCATCGATCACCTGAAAGCCAAAGGCGCAGAGCACATGCCTGTAGCCACGATCGATTCCGTGACCGTGCCAGGTGCGGTGGCAGGGTGGAATGCATTGCACGGTCGCTTTGGCAAGCTGCCCTGGAAAGACCTGCTGCAGCCGGCAATCTTTTTTGCCGAGCAGGGATATCCCGTGCCTGAACTGATTCACGATTTTTGGGGAGATGCTCCTGCGGCCTTTGCCAACGACGCCGAGGGTCGCCGCGTCTATCTGCCGAACGGCAAGGTCCCCGCGATCGGAGAAGTTTTCCGTAACCCTGACTTAGCGAATACCTTGCGCGCCATTGCCCAGCAGGGAGCGGACGCATACTACAAGGGAGAAATCGCACGAGCGATTCTGAGCACATCCAAGTCACTGGATGGCACCATGTCAGCAGAGGACCTGGCACAGTTCGCGCCGGAGTGGGTGCAGCCGATTTCCACCACGTACCGGGATTGGACAGTCTACGAACTTCCTCCGAACGGACAAGGGATGGCGGCGCTTGAAATGTTGAACATTATGGAAGCCTCGCCCGCTTCTCCCCAGGGGCCGCTCAGCCCTCCGGAACTGCACAAGAAGATCGAAGCCATGAAGTTGGCTTACGCGGATCTTGGCCACTACAACGGCGATCCCCGCTTCGCCAAAGTTCCGGTGAAAGGAATGCTCTCGAAGGAATACGGGAAGGAACGCGCGCAACAGATTGATGTCAGCCGCGCCAATTGTGAGGTCGCCTATGGCACTCCGCACAGCGACACAACTTATTTGACTGTAGTGGACCGCGCGGGCAACATCGTGTCGCTGATCCAAAGCAACTACGAATCCTTCGGCTCCGGCATCACCGTCCGCGGCAAGGGATTCGTTCTTCAAGACCGAGGAGCACTGTTCTCGCTCGATCCTTCGTCGCCAAATGCGCTGGCCCCGCGCAAACGTCCCTTTCACACCATCATTCCCGCATTCATGGAACGTGGAGATCAGCACATCGGCTTCGGCATTATGGGAGGTTCCAATCAGCCTCTGGCGCACGCGCAATTTGTGTCGAATATTGCCGACTACGGAATGAACATTCAGGAGGCGCTTGAGAACGCACGCTTCACCGTGCACCCCCAGCGTGGCTGCAACATTGTGATCGAGTCGCGAGTGGAATCGGAAACCTTGAAGAAGCTCTCCGCCTTGGGCCACAAGTTATCTGTCGAGAAGGAGTATTCGACCAGCATGGGCCGCGGAAATGTCGTGCTGCATGACTCCAGGACCGGAATGAACTATGGAGCTTCCGACGCGCGCGCCGACGGTTCCGCCGAGCCGGAGCCGCCGCAGTTTCCGAAGTGAGCTGTCGCCACTTGGCCGCTTCTAGAAAAAAACAATATTCCCACAAAAATTTGAATTCTGGACCACAACAACAACCTGCGGGGGCGAGCGGGAAGTGAATTGGATGATCCCGACCTGCAGAAATACGGAACGGGGTCGCATGGCATGGATATTACGGTACGCCCGAGATGATGAGTAAAGTTCATGAAGCTCATCCCGACGCAGAGATGTATTGCTTCATTAGAATCCGCCGTCCATCGATTCCAGTTGCAACCCCTTGCGCCATAACGAGGTGATAATTGTTCATGTGGCCGGATTGATTGCCATCTGCTGCCCGAGTACAATTCTGACTATCTCGGGAAACTTCTAATGTTTCCAGCGCCAATAGCTCTGTTCCAGTTTGTTTCCCACTAAGGCGGACACATGGCAACTGAATCGAACCGAAGAGCGACCGTTATTCAGTACGCGTGGCTGCTCATCGCTCTGGCGTCCAGTGGGTCAAGCCAGCAATCCACCGCGAGCCCTGCTGCCTCGAGTGAATTCCCTGTGATCATGCGGCAAAATATCACCGCCGGCAAAACGTCCGTGGGTGCCCGAGTGCAGGCAGAGTTGGTCATCGCCACGATGGTTAACGGAATTGTAGTTCCGCGGGGCGCCATCCTAAGCGGAGAAGTCATAGAGTCCGTGGCGAAATCGAAGACCGAAGCATCCCGCCTGTCGATTCGTATTGACTCCGCGCAATGGAAAAACGGTTCCGCGCCGGTGAAGATTTACTTGACGGCGTGGTACTACCCCGAGATGGCCATGACCAATCGGGATCTCTCGTATCAGCCGCCGGACGCCGCCAACAGCAAGCGAACATGGAATGGACAAGGCACTTATCCGGACCCGGGTAATCCAATATCCCAGCAGAAGTTTCCTGGTCGCGACAATGGAAAAGATCCGGATAACGGGGCGCTGACGCCTGCTTCCAGTATTTCGAAACACCGCACTTTGTTAAAACACATCGAATCGGCGCGCCGCGATGATGGAGTCGTCACGCTCAGCTCATCCTCTCAAAATATTAAGATCGATCGATTAACTACTTACGTTTTCGCAACGAGCGACTTGCTGCCTCCGAAGTAAGAAGTAAGAAGCAAGTTGTAATAGGTAAGATGACCATCGTCCGGCTCCGGACGGACGGTATGCCCGCCGCGTAGCAATATGGGGGGACAACGCCAAAAGCCCTCCGCAAAGTTCCAAAAATGAGTCGCCAGCCTACCCCACACTGATTACTTGTAATCTCTAAAAGCCGTGATAATATAGCGAATCGTTAACGTACACGATCCTGCTAATAGCTGGCCTAAAGAAGCGAATTCCGTAATGTCTTTCCTGGGAATCGACGTCGGCACCGGAGGTACGCGCGCTCTCGTCATGGATGACACGGGGAGAGTAATTGCCTCCGCCACCGAAGAGCATCAACCCTTCGCATCCCCACAAACTGGCTGGGCAGAGCAAGATCCCGATGATTGGTGGCGGGCCTGCCGTGCAGCAATCCGGGCGGTGATTGAGCGTGGCAGACTAAGCGGCAATCAGATTGATTGCGTCGGGTTGTCGGGACAAATGCACGGTGCGGTCCTGCTCGATGAACGAGCGCGCGTGGTGCGTCCTGCTCTGATCTGGTGCGACGTTCGAACTGACAAACAATGTCGGGACCTCACGGC
>JAYVCW010000184.1:0-7018 GCA_043749775.1 Acidobacteriaceae bacterium | reverse complement strand
GTACGCTCCCAAGTTATCGACGCGCTCGAAGCGCAAGAGATAAAGGAGACCGGCAATGAAGAAGATTAGCACCGCAGCGGCGAAGCAGAGCAGGAATTGATCCGGAACTCAACTCCACGCGCGCGCCAGCGCTCAACTCCACTCCACTCAACTCCAACCGGGGCCAACCCCAACCCCAACAGCAAAACCGAAACTTGGTTGAAGCACTTCTGTCCTTTGGGCGGCAGGAGCATATCCCGATTGGAATCTCGAATACCGCGATTCCGCATTGCAGAGATGAGCATGCACGAAGCTAGTCTCGCGCTTAGCCTCCACCTGTCTTCCGTTGATTCGCGCACAGGGCCCGTTGCGTTCACCAACGGTTGTGTGATAGATCGGCGCAACACCCTCGTGCTCGGCGCTGAAATAAATGTCCTTCGAGTTCGGTGCCCACGCTACCGTCGCTACCCAGCGGTCAAAATTCTCGGTGAGATCTTTTCTCTCCTTCGTCTTCCGGTCGTACAGCATCAGCCGAAACCGGTCGCTCTCATATCCTGGGCGCTTCTGGGCGCGATAGGCGATGTACTTGCCATCGGGCGAATAGAGAGGAGTCGAATCGCTCGCCGGATTATCGGCGGTGATATTTTTTGCCTGGACGGGCGAGTCGCCCGCCCCCACACTTATCGGCACAAGCCACAGATCGTTGTTCGTCGAAATGGCTTCGACTTTGTCGTGATTCGAGGTGTAGCAAACTTCCTGGCCGTCGGGAGAGAAGGCGTAGTTATCTTGTCCGCCGAGCGAGAATTGTGGGGAGTCGAAGTCGCCGGGCGTCAAATCTCTCGCCGAGGTGACGGGAGTCAGCACTACTTTCTCGTTTTTGGAAAAATCGGGCGCTGCAACGACGAAAATATGGCTGCGCATCCCGCGCTTGTAACTCGTCCAGTGGCGATAGAGCAGGCGGTCGAAAACGATTGCTTTCACTTTCGAGTCGGCAACTTCTTTCATGCGCTTCTCGTTGCATGTGGCTTCGGCATCGGGAGCGCCGTCGCATTCGGGATAAACGTCTGAGGTGAAAAGAATCGTCTTGCTATCAGGAGACCAGAGTTCCCCTCCGGTCTCGGTCGCGATCGCGGTGAACTTGTGCACTGCACTCACAGTGCCGGTGGTGCTGTCGAAGTCGCCGATCCAGATTTGCGAGCCGCCTTCTTTGTTTGACAGGAAAGCGAAGTGCTTGCCATCGGGAGCCCAGCGCGGGCGGTCTCCATCCTGATCGGAGATGAGCATGTGCTCTTTAGTTGTGTCATTCGAAGATTGCGGGCCGGCCGAGTCGCCCGCCGTCACACTTTTTTTGTCTGGATTCGTGGCACCCAGAGGAACGATCCAGATGTGGGATGTCTTTTTATTTGCGGCCAGGTCGACATCGACAGCCGCGAAGAGTACCCATCTGCCATCGGGAGAAGGGACGGGTTCGCCGACTCGTTTCAGCTTCATCATGTCGTCGAAGGTGAAGGGGCGCTTAGTTTGGCAGGAGGCGGGAAGAGTGATTCCTGAAAGAGCAGGAAGAAGAAGGATGAGCAAAAGAAAACGGCGCATGCCACCTCCAAGGAAAAGGAACAGAAGAGTTTAGCACCGGGAAATGATCGGTGGCCGGCGGCGGGCGAGGGCGCCTGTCGTCATACTTCGGACCGTCACTTCGGACCGTCGCCGTGCCCTGCCACTTAGAAACTTTTGTTTAGGATCCGCCGCTCAATTCTTCGAGCATGGCCGTCATCTCGGACTGTGCGTGGGTGTTGCCGGTGCGGCGGGCGGAGGAGACGCCATCGACCAGCATGCGCTTTGCCTCGTCGGCGCGGTCATCTTTGACCAGAGCTTGCGCAGCCATGAAATAGGCGGCGGTGTAATCAGGATTTTTTTCGAGAAGCGTTTTAAATTCCTTGACTGCCTGATCGACTTTTCCGGCGTTCGAATATTCCTGTGCCAACCCGTAGCGCGCGAAAGAATCTTCAGGGTTCGCGGCAAGAATCTCGGTCAACATGGCGATGCGGTCCATAATTGGTCTCTCCCATTCATATCATGGAGCGAGTTACAATTGCTTTTCTGCGCAGCGAGAACGCAGACGCTTCGAAGATTCGCTTACACTGCAACGAGGAGGCAACTTGGCCTGCCCATATTTTGTGCCGCTTGAAATTGCCAACGATGTCGCGTGGCCGCATCCATCGCGCCTGCCGCTCGGAGCGGGATGGCGTGGCAATTGTCATGCTTCTGGACATGAGGTGCCTGCAGCGGACGATCATGTTCGCGACTTTTGCAATCTGGGTTACGCCGTTGCCTGCCCGCATCTACCGCAGCAACGGGACTGGGATGCGATTCGCTTTTGCATTTCTCATGAAAGCCGCAGTCAACTCACGCTGAGTTTTGTTTGCGAGTTGGCCCATGCACCCATTGAATACGGAACTCTTACTTTCGATTTAGTTAGCGAGGGCTGGGTCGACTCGACGATCAACTCTGCCACTGATCCCCGCGTCAGGCGACTGGCCAATTCTTACCTTCAGAACTACCGGGTGAGTCGCGCGGTTGCGGCATAGGCGAATGAGCGACCTCTCCACAAACGTTGAAGATATTTCAAAGCTAGCGCGGCCCCGTCCGGTGCGCGAATCGATCTCAGAGATGACGGAGATCGTTCTGCCCAATGACGCCAACCCGCTGAACGCACTTCTTGGCGGGCGGTTAATGCACTGGATCGATCTTGCCGGCGCGATGGCTGCTCACCGCCACTCGCGCGCGTATGTGGTCACTGCTTCGATCGATCATCTCGACTTCCTGGTTCCCGTCCGTGTCGGAGACTTCGTTGTGCTGCGCTCGTCGGTGAATCGCGTCTTTCGCACTTCGATGGAAGTTGGCGTAAAGGTCTGGGTGGAGAATTACCGCTCCGAGCAAAGCCAGCACGTCAGTTCGGCCTATCTCACTTTCGTTGCAATAGATGCGGCGGGAAATCGATTGCGGGTCGCCCAAGTCGTGCCGGAAACGGAAGACGAAAATCGCAGATACGAAGGCGCCGGTCGACGGCGCGAGATACGCCGCGCAGAATCGGCACTCAGGAAAGAATAGACAACTTAACTGACGGTAGCTCTGTAATGACTCTGTAATACAGGTGGCGGAGGCCGGGTAGCATGGCGGTTTTGTGGTTCTGCATTGTAGCCGCAATATTAATAAGCTATGCCGTACTCGATGGGTTCGTTTTGGGGGCCGGGGTTGCTTATCTGCCCGCTGCCAAAACTAACGACGAGCGCGGACGGGTATTGCGTGCCGTCGTTTGGGGCGCAAATGAATTGTGGCTGCTAGCGGCAGCGGCGACAATTTACTTTGCCTTCCCTAATCTATACGCATCGCTGATCAACGGTTTTCGCGGACTGCTTATCGCTGGTTTGATCCTGCTAACCATTCGCAAGGCAGCCCCGTTGCTGCGACGCATAATTGGCAATCCCGGTTTTCAGAGTCTGGCGGATTTTCTTTTCGAAGTTTCGAGCATTCTCCTTAGTCTTCTTTTAGGTTTGTTGATAGGCAATGTGGTGCGCGGAGTTCCGCTCGATGCCTCCTCCAATTTTTATGAGCCGGTTTGGAACGGTTGGAAACTCAGCGCGCATCCCGGAATCGTCGACTGGTTTACTGCGCTAACAAGCTTGGTGGCACTCGTGACGTTCGCTGCCCATGGGTCATATTTTGTTGCACTCAAAACTGACGAAGACCTGGGTCGACGAGTCCGCGGCTTTGCCTTGTTGCTCTGGCCGGTGCAATTTTTTCTCACTTTTTCCACGCTGGTTGCGGCCTATTTCATCCGTCCTGAAATCATGGCGAATTACGATCACCATCAAATTGGACTGGTCATACCCGCGATCGGAATCGCAAGTTTAGGCATCATGGTTTGGGCGGTTCCTAACAACAAAGAGAAAGTCGCGCTGGTGGCCTCTACCCTCTACCTTATTTTTCTGCTAGCCGGAACGGCCTACTCGCTCTATCCCGTGTTGCTGCCGGCACGCGACCACGAATTCGATTTGACGGTCCACAACAGCGGCGCCGTAGGTCACCATTTGAGCGCCACGATTTTGTGGATGCTCTTCGCCGCCGTCATCGGATTGGCCTATTTTATCTTCGTACACCGTGCGTCAGGCGGAAAGATACCTGCCGAAGAATCGCGCTAGCATTTTCCCTCGCCGGATTTGTAATCGGGGTGCCCGTATAATCACAATATGAGTGCACATTCCCATCCTCCCGGTCAGCAGCAACCTGCCCCGCAGCCCCTTCCCGGCGTTAACGCCATCATCGCAGTCGGTTCCGGCAAAGGCGGAGTCGGCAAGACCACCATCGCTGTGAATCTCGCGATTGCGCTCAGCAAAATGGGACATAAGGTCGGACTGTTGGACGGCGATGTCTACGGGCCGAACGTTCCCTTGATGCTCGGAGCTAACGAGCAGCCCAAAGTGCTTGGGGAAAATCAGATTGCGCCGATTCATTCGCACGGGCTTAAGGTCATATCCGTCGGATTTCTCAATCCCGGAGACAAGCCGCTGATATGGCGAGGGCCCATGCTGCATTCGATCATCAAACAGTTTCTGGGCTCGGTACAGTGGGGGCAACTCGACTATCTCGTCATCGACCTGCCTCCGGGAACGGGCGACGTTGCGCTATCGTTGATTCAAACTGTGCCACTTACCGGAGCGATCGTGGTGTCGACTCCTTCCGATGTTTCTTTGCAGGACGCGCGCAAGGCGATCGAGATGTTCCGGCAGATGAAGGTCGACATTGTCGGGATGGTCGAGAACATGAGTTACTTTGTCTGTCCGCACTGCCAGCACGAAGTCGATATTTTTTCGCGCGGCGGCGCTGAGAAAACCGCCAAAGACTTTGGCATCGCCTATCTCGGCAGCGTTGAACTCGATCCGGAGATTCGTAAATCTGGCGACGGAGGTACTCCAACTGTGCTCAGCGGCGAAGATTCTCCGCACGCCAAATCACTGTTTGCGGTGGCTCGGAGTGTCGTGGCGCGGGTCGATGAGATTAAAGCTGCAAGCTCAGAGAATGTCATACAGATCCAGTAACTCCCTATAACTTTGTCGTTCTAAGTGAAGCTACCGACCTATGTCTTCGGCGATGTTGTTTTTTCTGAGAATCGTGCCAGCCGAAAGATTGCCTCGGCGTCGTCGTCTTTCAGTACAAGTTTCGTGACCATCTCTCCGAGTGCCGGCCCGTGTTTAAAGCCATGGCCGGATCCTCCGCCGACCATCCATATGTTTTCATTGCGCGGATGGCGATCAATAATGAAATTTTCGTCACTGGTGTTTTCATACTGACAAACTCTTGATTCGAGCAATGGAGCGTCTTTCATCCCCGGGAAACGATAGGCAAGATAATTGCGCACATTTTCGATTCCCTCATGACTCACTAAACGATCCCCGTAGGTAGGATCGAACTCGGGGCCGCGAGTGTCATCGGCAAGTTTGAAGCCGCGCTCTTGATTGCCAGGAATTCCGTACATGAAGTGGCCGGTTTGATCGCCCCACACCGGAAGGTTCCCAGCGTTGAAGCGTGTCTCGCCCGCGGGGGTGCCGAAAAAAAAGATTTCCTGGCGCGTAGAAACGAAATGTGGTCCGATTGTTTGCGGGAAGAGATGGCCCATCCAGGGGCCGCAAGCGAAGATGATGCGGTCGGCCGAAATATGCGAACCATCAAGCAAATGCACTTCGGGCTTACTTCCGTTAGGCATTGCCTCAAAAAGTCGTGCCTCGAAATTTCTGCCGTCGACCGCTTGCTGACGATACTCGCCGCCCTCGGCGATGAAATGCTCGACGATGGCCTGCGCCGAAGTGCGCGCCAGCAGGCACCCGCTGTTCGGCTCATGAATGCCGGATTCGACATTGTCAAAATTGATTTGCGGCCAGCGCCGCTCCAAATCTTTTAACCCGAGTTCTTCAAACTCCACGCCTGCTGCCTGTAAGGGAGCAATCGACCCTCGCGCGTACGCGCCATCGCCTCCCATCATCCAGAGGACGCCTAGGGGGAGTAAGAATTGCCGATTCCACTTGATTTGGTGTTCATGCCACAACTCGATGGCTCGTGCCGCAAGTTTCGTATAGGGCTGGTCGGGCCCATAAGTGGCACGGATGACACGGGTCTCTCCGCCAGACGACGATCGAGAGTTTCCGGGTCCCCATGCATCGAACAGCGTGACCCGTACGCCGGCGCGCTTCAGATAGAGTGCGGTCCACCCTCCGAAGGCTCCCGCACCCACTACAATGATGTGAATCGGTTTCTGCATTTTGCAGCTATCCCGTTGTTTTTGCAGGCCTCTTTCCGCTGGTTACTTTGTTGAGTCTTTGGTAACAACTGTTATGTGACAATGTAACAAGTGTGTAATTTGATGACATGTCAGAATGCCCGTCAGGAATATCAGCAACCAATCTAAAAAGCCCGTCATCTATCTATCACGGTATGGCCGGACCGTCCTCTATGTTTCGATTTACAACCTTTCTACCCATAGCATTTGCCCTCTTGCTCACTGGATGCGGATCGTCGTCATCCTCTTCAAATCCGACCCCCAAGACAGTATCGGTTACATTGTCTCAGACCTCGGCCACTGTGACCGTGGGCGGAACGATAACGTTCTCCGCAAGCGTGCAGGGGAGCGCAAATGTCTCCGTAACCTGGTCGGTTGACGGAATTGCAGGAGGCAACGCGACGGTCGGTACAATCAGCGCGTCGGGCACTTATACCGCGCCCTCGCAAGCGGGAGCCCACACAGTCACCGCGACCAGCGTGGCAGACCCCACAAAATCGGCTACGGCCCAGGTGACGGTTAACGCCTCGTCGGTCACTCCTACTATATCCCCAGCGTCCGCCACGGTGGCCCCGGGTGGCAGCCAGCAGTACACCTCTAACATCAGCGTAACCTGGTCGGTTGACGGAGTTGTCGGCGGGGGTGCTTCGACTGGAACAATTTCCACTCAAGGCCTGTATACCGCACCCTCAACAACCGGACCGCACA
>JAYVCW010000183.1:0-2189 GCA_043749775.1 Acidobacteriaceae bacterium | reverse complement strand
TGGAGTACCGGATTCCGTTGACCACGCACTCGATCACTTACATCGCGTCGGTTTCAAAGCAATTCACCGCAATGAGCATCTTGCTTCTCGAGAAGGATGGAAAGCTCTCGCTCGACGACTCCATTCGAAAATACATTCCGGAACTTCCTTCATGGGGCGATCCAGTCACGATTCGGCAACTGCTGCATCATACGAGTGGTGTGCGAGATTATTTCGCCATTGCCGAACTTGCGGGACAGAGCGGCCACAGCTTTTCGAATGAAGATGTGCTCGATTTGCTCGCGCGCCAAAAGGGCTTGAATAACGCGCCAGGAGCGCAACAAATCTACAGTAATTCCGGTTATGTTCTACTTTCGATCGTTGTAAGAAGGGCGAGCGGAAAGACCCTTCGCGAGTTTGCGGGAGAGCGGATTTTCGTTCCGCTCGGAATGAACGACACTCACTTTCACGACAATCATGCCGAACTGATTCCAAATCGCGCCGCCGGATATATTCCGCGTGGAGGAAAGGCTTTCGCTATCGCCAATAACAATCTAGACGTCGTGGGCGACGGCGGGGTCTACACCAATTTGGAGGATTTGCTGTCGTGGGACCGCAACTTTTATTCGGGGAAAGTTGGCGGGGCCGGGTTGATCAGGCGGATGCAAATTCCAGGCGCGAACACAAAGGATTATGGAATGGGCCTTGCAACGGAGACCTATCGCGGCCTTCGCGCCGTTTCGCACGGTGGATGGCTGGGTGGCTATCGGGCAGAAGTGTTGCGGTTTCCGGACGAAGAGTTCACCGTGATTTGCCTGTGCAATCATGGCGGCGCTGACGCTCCGGATCTGGCGCGAAAGATTGCCGGGTTCTATCTGGCGGACAAGCTGAAGCCGGAGGCACCCACGCCCGTTGTGAAGGAAGAGAAGCGAAATGGGAGCGCCGGAACACTTGCCGATTTTGTGGGCGACTTCGCTTCAACTGAAGTGCCAGCTGAATGGTGCATGGTTGTCGAAAAAGGAAAGTTGACATTGAAGCGTGGATTGGCTTGGTCCATTCCGCTCGATGAATTCGGAGCCGATGAATTTCACGTCGGGCCATGGACGTTGCACTTTGAGCGTAATGCGCAACGCGTGGTCACTGGCTTCCGGCTCGACAGTGGCCGACTTAAAGGGATACAATTTCAGAAAAAGTGAGGCCGTAAAGCCAATGCGATTGATGCTGTTCCTACTTGCTGCGGGCACCGCCTGCGCGGCGGATATCGAGTCGAGTGTGGAGCACGGGTACGCCGATTCAGGCGGCGTGAAGATCCACTATGCGAGCTTGGGCAAAGGTCCGCTCATCGTGA
Source organism: Acidobacteriaceae bacterium (assembly GCA_043749775.1). Lineage (GTDB taxonomy): Bacteria > Acidobacteriota > Terriglobia > Terriglobales > Acidobacteriaceae > Acidiflorens. The sequence continues at coordinate 862 of JAYVCW010000183.1, read as the reverse complement.
TGATCCACGGGTTTCCCGATTACTGGTACACGTGGCGTCACCAGATGGATGAACTCTCCAAGAACTATCAGACCGTGGCCGTCGATCTGCGCGGCTACAATCTTTCAGACAAACCGAAGGGCGTGGATAACTACGACATGAAGTTGTTAGTTTTCGATATCGCGGCTGTGGTGAAACATCTGAAGCGAGAGAAGGCGATCATTGTTGGCCACGATTGGGGCGGCGCAATCGCTTGGACTTTCGCAATGGCGCATCCAGAGATGACGGAAAGGTTGATCGTCTGCAACCTGCCGAATCCGCGCGGCCTGAACCGAGAGTTGGCGAACAATCCCGAACAACAGAAAAACAGCGCCTATGCGAGAGCGTTTCAAAAGGAGGGCGCACATCTGCAGTTGACTCCGGAGCGGCTCGCAGGCTGGGTGAAAGATGCGGATGCCAAAGCCAAATACATCGAGGCATTCAAACGTTCTGATTTTGAAGCGATGCTCAACTTTTACAAAAAGAACTATCCCCGCGAGCCTTACACGCTAGACGCTTCACCCGTGGTGAAAGTGAAGCTGCCCGTGCTCATGATTCATGGACTAGGCGACACGGCTCTGTTGCCAGGTGCGCTAAACAATTCGTGGGATTACGTTGAGCGGGACCTGACGCTGGTTACGATTCCCGGAGCATCGCATTTCGTGCAACAGGATGCCGCTGATCTGGTCACGCGGACCATGAAGATGTGGCTCAATCGCTGACAGGATGCAAAAAAAATGGGCGCTGTGGTAAAAACGAGGGGTACGCTTATGAAAAAAGTTGCATTATTTTTGATGACAGCAAGCGCCGCGGTGGCGGCAGAACAGCCGAAGATCGCCATCGT
>JAYVCW010000182.1:0-2451 GCA_043749775.1 Acidobacteriaceae bacterium | reverse complement strand
AACGCGAAGCCGGTGGCGATTCAGATTCCCATCGGACAAGAAGATAAGTTCCGCGGCGTAGTGGACCTCGTCGCTATGAAAGCCATCGTCTGGAACGATGAGACCATGGGCGCGGAATACATCACGGAAGAAATTCCTGCCGATCTGAAGAAGAAAGCTGAAGCGTTTCACACGCAACTCGTGGAGACTGTCGCCGAGAATGACGACGACATTCTGCATAAATTTCTGGAAGGCGAGACGATTTCCGCGGCGGAGCTGAAAGCGTCTCTGCGTAAATCGACCATCGGGTTGAAATTGTTCCCGGTTGTGGTCGGCACTTCGTTCAAAAACAAAGGTGTGCAGCCCCTGCTTGATGCGGTCGTCGACTACCTGCCTTCGCCGCTCGACACGAAAGAAACGCACGGTCTCGATCCGGAGAACGGCAAAGATTTGCTCCGCAAAGCCGACGACAAGGAGCCATTCTCGGCCCTTGCGTTCAAAATCATGGCCGATCCTTACGTTGGCCAGCTGACGTTTATCCGCGTCTACTCCGGACAGCTGAAATCGAGCGAATCCGTTCTGAATTCGCGCACGCAAAAGCACGAGCGTATTGGGCGCTTGCTGAAGATGCATGCCAACAAGCGCGAAGACATTCAGGAAATTCTTGCGGGAGATATCTGCGCCGTCGTCGGACTGCGCAACGTCAGCACGGGCGATACGATTTGCGACGAAAGGCATCCGATCACACTTGAGTCGATTTCATTCGCGGTGCCGGTTATTTCGGTCGCGGTTGAGCCGAAGACGAAAGCCGATCAGGAAAAAATGGGTATGGCGCTAGCCAAGCTGGCCCAGGAAGATCCGACATTTAAAGTTCACACCGACCCTGACTCGGGGCAGACCATCATCAGCGGCATGGGCGAGTTGCACCTTGAAATCATCGTCGACCGCATGATGCGGGAATACAAAGTCGAAGCAAATGTCGGCAAGCCGCAGGTTGCTTATCGCGAAACCATCCGCAAGCACGCCGAAGCCGAAGGCAAGTACATACGACAGACGGGCGGCAAGGGTCAGTATGGCCACGCGAAGATTTATCTCGACCCGCAACCGCCGGGCCTGGGTTACGAATTCGTCAACGATATTACAGGCGGGTCAGTGCCGAAGGAATTCATCAAGCCGATCGATCAGGGGATCCGCGAAGCGCTGGAAGGCGGCATTCTCGCTGGCTACCCCATGGTTGACGTGAAGGCGACTCTCTACGACGGCAGCTACCATGACGTCGATTCGAACGAAATGGCGTTCAAGATCGCGGGATCGATGGCCTTCAAAGAGGCGGCCCGTAAGGCTTCTCCGGTGCTGCTCGAGCCCGTGATGGCGGTTGAAGTTGTAACTCCGGAAGATTACGCGGGCACGATTATGGGCGACCTGAGTTCGCGTCGCGGACGCATCGAAGGCATGGAGCATCGCGCCGGTTCGCAGGTGATTAAGGCGATCGTTCCCTTGGCGGAGATGTTCGGCTACGCAACGCACATGCGTTCGTCGACACAGGGACGCGCCGAGTACTCGATGCATTTCGCGCGATATGAAGAAGCTCCGCGTCATGTGGCCGAAGAAATTATTGCGAAGACGCAGGGCAAGCCAGCGCCTAGGTAAGGATTAAGCTTATGACGGCTCCTGAGTTTCAAGTCAACGTTCCTTCGGGTTTCTCGACTCCGAATCGGCGGAACCTCTCCGAAGGGGAGCGGGCTACGGCGAGGGGGATAGCCGGTTCGGAGGCGGAGTTCGCACAGAACAAAGCTGATTTCTTGGCGGCTGAAGATCGCAGACGCGAACGGGGCCGCAACCTGGGCCAGCACGTTCAGGCAGCATTGGCGGACTTAGGCGCTGAGTATCGCCTTGTTAGTGTGACTTGGAATGGAGATACGCTAAGTTGGACTTTGAGTGTAGCAACACCTCAGGGTTCGGATAACGTGGTTTTGCCTTGGACTTTGGTGGACGACGTTTTGGATGCCCGGACGAAAGGCGAACTTAAGCGTTTGCGTAACATGGTTTTTTTTGGGTTGGGACGCCGCGACCTGATTTTCGAAAGGCGTCAATGAATCTATCTGGACGGAATGTCAGGTTTCGGCTTCTACCGCAGGGACGCGAAGCGCTGAAAGCGATTGTTCCAGATAGCGAGTATGTAGAAGGTTTTGTTGTAGACGAAAATCATTTAGGCGTTTGGGTCGCTTTACCGGAACTTGAACCGGCCACGGAAATTGTGCTGTTGAAATGGGATCATTTTTCGACAGCCATGTTGGAGTTTGAGCCCGAGACGCCTGCCGGGCGGTCGCCGGCGGGATTTAGACCTTAGCTGATTGAGGAGCTAACGATATTATGGCGAAAGAAAAGTTTGATCGTAATAAGCCGCACTGCAACGTAGGGACGATTGGTCACATTGACCATGGCAAGACCACGTTGACGGCGGCGATCACG
>JAYVCW010000181.1:0-2592 GCA_043749775.1 Acidobacteriaceae bacterium | reverse complement strand
GACGGCGTGGGGCGCGAAGGGCCAGTCGGGGTGCGTTGGCCAGTCGGCTTGGGGGAGGCGCTCGGGGAAGTCGGGGATTGGGGGGAGTGAGGGGTCGCTACTCATCGACGATGATAAGCCATAAAAGGGGGTGTGTAGGAAAGCACGAAATGCCGAGCGCAGGGGAGCGCGTTGCGAAGCAACCGGGAGCCAGCGCGAAGAGCCATACAGTGCCGGCCGACGGGTCGCGTCAGCGAACCCGATCGACGTCACGGAATTCACTCCCGTGAGCTGAGACTGTTTCCGATTTCTCAATTGCGGATTGCAAGCCGGCGGAATGCGATTAACAAGTCATTTCGGGAGTGGGCAATGGCAAAAAGCTTTGGCGTTTCGGGTTTTCTTAAGTCACCGAAGAAATTACCTAACAAGAAAATCTACAAAGGTAGGTTTGTGTGTCCAGACGTCCAATGGACCGGGACTGGCGAAGAATTATTGGGAACATTCACGATCACGGCTGAACAGTTAGCCGACGCCGCGGCGAGTAACATATTATGGACCGACCAAGAAGTTCAACGCGGCATTCAGCCCGCTTCGTTCCCCCAGCCGAAAAGAGAATTGTCTCTTTCTGAAGGCTATCCGGATACGAAACAGTATATTTTTGACACAGACAAAGCCGACGATATCGTCGCAAAGTTACTTAACGGCGAGAAGCTATTCCTTAGCCCACTTATCTGGAATCTGCGTCCGAGTGAATTCGAGGCGTATTGGGACGATGCCGAAACGGACCTCTTTCTGTACAGCGGCAAGATTTTCCTTCCCGATTCACATCATAGGCAACAAGCAATCATCAAGGCTGTCGAGCTTTGGCGTTCCTCTGAGGGTGATTACCCTAGATTCACCGGTAGCCGTGAGTTCAAGATAGAGCTGTACTTCCTGAGCCGTGAAAGTGAGGGCGATTATTTTTTCGATAAGAATCAAAGGCCTAAACCGACTGCCAGATCGAAAGCATATGATCTAACGACACAGGATGATCTCTCCTTACTGGCAAAAAGAGTCATCGAGTTCTCAGACAATTTGAGAGGCAACGTAAACCGCGTCACGGATCGGCTCGTAGCCAAAAATCCGCAAGTTGCTACTCTATCAACAGTCCGAGAAATGATGAGTACGTATGCGGGCGGTGTAAACGTTGACCCGAGCGAGCTTGACGGGATGGCCCGTGTGGCTGCGCAGTTTTACGACCTGCTCGCCGAGGTTAGGCCAGAGCTGGGCCATTTGGATCCGGCGGAAAGGCGGAAGACACGAGAAAGCTTGCTCGTCGATTCCGGGGTAATCTTACACGGCTACGCGGCACTGATGAAGGACTATAAATCAGACATAGTTTCAATGGGCACCAGCCGCGCGCTTAAGCAATGGCGAGAAAAGCTCACCTATTTGTCGATGGGCAACACCTATAAACTGATGCGGTGGCAAGGTGATTTATTTGATAAACGAAATCCGCTTTGGCTTACTGTAGGCGTTCTTAAATATGCGCAGCGAAGCAACAAGCTCACCATAATCAACACAGGTGCGTCGCGGATCGCGGCTGGTCGATTGCTTCGCCAGCTTCTATCTCTTGATCGTCGACCTACAGACTTGTCGTTTCTGGTCAAAGGCTGATGCCAGAAGACATCACCTCTTTACCGCCGGGTCGCAGAAGCGACCTACTCGAAAAGAAAGACGTCGAGCGCGTAATCAACACCTTCCTGTCTCTCGATAACACCGTCAACGTTGTCTACGACGATACGAAGCATACAAATTTTCACACTATCAAAGAAGGTGAACAAGACATCCCTGAGATTGTCTTTGGGCCCGACGTATATCCTGCAGCAAATGCTATTAACCCAAACCAGTCTTTATTGATGCAAGCAGCGGCGGCTCACGAAATATGCCACTACCATCGTTGGAAGGACAAGACCGAAATCAACGACATGGAACATGTTGAACTCGACGAAGCCTTCACCAGTCTTGATGCGTTTCTAAGGTTCCCGCAGCTGTCCGATCACGAGCGGAGACAGCTAGTTGCGGACGCGATGCAAAGGCTAGCAATGTATGCGCATCGCAAAGACATCAAATAGCGAAAGCGGTCCGCATATAACTGCAGACACCGTTTTTGGCGAGCTTAAAGCAGTTACCCATTCGCACGCCGGGCCTTCAGGACATTGCTCCGATATCAGCAAACCTCGGGAGCTATTGGTCGAGGAATGATCTCATTTTCCGACTTCTCGACGGATGCTTCAGCTTCCTCAGCGCCTTCGCCTCGATCTGCCTAATCCGTTCGCGGGTGACGCTGAACTGCTGGCCGACTTCCTCGAGCGTATGATCCGTATTCATCCCGATTCCGAAGCGCATTCTGAGCACGCGTTCTTCGCGCGGCGTGAGTGACGCGAGCACCCGGGTGACGGTTTCCTTGAGGTTGCTCTGGATCGCGGCGTCGACGGGGATGACGGCGTTCTTGTCCTCGATGAAGTCGCCCAAATGGCTGTCTTCCTCGTCGCCGATGGGGGTTTCGAGGCTGATCGGTTCCTTGGCGATCTTGAGGACCTTGCGGACCTTTTCGAGCGGCATCGAGAGGCG
>JAYVCW010000180.1:0-3898 GCA_043749775.1 Acidobacteriaceae bacterium | reverse complement strand
GTCGCGCCATTTCACGAATTTGCCATTGTGCAGCATGGCTTCCCCGTCAATTACGCGGGTTTTCGGATCGCGCCAGTTAATCTCGGTTTTGGAAGGCATAGACGGAACGCGTACCGCCGCCGAATTGCCGCCACGGTTCGCAGTTTGCGCCTGCGCCTTCTCGGGCTGTGGGGTTACTTTCTTCCCCGGGCCGAACCACTCTTCGACGAGCGATGTAACCACGCCGTCCTTGTGCCCATCGCCCTTGATCGCCAGATCGTGCCGGCTGTTGAGCATACGCACGCATTTCGCGGTATCGCCCGACTTCAGCGCCGCGTCAAAGCGGTTTACGAAGTTCTTGTCGGCCAGGACGTTCTTGTGGATGGTTTGGGTCACGTCGGCCATGAATTTCTCATAGCGTTTTGGGGTATCGCGCTTGATTGCCTGAATGTCGATGCCCGATGTCTTGGCCTTCGTCTCAATCTGAGATTCGGCCGCTTTCTGCATGTACGGGACAGCTTCGGCGTTGATCTTCTGATTGCGTATTTGCTCTTTTTCCTGGGTGAGTTGCTGACGCTCGGTTTCGAGCTTTTTCGAGGCTTCGTCAATCTTCTTTTCGGGAATCTTTGAAGCGGTGTTCTTGATGCCGTTGTACCACTTGGCTAACTGCTGGGCGGCTTGCTGAGCGCCGGGATTATCTTTCAGGTTGGAGAGTATCTGCCAGATTTCGCCAACCGGGGAGTACTGATCCAAGGTGTTCAACAGCACCTTGCTCATGATGTGGTTGTACTGTTCGGGATGATGCTCGGCGGTGAAGTCGAGTGCGAGGCCGACTGCCTTGATGCTGGCGTCGGAGTTTTCCGCGAAGCTCGATTCCACCCACTTCTGCTGATCTTTCTCGAAGAGTTCGGAGTTTGATTTTAGGCCGGTAATCTCGTTTTGCAGTTCGGCTACAGCTTCGAGTCCGCCTACTTCTGCGACTTGCCTTTTGAGCGCGAGCGCTTCACGGACGCCGCCGGGAAACTCTTTTTTGAGCGCGGATTGAGAGAAGAACATCTCCCGGAGGGCTTTGTCAGTTTTGAAGAGTTCGGCATACTTCTGGGGGATTTTGCGACCGTCTCCAGCATCAACGAGGGCGTTAGGACCTCCCTTATCAGTTGAGCTTCCAGCATCGACATTGGAAACATCTTCAGATTGAGAGGACTCAATTCCCTCGGCGGATTCTCCCGTTCCCTGTCCACTATCTCCTGAACCAGTTCCCGCAGATTCCGCGCCACTGTCGCCTCCTACGCCGCTAAGTGTTGGCGCTCCAGCGGCAAAGAACATTGTGCCAGCAAAAAGTAAATGATGAAGGAATAAATTAAGAAGTCGGTGGAGCATTCGGCGGCCCTCCTGTGGGCGGTGCGTCGGGTTTCGCGCCGGGCGGTTTCGGCCCTGCGGGTGCTGGCATAGGCATAGGTGGCGGCCCAGCGAGTGGCGGCGGGAAGATCAAGCCTTTACCCTGTCCCGCTGCCATGTGAGCTAAGAAGTGCATTTTCAAATCAGTCCAAATGGCAAGTCCCGGGCGTCCATCGCCCATATCCTGCGCGGCTTTGATCTTTAAGCCTTCGGGAGAGTTCAATAAGCGGAAACATTCGAGCGCTTCGTTGACGTGATCGTCCGTATCCGGGTCAACTTCGACACTCGATTTCATTACGGGCGGCAAAGCGGGTAACGGCGGCGCCGCCGCGGGGTTGCCACCGGTCAAGGTCGTAACCGCTTGCTGCGCTTGCATATTGCGCTGCTGGGTTGCTTGCATGTCGGGCTCTGGGCCTTCGCCTTTCTGCATCAGCAACCATTCTTCTAACTGCTTGTCCCGTGCGTCCGCCCCTTCAATCACGAAATCCGTGAGTCCAATCGCGTCGCGCTGCAATACGAGGTTGTCGGGTAATTGCAAGGTTGCGGCAAGAATGGGATTCGTCGGCGCGGCGGCCATCAGGCCCATGATGGTCTGCGATTTCTGGTCAGGCGATTCCGGGAAGCTCTGGTCAGGCACGGCGGAAAAGGTAAAGCCGCCCTGCAAGACTTTGGGGTCAATCGAGAGTGTTTCCTGCTTGTTATTCTTCCCATCGACCATCGCTGAAAAGGGCTGCTCGCGTTTTGAAGCGATGCGGCAAGCCTGCTCATGGATATTCGCCACAAACTTCTTGAATGGCACCCAGATAATCGTCAATACGCCTAACGACTGCTGTAAGGCTTGCTGATAGGCTTTCGCGGTTTTCTGGTCATCCATGTTCGCGCCAAACATGGCGGGCTGGTTCAATGTTACTAACTGCGTGAGTGCCCCTTGTAGGTTCTCAATCCAGATCGGGAGAATGTCAGGAGCGGACACTTGCGGCTCGGGGAAGAAGTCATTCTCCATCGGCTCGCCGGTTTTGCGTTTCTTGGGGCGTATCTGCCCGTACTGGGCTACCTGCTCTTTAATGGCCGCAAATTCTGTCTCGTCAATATCTGCCCAGAGCGATGGCACAGCGTATTTCAAAAGCTCGCTCGTCAAATTCATGGCATCGTTAAATTCCATTTGCACTGGAATGTGCGGATCGCCTAACGAGTTCCGCGCTTGCCCTTCGCCTGGCTCAGCGTGCATCACGTCGATTGCGTCATCGAGCGAAACCGCTTCCGCTCCGCAAAAGACTGGGCCGCAAAAGGTTAGCTTGCAGCCTTCGGGAAATAGCTGCATCCAGAAATCGCGGTCAGGCTTTTCCATGTCCATAAAGGCCGACGGACGTAGCCACCAGCGATCCTCGGTAACCAGATATTGCAGGGTGTCGTGCGAAAGTTGGGTAATGCTTTCGGCGGTTGAGATTCGGGCCATGCGCGATGTTTCGTCGTTCGGTGAGGCCGACTTTCCCCCTGCCTGAATCTTGTCGGCAACGTCTGGGTGCTTTTGCTTCATCGTCAGGACATCGTGTTCAAGCGAAACCTTGCAGTAAGGCCAAAACTTCTTGTCCGTCTCATAAATAGGGACTTTCGTCTCTAGTACGCCTCGGTATTCGGTGCATTCCCAGTCGCCTTCATCGCTTGGTTCGGTAATCGAGATCACGCGCCCGTCATTCCAAAGCAATCGACCGATGGTGATTTGGGCATCCTGAGCGGGGTTGTATTTGTCGTAGACGCGAATGTACTTCTCCGCTTCTTTTGCGGCTCGAATGCTTTCTGGCGCTTGCGGTTGGTCAGGTTCGCTGCGTATGGTTGCGGGATTCTGCGCGAATACGGCGGTAAAAATCTTGCCGTTTGGCTTGTAGATATTGAAATCCTGCGCGGCCGTGTTCTCTTCGTTCATGTTCTCGGCCACGACGGCGCCGCCTTTGGCTCCGACCTGGAACATGGAAGCGTCGTTATTCCACCAGACGTGCTGCATTCCGAGCCAGAAGTAGCGTTTGGTCGTGCAGCGGATGATTTCGATTTGCCGCGCCCAGGTATCGCGCAGGTTGAGCTTGGTAATCAGGCTTTGCAGCTGCTCAATCTTATCTTCCGGGAGATCGAGGAATTTCGGCCCATAGTCCTGCATTTCGGGCGCGGATTCCTCTTGGCCTTCAGGTGGAAGAAGAAGATCGCTTAGATTTGGAGATTGATCGGACAATTAGCGGACGTGCGGTACGGGTACATTCGCCATTCCGAGCACTCCAAAGACTTGCAGGAGCCAGAGAATGACGCAGATCACCACGACAACATTCAGAATATTTTTAATCTTTTCGTCCATCGGTAGATAAGCATTGACCATCCAGAGCAGGACGCCGACTACGATGAGGACGATTACGAGTTGCAGCATTGAGCCTCCATTAGAAAACCACTTTCACGATGTTGCTTGGCCCGGAGGATTCCGGCGTTCCATTGACTACATCGCTCGCTCGTACTTCGTAATAGTGCGTGCCGACGA
>JAYVCW010000179.1:0-2311 GCA_043749775.1 Acidobacteriaceae bacterium | reverse complement strand
TACGCTCTCAACGGTTTGCGGTCTTTAAGTCCAAACTCAAAAATCTCGCAGCTTGAAGCAAAAATCAACTATCTCTACCGGAAGACCGGAATTACTTTCAATAGCTTCGAGGGGGTCTCTCCCGACATTCGCAGATTGTTGGAAAACGGCCGAAAGATTCAAGCCATTGCGCTTTATCGCAGATCGACAAATTGCAGCTTAAAAGAATCTAAGGACGCGATAGAGAGCATTTTGCGAGGTGAAGGACTGCCCGAAACTATGCGCCGACCCTAGGCTTCTGTCTGAAAGATTGTTTCTGTCCCCAGGTGTCGCTAAAGGGTCGGATGCTGCCTTCGCCGGGAAAGCGGTACGCCCTGCTGCGACGAGGTTTGCTTCGGGTTTGTGGTCGTCCGCAGACGAATGTCTCTGATCGGTCGACAGCAGTCGCGAATGGCCGTCTGCTAAAGGCCCCTCAGAAGCAGATTCACGGCCGCCGATCCATTGGGCATACCGAAAATGAACTGGCCGCGCGGGCCTGGTTGCGGCGGCTGCGGCCTCAGTATGGCGGCGCGATATGGCGGCCACCAAAAATTCAGCGGGCCTTTTTTGGGCGGAAATTCTCGACCGACCGAACCGGAAACCCCTATTGCTGAAAAGTCCGATGAAGTGGAGCGTGCGGGGTATAGGGGTCGTGGGTTACCATACGCGAGTGCTCTCGGCCACATTTAGTGCAAACATATATCTGGAGGTCGATTTCAAGGGCCGGAATTTCAGGATCGACGCATTTCAAAACCAACGTACCATCACAACGCTGGCAGTGCAGGGATGGCAATGGTTGAACGAGCTTGCGCATTGGCTACCGCCTTCGTGCGACAACTGTCGGCGTGGCAATTTGTTCAAATATCTACATCCGACGCCTTGGCGTCAAGATACCGATATTAACGGAAATGTTTTGCACATACCCAAAATGACAGGGCAAGCCGCGCGACGCCATGAGCGGACGCTCTGGGAGGGCAACGCCGCCTTAACCGCATTAAGCGCAATGCTCATAACGAACGGCGTACGTACGTCGTACTAACGGGCGTCGATATGACCGAAGATCCAACAGGCGAATGGCTCACGTACGAACAGGCGGCCGAACGGCTAGGCGTGACGCCTGAGGCGATCCGCCAAAAGGCTATTCGTGGCCGATGGCATAGGACGCGCGGCAATGACGGGAAGGCACGTGTACGACTTCCTGAGGGCCGTACGGACGCCGTCCGTACCCCGTCCGAACGGGCGAACACGAAACCCGTCCGTACCCCGTCCGAACGGGTGTCCGCTGAGCGGCTTTTCAAAGCCTTAGAAGACCATGTTGAGACGCTGAAAAGGGACTTGGCGGCGCGGGAAGCTGACCTATCTGCGGCGCGATCTGACCTTGCGGGCGAGCGGGCCGAGCGCGGCAGGCTGTCCGGTGAACGGGAAGCTGAGCGGGCTGCGGCGTGGGCCCGCCTTGCTGAGCTACAAGCGACATTGGACGCCGAGCGCGTCCGGCTGGACGCTGAACGTGAGCGTGCGGACAAAGCGATAGCCGCGCACCTCGACCTCGCCGAGCGCGTTGCAGCGGAAAGGGCGCGGCCTTGGTGGCGAAGGCTTACCGGCTGAGGCCCGCAAATGTCGCGACCTTGGAAAGTTGTCTATCGGATCACCTGGCCGAACGGGAAAATCTATATCGGCAGCGATCTAACCGACACAATCCGCTATTTTGGAACGCCGAATTGCGCGCTCATCGAGGCGGATTTTCCGACCCGGGAATCGCGGCGCGACATAACGATTCGCCGAGAAATCCTCTGGGAAAGCGATACGGCAACCGATGCCGAGGTACTCAAGAAAGAGCGTGAGCTTATTCTCTCCCATCGTTCCAATGATCCGGTGACCGGCTACAACAGAAACTCGAGATTCAAGCTGTAAACCGACCGCGACCAGCTACGCGCCGACCGCGACGGATGGCGAGAACGGGCTGAACGGCTTCTAGCGGCCCCGCCGTCTCGCCCATGGTGGCGTCGTCTCGCAGGCTGATTCAACTTCAGACCGACCGGAGCGGCCGAGACGTCGATCGACTGTAAACCCTAATTCGTTTTGTCTCAGCTACCGTTTTTGCGGACTGCTGGCGCATCGCAGACTTTTTGTCTCACCGGGAAGGACCCTTTCGGGAAGTGCGTGCCGGCGAGCGCAATGCAGTTGGGTAGGTCCATAACAGCCCGTTCGGTGGACCGTAAATCGCAGTTAGGAACGCCAGGAGGCTCCTATGTTCAAGACCCACTGCGAGAACTGTTCCCGCCTTATCGTCTGC
>JAYVCW010000178.1:0-2255 GCA_043749775.1 Acidobacteriaceae bacterium | reverse complement strand
ATTCACTTCGAAGGCGCCTCCTCCGGTACGGATCTCACCAAGGGGACGAAGCGGTTTCAATCCATTAATCGGAAAAAATTCCGGGAGCGATGGAAGGCGGAGCTCACGGGACAATCAGCAGCGCCAGGTCGTTACAATGCGAAAACGTGGAGCGCGCTGGCTGTCCGAAATACCGACGGACTAAAGTCGAAGCGTTTACTGCTTTGCTCGCCGGTGATGCCGGAATTCGACCGCGAAGGCGGTTCACGGCGCATCTTCCATATGCTCGAGTTTCTGCAAGCGGATGGCTGGCGCGTGACGTTTGTGGCTCAGCATGCGGCGCAAGGATCGCGTTACGAACGATTACTTCAGCAGCGAGGTATCGAGACACACATCGGCTTCGGAGAAGCGACGGACGACCTCATTAGCGCTGCTGACTTCGATCTAGCCATCCTCGTATTCTGGGACGTCGCTGAGCAACATATTGAGTTTCTCAGAACGGCGTCGCCGCGAACGCTTGTCATTGTTGACAGCATCGACCTTCACTTTTTGCGTAATGCGCGTCGCATTTTTTCGCTTAGACAAGAGACAGAAACTCCGCAACTGCTCGGTCCCGATTATGGCTCGGAAATGGCCCGGGAAATGAACGTTTATGCAGCAGCCGACGGAGTGCTGGCCGTTTCTGAAAAGGAGGCTTCCCTCGTGGATGATCTCGCAGGCGAGCCGGGTTTATCGCACGTCGTAAAGCTGGCGGAAGATTTTCCGCTTTCGCCCATACCGCGCAGCGAGCGAAGCGGGATTTTGTTTCTCGGTAATTTCCGCCACACGCCAAATATCGACGCGTTCGAATTTCTCTGCCGCGATATTCTACCGCTGATTGACCCTGCCCTTCTCGCCTTGCATCCGCTCGTGGTAGTCGGGAATGGTGTGGACGACACGATTCGGGAAATCGCCGCGGGACTGGCAAACGTTCGAGTGGTCGGCTGGGTGCCTTCGATTCAGACTTATCTAGAACACGCGAGTATCTCAGTCATTCCATTGCTTTACGGAGCTGGAACCAAAACGAAGTTAATTCAATCTCTAATGAGCGGCACACCTGCAGTATCGACGACAATTGGAATCGAAGGGCTGGGCGTAAGGCACGAGGAACATGTACTTGTAGCGGACAACGCACCTGCATTCGCTCGAGGAATCGAGCGCTTGCTCACAGAGGAGAAGCTTTGGGAGCACATAAGCCAGACGGGGCGTGAGTATATCGAGCCGCGACATGGCTTTGATGCAGTGAAGAAACAGGCGCTGGCAGCCGTTGGTTCGGTGTTAAATCGCACACCGAAACGAGCACGAATGGCCGAGACCAATCACGCGCAGCCATGGCGCATCAGCCAGCGTTACCATCGCCTTGTCACACAAGTCCGCGAGGCAGTTTCACAAAACGTTCCTTCCGGCGCGAACGTGGCGGTGATCAATAAAGGCGATCATGAACTGGTTCGTTTCCAAGATCGCAGCGGCTGGCATTTCCCGCAGGATGAGATTGGTAACTATACTGGATACCATCCGGCCGATGGCAGTTCCGCTATCTCTCACCTGAAGGATGTGAGTGAGAAGGGAGCGGACTTTCTAGTTATTCCAGCGACAATGTTTTGGTGGCTGGAACACTACGACGGGTTATCCGACTTCTTGGAACGTCGTTGCGATCTCATCTATAACGACGAGTCGATCTGCGCGATTTATCGGCTTCCAGCGGACGTAGACAACCTCTTGGAAATCGCGGGCCCCAAAACCTTGTCGAAGCACGATTAACGCATGGCCGCGAAGCCGATATTCGTGATTGGTTCGCCGCGCTCCGGGACGAGCATTCTCACCTGGTGCCTTGGACAGCATCCGAATCTTTTCCCGATGGAGGAAAGCGGTTGGATGGGGAAACTGGCGATCGATCTCGCCTGCGGATTTAATGTCGGAAGCGCTCGCGGGGAAACTTCTCAGCTCTCCGCCCATGGGATCAGCCGCGACGAATTTTTTCGGAGTTTTGGCGATTCGTTTGATTCCCTGGTCAGACGCAAAATCGAGGAGTTCAAGAAGTCCGCCGCCGAGTTCGAAGCGATCGACCTGCGCCGGTTGCGCACAAGCGACGAACCCAAAATGCGTTGGGTGGATGGCACGCCCGAAAACTCTTTCCACGTCTTTGGATTGCGCCAACTTTTTCCGGAAGCACGCTTCATTCACATCGTGCGCGACGTGAATTCTGTCGTGACTTCATTACTCCACTTCAAGTCGGT
>JAYVCW010000177.1:0-20030 GCA_043749775.1 Acidobacteriaceae bacterium | reverse complement strand
CCTAATCCCGGAGAGGGGCAGATTTGCGTATGGAAGGGGACCCCGGTGATGTGCGGTCCCCGCGGCTTGGCATCTTCCCCCAACATTCTCTACCACAATCTCGGCAGCGGAAAGTTTGAAAACGTCAGCAAGGCAAGTGGTATCGAAAAAACGGATGGCCATTACTGCTTCAGCGTCTCCAGCCTTGATTACGACGACGATGGATCGCCGGATATCTACGTCGCCTGCGACAGCACGCCGAGCATTCTGTACCACAATCTTAAGAACGGAACTTTTGTTGACGTCGCCGCGGAAGCTGGTGTGGCTTTTAACGAAGACGGGCGCGAGCAAGCCGGCATGGGATCGACAGTCGGCGATTACGACGGCGACGGACGCCCGGACATTTTTAAAACGAATTTTTCGGACGATTCATCCTCTCTCTACCGCAATAGTGGAGACGGAACATTCGCCTCAACTATTTTCGAGGCTGGCCTAGGTCTCAATACTCACCACTTAGGCTGGGGAACGATGTTTATGGATGTCGACAACGACGGCAGGCTGGATATTTTTTCCGTCAATGGCCACGTTTATCCTGAGGTGGATACCGCACACCTCGGCTCAACGTACCGCCAGTCACGGCTTCTCTACTGGAATGCGGGAAACGGAAAATTTACAGACATCAGTCAACAATGTGGCCCGGGATGCACGCAACCGATGTCCAGTCGAGGATTGGCGATTGGTGATCTTTGGAATGATGGCCGCATTTCGGCCGTCATCAATAACATGAGCGACCAGCCCATGCTTCTGGTGAACCAATCGATGAATGCGAATCATTGGCTGGGAGTAATCACTCGCGGAACAAAGTCGAATCGTGATGGTATCGGAGCAAAAGTCACGGTCCAGGTCGCGGATCATAAATTTGTGCAAGAAGTAAGAAGCGGATCAAGCTACATATCAAACAACGATATGCGGCTGCACTTCGGCCTCGGCTCCAGTTCAAGAGTCGAGCGCATTGAAGTTCGATGGCCGAATGGCAATAGCGAGGCGTTTCCTGGCGCAGAGGCCGATGGATTTGTAACTTTGACTGAGGGCTCTGGCACCGCCGTTCACTAGAGCAACGACGCTGGCGCGCTGTGGCAGAGGCGAGCGCGCCTGCCTCGACGCTAACGAGCCATTGCCGCCATGCCGTGCGCGGGAGAGAAGGTCCGAACTGTGGTGTCAGAAAAGCGTATGAGCGAGCAGCAGAACACTTTGCAGAACGCCTTGCAGAAAATGAATGCTGGCTTGTGTTCCAGCTGCGCGAACGCGCGACTGATTGAATCCGACCGAGGCTCGGTTTTTATAATGTGCAAGCTTTCATTTGTAGAACCGCGCTTTGCCAAGTATCCGAGATTACCGGTGCTTGCGTGTAGCGGTTATGCGTCAACAGGGAGCGGCGCACCCCGCGCTACTTTATAATGAAGCGACCCTAAACTTACGAGGAGAACCCAATATGTCAGCACCCAGCCGTCGTCCTGAGATCCGCCGCCGCCGTACTCGCGCGGAAAAAATAACGAAATTGCGAAAACGTCTCGCAGCCGCCACTAGTTCGGCTGATAAAGATCGCTTTACCGCCAAGCTTCATAAAGTTGGATTGGTATCGCCCGGCATCCCGCTCGTAAAAAGCGCGTAAGCGCTCTTGCAGCGCAGTCGATTAATTTCCCGCTCAAACTCGAAGGTCAAGAAACGGGCCGGAGTTTTTTACTGTTGCATAGGTCCGGGGGCTTAGGCAAGGTACACGATCTTCCCGCCTACAACCGTCGCCATCACTTTTCCGGTAAGTTGCCATCCGTCAAATGGAGTGTTCTTCGATTTCGATAATGATTTCGCGGCATCGAATGCCCATTTCTTAGTCGGATCGAAGATGGTGACGTCGGCGATCGAGCCCACCGCGAGGCTGCCACGTCCCGGAAGATCGAAGCAGCGGGCCGGCCCGGCAGTAAAGAGTTCAATCACTCTCGCAAGCGAGATCCGTTTCTCGCGGTGAAGCCTGGTTATGGCCAGCGCGAGGGCGGTCTCCAAGCCGGTTATTCCGAATGCGGCGCGCTCGAATTCCGTCTGCTTTTCGTGAGCGGCGTGGGGCGCGTGATCGGTCGCGATCGCATCGACAGTTCCGTCGGCAAGCGCTGCGAGAACGGCTTCTAAGTCAGCCGCACCACGGAGCGGAGGATTCATCTTGTAGTTGCTGTCGTAGTCACGCATATCGTCATCAACCAGCGTGAAGTGATGCGGTGTCACCTCGCAAGTTACCTTTGCTTTCGCGCCTTTCGCCCGCCGTACACTCTTCAACGCGTCGGCGGTTGAGAGATGTGCAACATGCAGCCGCGCGTTAGGAATTTGCAGCGCGAGTCGGATATCGCGCTCTACGATCGCGGCTTCCGCTGCTGACGGCATGCCTCGCAGTCCCAGGCGAAACGACTTCGCCCCGGCGTGCATGGAGCAATTTTCGGTCATGCGCGTGTCTTCGGCGTGCTGCACAACGGGGAGGTTCAACTGCCCTCCGAGCAACAAAGCCTCGCGCATCACGCTATCTTCAAGAATTGGCTTGCCATCATCCGTGACGGCTATCGCTCCCGCCAATTGCAGCGCGCGAAAGTCGGTGAGCGCCCCACCCTTGCTTCCTCGCGTGGCGGCAGCAATTGGAAAGACGTTCACAATCGCGCCCCGGGCAGGGCTTTTCAGCCATTCGATCCACTCAACCGAATCGACCACCGGGATGGTATTGGGCATAGTGCAGACGGACGTGAAGCCCCCAGCGGCAGCTGCGGCCGTACCCGTCGCGATGGTTTCTTTGTGCGCTTGTCCTGGCTCACGCAGATGAACATGCAGATCAATGAAGCCTGGGGCAACGACAAGGCCGCGGGCATCAAATTTTTCTGCCGCCTCGCCGACGCGCGCAAGTTTGTTCGGCGGAGCTATTTCGGCAACCCGTCCAGCTCGCAGCAAGATATCCATCGGCGCATCAATGTGCGATGACGGGTCGATCACGTGACCACCTTTTATCACGAGCGATGCGGCGTGAGTCGTTCGTTCTGCTGACGGTCTGCTCATCGCATCTTCCCCACCGCCCTCGCAAGAATCGCCATGCGCGTAGGCACGCCATTTCGCACTTCTTCCAGAATGCGGGACTGCACGCCATCCGCAACTTCGCTCGTCAACTCAAGCCCGCGAGTAATGGGTCCGGGATGCATCAGGATGCAATCCTTCTTCGCCATTTTTAGTCGCTCGCTGGTCATTTGATAACGGGCGATGTAATCGGCCAGATTGATCTTCAATCCCGCGAGCCGCTCCGTTTGCATGCGCAGCAGCATAAGGACGTCGGTTCCGTGCAAAGCGTCGTTTATGTCTCTAGCCACGCTAATTCCGGGAGCGAGAGTAGTCGCAACCTCAGGCACCAACTCGGGCGGACCGCAGAGAATAATTTTGACTCCAAACTTGCTCAAGAGATGGCAGGCGGACCGCGCTACGCGGCTATGAAAAATATCGCCGACGATGGCAACCTGCAAGCCCTTGAAACTTTTTTTGTTTCGCAGAATAGTGTTCGCGTCGAGCAAGGCCTGCGAGGGATGCTCGTGCAAACCGTCTCCGGCGTTGATGATCGGCACGTCAATATGCCGTTCCATCACGTGGGGTGCGCCAGCATTGGGATGCCGAAGCACAATCAGATCGGCTCCCAAGGCGCGCAGCGTGTACCCAGTGTCGAGGAGCGATTCTCCTTTCTCGATACTCGATCCCGCCGACTGGATAAGCACGGTATGCGCACCCAGCGACTTGGCGGCGATCTCAAACGAAGTGCGGGTGCGGGTAGAAGCCTCGTAGAAGAGCAGGAGCACGCGCTTGCCCTTAAGCAAGGGCCGTGGGCGCTCGGGATTCATGCTCCGGGAAAATTTTAAGATTTTCAGGATCTCGCCGGCATCAAGCTGTTCGATGCCGAGCAGCGACCGCGATGCAGAATTCATAGGTCTTAAAGGTTGATCTTTGAACGCAATGGTGGATGATACGCAGGACGCGGAGCGAGAGCAAGGCCACTGACCGCGGATAGCCTGTTCTTCTTCATTTCACTTTGTTGCAGCTTCTTTGCAGCTTCGTTGCAGATTGGCGCTACGGATTCGAATCGCGCGTCCGCAGAAAAAAAGAAGCGAGTGCTCCACCGATCGATGCGAGCGCCACCGCAATCAGCATCCAAAAAAATAAGCTGACAATGAGTCCCGCCGGGGTGAAAAGATTACGGATGCTGGCTTGAATGTCTGAAGCGTCGGCTCCGACTTTATGAGCGAACTGGGTGAGAAGGTCGACGTATTCCTGTTGCGCGTGAAAGATAAAAACCCGCACCGTCATCAATATTGCGTTGATGGCAAACGCGACCACCCCCGCCGCTCCGCCGACGCGCGATGAAAGAGAGGCGACCGGCACTAATCCGTTTTCCCTACGATAAAAATAAACCGCGAGGTAGCCGGTGATTACGATTCCAAGAAAAGGAATAATCCCGATGAAGACACCCAGCACTCCAGCCTTAAGCGCGGCGTGAACCGCGGCGCGCTTGTCGAGTACGCGCCTTGAACCTGTCTGCTGAAAGCGGTCATCAGATAACCCGGTTTCAAGCGAGATGCCTGAAGGCAAATCTTCCGCTGATTCGGCGGGAGCTTGACCAGAAGGAGCAGAGATTTGAACGCTAATCTGAGGAGCGCGGCAATGCGGGCAAAATGGCCGCCCGTCTTCAATTGTCGCCCCACATTGGTAGCAAGCGTGGTCCACCCCTTTAAAGCTAGCTCACAACTGTGTGGAGAGCAAGAGACAGGGATCGAGGTGGCGGGTTGGCCCAACTTTTAAACCCGAGTTGCAAGTGTGAATTACTACCACCACCGAATCAGGCAATTTTTGGGCTTTGGTTGATATGAGATAGTTGGCTATACCCGCGATGAAGCCAATCATGTGTGATCAAAGGCGATTTATATCTTTTGTACACAGCCCAATCGCAAGTTTCCTGAAGATTTTTAGCGCTACCTTCTTCATCTGCCTCGCGACTGCCGTTCCCTCGGCAGGACAATGGATCGGCAAGCAGACGGGGTGTTATGCGGATGCCGTGCAGGCGGACCCGAATCGCCCAACGGTCGCGAACCCGGCCGATGTCACCCAATATGGCGTGCTGGAACTGGAATACGGAATGGATCAGTTATGGCTAGAGGATTCTTCCCGGTCCAACTCCGCTGGCGGCCTGTTGAAGTTCGGCCTGCTTTGCGATGTGGAGATTCGGTGGAACACAACGTCATTTCTTTCTTTGACAGATTCATCGGGTACGCGTCGTGGGTTTGGGGATAACTGGATCGGCCCGCATATCCGCCTCTATCGGCAAACGCCGCGAGTGCCATCGATTGCATTTACCTACGCGGTCAAAATACCCAGCGCCAGCGCGGAAAAAAATCTGGGGTCGGGGCAGGTAGATCATTCAATCACATTTCTCGCCAGCAAAGACCTCGCGAAAACTCATTTTGACTTTAACGCCACGGAGTATTTGATCGGAAGGCCGAATCAGTCCGGCTTCGGTCGCATGCAGCAATACAACCTGGCCTTGTCCCATGACATTAAGGCAGGCTTCCAATTTACATTCGAGTTCTACGGCAACACCCGCCTCGACCGAAGCACTCCGGGATTCGCATCGTCCTTGTGGGCGCTAACTTATACGGTTATGCCAAGGTTGGTCATCGACGGTGGATTCGAGGCAGGCCTCGGCGCGGGCGGTCCACATAGGCATGCATTCGTGGGAGCGACATACTCGATAGCAAACTTATACCCAGGATTCAAACGAAATTTGGCCACGCTGAGCTCAGGCAAAAACACGACCTGGACAGCTCCGAAATAACCACGTCGCAGTCCCCGACGGTCTGGCCCCGATAACCGTTGTGGCCCGATTAAATGTTGTTATCTGAGTTCGTGTGCATGCGCACGTATACCAGCGCGAAACGTGTGCCGCCGCCGTTCGGCTTGATGGCAACGATGTGTTGATTCGCCTCGGTTCCAACCTTCAACTCAACCGAGCTTCCACTGCTGTTGCCTTTGCAAGAAACTGGCTTCGAACCTTCTTCCTTGTCGGGAGAAGAATCGACGTCACCGCGATTCCACTCCCCATGACACTGGATCGGCTTGCCATATTTGTGAAGCTCCTTATCGTAATAAGCGATCAACTTGTCGGGAGCATCGTTCGAGATAAATTCCGCGGCTACCACTTTAAGCGAGAACCCGTGAATCGCAAGATTCACATTTGCGCTTTTCTTATCATCGCTGCCATCTTTCGGAGCGGCCTTCGCGCCGGGATAAACTGACAACCCCGCATCGCGAATGTCGGCATCTTCGCTGACATGCAGATCGCCGATCGGCGACTTGATATCTACGCGCGCGTCCCCATTCTTATCCTTATCGTGCGCATCGATGCTGCAAGCCGGAAGAAAGGCGAGCGCGGCAGCCAGTGCTATCAGCGGAAGTGTGGCGCCTTGTTTTCGAACAAATGCAAGCCTTGAGAACCTGGTGCCGCGTAATTTCGGATGAGACATTAGTGAGAGCCTCCTACGCTCCCTTTCACTGACTTTTGAATTCCATCGCCTCGATTGGCAATGTCAGGAATTGTGACTGGCAAGCGGCCTTGAATCGGAATCTCACCGAAGATCGCCTTGACGGCGGCAGTTTCCGAAACCGTCGCGTTGGAAAACGAGCAAACATAATTCTGGATTGCCGGAAAGCTTTGGATCACGTAGGGGTTCCCCATCGCGAGCACCACGGTGCGGTCCGCCGCGCGCTCCAGAATTGAATTAAGCAAAGCGCCGGCGCTGTCATCCATCGCCACCGAATTGGTCACTCCACCATCTGCCGCACGCATCGCTTTGCCCGCCACCGGAACAATGTAGAGCGCAGCAACTACGCGCTCGGCTCCGTCAATCGCCTGCATCACCGAGGGCGCCATGCCTGCCGCCGATCGGGAGTCGACGTAGATCACGTGCGCATCCTTTACGCGAGAGGTGATCTGCCGCTCTAGCATGCGACCGGAATCTGTGCGCATATCATCCGAAAAGATTACCGCGACAAGACGGTTTTTTACCTCGGTCACTGATTGATACGGCAGAGCGGGTTGCGGAGTTCCGGAATTCTCAGGAAACTGTAGTGGAATTGTCTTGCCGTTATCCCGTACCAGGGTGATCGCGGAGTCGGCCATCTGCTGGCCTGCGGCCACATTATCGGGCCGGGCAATCACGGTGGAGATTTGGCTGAGGTCAGCCAGGCGCTCCTTGTTGAGACCTACCGAAGCCTTCATCTCGAGAATCTTGCGGACCGATTCGTCCAGCCGTTCGCGCGAGATTTCTCCGCTGCGAACCGCCTGCACCATCGACCGATAGCTGGCATCGAGATCGGCGGGAATGATGAGCAGGTCGTTGCCGGCCTTGAACGACTCTACCGCGGCGCGACCGATATCGCTCGCGTAGATGCGGGTCAGGCCGGCCATATCGAGCGCGTCCGTGACAACCAGACCTTTGAACCTCATCTCTTCCTTCAGAAGCCCTGTGACGATCGGCTTCGAGGTAGTGGCAACCTGGTTCACTCCAGAATCGAGCGCTGGGACGGTGACATGCGCAACCATGATTGCGTCGACGCCAGCGGCAATCGCGCTGGCAAACGGCGGCAGTTCCACGGAGTTGAGCCGGGCGCGGTCACCGCTGACTTGCGCGACGCCCAGATGGGAATCGGTGGCGGTGTCGCCGTGGCCAGGAAAATGCTTTGCCGTAGTAAGCATTCCGCCCTCGTGAGCGCCCTTCACGTAGGCCGCCACCAGGTCGCCAACCTGCTTCGGGTCTTCGCCGAAAGAACGCGTGTTGATCACTGGATTTACCGGGTTCGAGTTGACATCGGCGTCGGGAAAAAAGTTCAGATGCACGCCAATCGCCCGGGATTCAATACCCGAAATTCGACCAAATGCCTCCGCAAACTCCATGTTGCCCGTGGCCCCAAAGGCCATGGCGTGGGGAAATACGGTTGCGCCATTCATTCGCATGGAGAGCCCGCGTTCGAAATCGGCGGCGACAAGCAGAGGCAGCTTCGATGACTTTTGGAGTCGATTGAGAAGCTCGGCGGCGACGTAAGGCTGAGTTCTCAAGAGCACCGGCCCGTCGACTGGAACGCTCATCACCACAGAGCCGACATGATATTTGCGAATGCTGTCTAACAACTGAAGGTAAACAGGGTCGGCGTCATTGAAGAATTGCACCCGCGTCCAGATCGAAAAAAGTTGCCCTACCTTCTCTTCCTTCGACATCTTGCGGAGGGCTTTATCAGCCCATTTTTTACCGCTTTTATCGAGACGAATGAGATGGGAGGGTAGGCCACGATTCTTATTCTTAGCCTTGTCCTTATCTTTATCTTTATCCTTAGCCAGGCTGGCGGTGGCGGTGCCCAGGAAAAGTATCAGAAAGCACAAGCACCAGCAATCAATCAGCGAACGTCGCATGGCATAGACGATAGCAAAAATATCCCTGCCCGTCCCTCACTAGTGTTGCCGCAGTGTTGCCGCTGGCCATAGGTCGCAGCAGACGGGCGAGGTTACATGTCTCGACCCTAAAATTCTGAACGCGGAGCAGCCATCAAAACAAAGCTACTCTCTCAATCGCCTCACTCTGGATACTTGCGTCATCACCGAAGCCCGCGAGCCAATGAACGTTCGGCTCGCGACGGAACCACGTCATTTGCCGCTTCGCGTAGTTTCGGTGTGCCTGCTGCGCGGCCGCGATCGCGGCCTCGCGGCTCAAATCGCCTTTAAGATACTGCATAGCCTGCTTGTACCCGAGCGACGATAACGGGCGCGCTTCAGCGCCGTATTTTTCGAATAGCCGCTTCGTTTCTTCGACCAGCCCTTCATTAAACATTTTTTGCGCTCGCCGGTTGATGCGCTCGTAAAGGGTTTCGCGATCCGGATTCAGCCCAAGCCGCAGAACGCGGAAGCCGCGCAGCGGCTGGGTGCCCTGCTGCCAGAGCTTCGTCATCGGCTGCCGCGAAGCCACACATACCTCGATCGCCCGAATCACTTTTGGAACATCGTTGGCGTGAATTTGCTCCGCCGCTTTCGCGTCGAGCTTACGCAGAATTTTGTGCAGATATTCGGCGCCAAATTTACGAGCTCGCCCACGCAGCTTTGCGCGCAAGTCTTCCGAACGCTGGGGACCAGGGAAAAGACCTTGCACCAGGGCCCGCAAATAGAGCCCTGTACCTCCTGTAACGATCGGCAGTGGATAAGACAGATGCCTTGGTGTTTCCCCGATTTCCGGTGGTCCACCTACACGCTGAACCATTTCCTTCAAAATCGCGCGCGCCTGCCGCGCATATTCTCCGGCGCTGAAATCTCCCAAGGGGTCCACGCAATCGATCAAATGGTGTGGAACTTGAGCACGCTCCGCAACAGAAGGCTTCGCGGTGCCAATCTCAAATTCCCGGTACATCGCGACCGAGTCGCAGTTGACGATTTCACCGTGAAACCGGCGTGCGAGTGTCAGAGCCAGCGACGTTTTGCCGCTGGCGGTTGGGCCCAGTACCACCACCAGCAAAGGATCGCGTCCGGAATTTGATTGCGGATCGGAGGCGAAAGGCTGACGCGCTGGTTCGCCCGTATTCCTTACCTTCAGCGCGCGCTCCAGGGAATAATCTGCCCGTAGCGAATGATGGTGATGACCAAAAGAATGACCGCGATAATCAGCAGGCCGGTCGCCTCCGCTGCGTAGGCGGCATGGCGATGTTGAAACTGGTCAGCTGGCTGCGTCTTGTCGACTAGTGGGGATTCCACGCCGTTATTGTAGACCCGAAACCACCCTATGTGGAGTTGTCTCGCTTGGAGCGACGGCTACTCTAGGGGGCTCGGCGCTAGCCGCTAGTCGTTAGTGGTCGTTAGAAACAAAATTGGCGCATGGCAAGCCCCGCCCGTCAGGTGGAGCAAATACCAACTTGCCAACAAGTACTGCGGCGCGATTAGAGAGTCGCTAACCTTCGCTGGCAATAAACTGATGGCCGGCTCAATTCCCTGTCCCGCAATTTGCAGAAGCGGCCAGCTTCGATGCATCGCGGCATTAGCAGAGCGCGGCCTCTGCGGGTCGCTGTTGTGGCAGCTAGACGGGTCGCCTGGAAAATCCACAAAAAAAGTTAGGTTGAGCAATTTCACAGTCGCCGCAAAAGCTTGCCGCGAATGCAGGTGGCACTGATCGGACGGGTCATCGACCTGCGAAGGCTCGATAGTAAAACGTATCTCCGGAGTTTCTACCGCCAAGGCCAAGGGCGTGAATGTCCCGCTGTCAGGATTCCCGGTCAGTGTGAATCCCGCGAGAGCGCTGACGGCGTAACGCAGCGATACGATCGTCACATAGTTCTGCTCCGTCGATGCGTCCGGCGGATAGCTAGGGCCGACCCTGCTCGTATGCCTGTTCGCTGCAACATAGCCCTCTGGCTTTGGAAGTCTGATTACGTAGCGTGCGGACCTGTCGTCCATCGCTCGCTGCAGGCTTTGAGCGCTGAGTTTCGCCTGCGCAAAGGTACGATCACTTGGTACATTCGAAGCCGTACCGTGCGGCGGCACTGCCAGAGTGTAGATTCCAGCATCCAGAATCGCTTCGTTTGAGGCAGAGACGTAGAGTTGACGGTGCAGATTCGATTTCGGCGCGAGGGCGAGGACGCTGTTGCTATCGTGTGGATCATCGACTAGGACCCACGGCCCTTCGAAGAGCACGAATACTTCTACTGGTGCGGGAGGGCGTGTTCTCTGTTCGCAAGAGACGAGCAAAAGAGCCGCAAGAAATACAACCGCTAGGGCGAACCAGCGAAGATGGGAACGTTCCGGGCGCATAAGGTCTCTGTAGTCATTTATTTAAGTATCTAGGGCCTTCCGTACGCTGCGAATGCGGACCAATAATAGGGATGAGATGTGCGCGGATCAGCCAGCATATTTCGCGATGTGGTGCGGAGCGCGTCGGAGATAGGCTGGCCTGCGAGTGCGTATTTATAAAAATCGTCGATAAATCGGCGGGTCTGGCTAGAGTCCACGGCCCAGCGGCTGGCGACCACGTGTGGGACGCCGGCCCGTAGAAACGCGCCGGTGATGTTGTCGTAGCCATTCGAATCCTCTTTGTCGGAGGCGGTGCCGCACGCGGAGAGAACTGCCAACCGCAATTGGCGCAAGTCAAGACCACGAACGGCATCGCCACCCATCAATCGGGACGTCGTTCCGTCTGTACCTCGCAGAAGCAGCCCTGCTTTCGGCGTGGTAGCTAACAAATGTCCAGCAAAATGAAAGACCGAAGCGCGAGGCAAGCCTTTTAGCACTGCGGAATAAGTGGCATTGTCGCCGCTGAGGAGGTTGGCGGAACTGAATCTGCCCGCGACAGCTTCCGCCTCGGGCGCGGCGTCGGGAAGAGACAGCGCACCATCTGTCAGCGATGACGCGGTGCTCCCTACGATCAACGCCGGCGAGTCAGGCGAGATGCTCGTTCCAGATTGTGGAAGCGCCTGCGATGCCTCCCCAAACGCGTGGACGATGGAGAAACGCTCGGTAAGGTAGTGACCATCGGAATCGAGCAATGCCTCGAAGGGCAGGCTCGCAAGCCACCCTTCGGTCTCGATGATCAGCGTTCTTCCCGGCGCGAGGTCGCGCTCGATCGGCGCAACCAACGATTGATAGAGGCTAGTGGAATCTCTGCGCAGGGCGGCGAATTGCGACTTTGGATCGGCGGTGAGTCCCTGAAATCGCTGCGCCAGCCTTTGCAAGTTTTCGGTGGATTGCGGAATCCAGTGCGACTTTACCCCACGATCGTCGTATACCCAGATTGCCAATCCGTCAGGCAGGACTGCGAATGCCGCGATGGTTTGAGTTCTCAGTAAAGGCAGGTGAAACGTGGATTCAGAGGACGGACGCCTTGCTGACAGCACGACGGCCCGCACGGCGGCCCCGCCTTCACCCGAAGCAGTCGCCGCTCGTCGCGGCGCTCCCAGGTACCGTTCATAAGTAGTGAGCGCTTCTTGCATCCGATTTTGGAGCAACTGAGCTTCACACATTGCGAGATACGCGGGCGCCGCGTCCTTGCTCCAGGTGGTGCGCTCCTCGTCAGATCTGAGAGATAGAAAGCTCTTTTCGGCAAGTGTCAACGCTGGGAGCAAGGCTTGTTCAGCTTCTGCTCCTCGGTTTCTGCGGACTTCGACTTCGCCGAGCGTGGAATAAAAAAGCTGCTCAATAAACTTCGACTGGGATCTAAACTTCGAATGGGATCCGAT
This sequence comes from Acidobacteriaceae bacterium, assembly GCA_043749775.1. Lineage (GTDB taxonomy): Bacteria > Acidobacteriota > Terriglobia > Terriglobales > Acidobacteriaceae > Acidiflorens. The sequence continues at coordinate 7,724 of JAYVCW010000177.1, read as the reverse complement.
CTCTTGCCCGAGCGGCGTTAGACGCCTGATTGCATCGTCGTAATGGCCAAGACGAGCTTCCATGCGGGCGCTGCGAAGTCCGGCTTCAAAGGCAAAACTTCGGCTCGCTTCGGTGCTTGGGGTCAAAGCCATGAGCCGAACCGCTTCAGCATAGTGTGCTACGGCGAGTTGTGGCTCCGAGGCGGCGGTCGCGGCGTCGCCCGCGAAATTTTGCGTCCAGGCGCGGCGCAGCAAATCTTCATCGGAGGCAAGCAGCGCCGCGTCTTCTTGCCAGGTTGCAAGTTGCAGATTAGGCCAGCCACCTACATCAGCGATGTAGGCTGACTCGGCATAAAGGTTGTGCGCGTTCTGCGCGGGAAGCTGCCCGATCCAGTATCTTTCGAGTCCCTTGTCGGTGAGCGTTGCGGCACCTGTTCGGTCGCCAATGTTAAGCCGGTCATCGGCTGCGAAGAAGAGGGCCCGAAGATAGAGTGCATCGTACCCGCTACTGAGGGCGCGGCGTTGCGCTTGGTCGGATAGTCTCTCGTCGGTTCCAAGGTCTCCGGCCAGGCTCGAGCAAACACTTTTCTCCAGACCGAGTTGAATCTGCAACCATGGATAGGGGTGCTTTTGAGACTCCTCGAATGCGGCAGTCGACTCAACGCGACAGCGATCGCTCAGCCGTTCCATTTGAGTCGCAAAAGTTCTTTCAAACTCGGCGCGCAAGGCTCCAGCAGAGTTGCCGGAAGCGCGAAACAATCTGATCGCCAGGTCCGCTTGTTGCCGTGAAATATCGTAGTCATCTGATCGGTTGGCCCGAGCGGAACGTGCAAGAGCATTGGCAGCAAGAGGAAAATTACGGGCCGACGAATTCTTGAGGAGGTCCGAGAGCCAACTGTCTCCGTGGCGCCGTTTCGTCAGCTCCGCCAAAAAAAAAAAGCGCCCGGGAGGCGCTCTTACTCACTTCAGTCTCATGAGGCTTAACTTCAGGAAAGGCTTGTGGCAGCCATGAACGAACTGCCTCCTGCAAATACTCTTCAATTCGAGAATCAATCTTCAGCTGGTCTTTTTCGGACAAAACATTCGTTTTGGCTCCCAGCGCCGCAATTTCGGCTGGAGATAGCAGCGGGTCTGACCTGCTCTCCCGCTTTTTCATTTTCTCTCGTAGCGCTTCCGCCCGGTCTCTCGCCTCAGCCGCCCATTGCGAGCGTGGATCTACCCGCAGGTAGTGCTGCCAGTCATTGAGCGCCTGCTGGTAAAGAAACCGGTATTCGGAGACGATAGCGCGGTTGAAGAGCGCAACCGGATCGTCCGGAGCGAGCCTTAAAGCCTGACTCAGGTATTCGTAAGCCGATCCGATCTCATCCCGTTTGTCCGCTTGCAGAGCGCGTTGGAAGTGGGCCGTTGCAAGATCTGTCAGAATCGCGGGCGACTGTGGTTCCAATTGTTGGGCGTGACGCAACGCTTCCACGGCGGCATCATATTTCCCTTCTAGAAGGTCAGCCTTCGCCTGAGCTTGCAGCCATTTCGCCTTGGCCGGATGGATTTCCAATTCGGAGGCAATCATCGATTCGGCCTTCAGCAACGCAGACGGGCGCTCGCTGAACGACGACTGACTTCCTCTTGCAATACGCATCGGTGCATAGTCAGCTCCGGCGATCCGCAGTTCCACAGTTCGCTTATCGGCGTATGCGCGAGCCAAAAGTCGATCGACTGCCAACTCTCCGCTCCGATTCGTAAGCACCCAGGCGGCAACGGCGATGATTGCTAAGAATGACGCTCCTAAGATTGCAAATCGAGGTAGCCAAAGCGGCTTTAACCAGCGTGCTCTGGGCTTCGGTTCGAAATTTGAAATTTTGCCGGTGATTTGCTGAACCAGCCGTTGCCGCCACTCCGGACTTGCGCTGCTCAAACTTTCTATGCGCTCGAGTTCCGCGCCAGTCAACGGCTCATTTAGACGGCTCACTTCCGACACTGCCTCACGCAGCAAAGGGCCGCAATACTCACAGCAGCTGGCATGTTGAACGCTTGCGAGTGTCTCCTCGGAATTCGTCAACCCGCTGGCTATCTCACGCCAGATTTTCGGGCCTGGACAGTCTTTGTGGGGCGTCGGGACAATCGCAGGCGCCGTGTTCCTGATCTGCCCAACCTCCAATTGGCGCTCGAGCAAAGACAAATCCATAAACTTCTCCCGGCAAGCCGCGCATTCCGCGAGATGAGGATGCGACTCGACCGGATGTAGCGGCGATTCTGCGTTGCCGCGCGATTGTTCCAGCAGGCTTCCCAGTTCGTCGGGCCCGATATGCCCCGCCCCGCGATCGTCCAACTTAGCTCCCCTGACTCTTAGAACGATTTTGTCGTTTCAAAGCCTTCACTTCCCGGTGAGGCTGCGTTCCATTCAAGTGATTTCGGATCATGACAGAAAGACGCCAAAGAACGCTTTCTACCCCTTCCGTCGTCAAGCCAATCGCCGGGAGTGCTGCAATTTCGCTCGCGGTAAAACCTTGTCGGTGGCGGAGCCAGAAAATTATTCGTTCCCTCTCCTCATCTTTGCCGGCCGTCACCTGGTTGAGAATGCGGTCAATGCGTTGCATTTGAAGGCGATGCGCCACGTCAACGAAGCTATCATGGCTGTCCGGGGCCGTCTCGAGATCGGCGGATGGAAGGTCTTGGATGCCAGCGCCGCGTTTTGTGGCCAGTGCCGCCTTGAAATGATCGTGAACCACGTTTGCAGCCAGCACCTTCAGAAATCCAAAAATGGAATCTTCATGTCTGGCCTCGAACGAGCGCAGTAACCGGCAATTGTCTTCGCAAAGCTTCAGATACGTTTCCTGAATCAAATCGTCCAGATGCGGTGACGAGATATCACTCCACATACGCGCGGTTCTGAGCGCCGCGCCAGCGATGAGTGGCTGGAAGCGGCGTATAAATTCCGCCCAGGCGACTTGGTCGTTTGCATTCGCGCAGGCTTTCACGAGCTCCGAAGATGGGTAATTCAGGTAGTGCGCCAGAGTCCGCTCCCAATTCGGGAGATTCTACACCTCGTTTTGGGCCTCGGCTGAGATTCAAGGGGGATTTTACGAATTTCGAACACAACATCTCGATTACGAAAGCAGCCTGGCCGCCTCTTTCGCATAGTAGGTCAAAATTATGCTGGCTCCGGCGCGCCGAATGCAAAGCAGTGACTCCATCATGACCCGCTCCCGGTCGATCCACTGGTTGCGCGCGGCGGCCTCGATCATGGCGTACTCGCCGGAGACCTGATAGGCCGCCAAGGGGAGATCGAAGCGCTCTCGCGCAGCCGCTATCACGTCCAGATAAGGCATGGCTGGTTTCACCATGATCATGTCGGCGCCTTCTTCGATATCAAGTTCGATCTCGCGCATCGCCTCTCGAAGGTTTCCCGGATCCATCTGGTAGGAGCGCCGATCCCCGAACTGAGGGGCTGAATCGGCGGCTTCTCGAAACGGGCCGTAGAAGCCGGAGGCAAACTTGGCGGCATAAGAGAGGATCGGCGTATTCTCCAGCCCCTCCTGATCGAGGGCGTTGCGGATGGCCCTAACCCGTCCGTCCATCATGTCTGACGGCGCGATAATGTCGACTCCCGCCTTGGCCAACGACACTGAAGCTTGAGCCAGCACCTCTAATGTGGCGTCGTTCGCGATCTCGTAGTCCGCGGTGGGGAGGGGTGCTGAAGCTGCCGCGCCGAGCGATTGCGGATTGGCCTTTACAATCCCACAGTGACCGTGAGACATGTATTCGCAGAGACAAACATCACCCATGATGAGGACATCAGGCACCTCGCTCTTGATCGCCCTTGCGGCACGTTGCACTATGCCGTCATCCGCCCAGGCGCCGGTCGCGACCTCATCCTTTTTTTCCGGAAGCCCGAACAGAATAACCGACAGCACCCCGAGCGCCCTCGTTTCGCGGGCCTCTTTTACCGCCTCGTCCACGGAAAGGTTAAAAACGCCCGGCATGGAGCGGACTTCTTTGCGGATTCCGGTACCAGGACAAACGAAAAGGGGATGTACGAACGATTCAGGCGTGAGACGTGTCTCCCGCACCAGGGATCGAAGCGACTCATTGCGACGCAAGCGCCGCAAACGATTGGCAGGGAAGGCCATGATCCGTGATTTTAGCAGCAAGGAAGCGCGGTGAACCGGAAATGGTCAGAGATTTGGACGGGGCAACGAATGTCAAACACATACTGAACGGGGGTTACGTCCGTAATCGCAGGAAACCGCCCGGTGATCTAAACATATCGCCACGAACATCATAAGATGAAGCAGGTGTCTAAATCGCAAAAGTCGTTGTTGTGCGGAGCCATCGGCCTGCTCGTGGCTTTTGCCTTATTGCCTCACATTTTCCCGAATTCGTTCTTTCGGACGGTCATGGGAGATTGCGTCCCTTTTTTAATAATCCTTGCAGCCTCTGTGATCTCCGCCATGAACGCCTACGACAGCGACGGGCACAAGCGCCTGTTCTGGAGTCTGATTTTTTTAGGTATGGGAATGTGGGCGATCAACCTCGCCGGTTGGACTTGGTACGAGGTTATACTGCGACGCCATATCCCTGATCCTTTCCTGGGGGACGTCGACGAATTCTTGCACATCGTGCCGCTGACTGCCGCGGTGGCTATCCGGCCCCGCAAGGCTGACGAGCGTGAAGGTATGGCGCTGAGTGCACTCAACGTTCTCATTTTGCTGGTTTGGTGGGTAGTGGTATATGCCTTCTTCGTGTTTCCCGAAGAATATGTGAAGGTCGACATCGCGATTTACAATCCGCGCTGGAACTTGCTGTATCTGATTGAAGGCATCATTCTGATCGCTGTTTCCGCGGATGCATACTTCAAAAGTACGGGGCTGTGGCGAAATCTCTATCGCGACATTTTGGTGGCTTCTTTTCTTTACAGCTTTTCTTCAGAAGCGATGAACACCGCGATCTATCGGGGAACCTATTCCAGCGGAAGCATCTACGACCTGCCATTTATTGCCGCATCACTCGGATTTCTTTGGGTAGCAATTGCAGGGCGCGCTCGTTTACGCGACGTGCCTTTACTACCGGCGTTGAGGCATTCCAACCGGCCGGTGGCATCGCTGATGGCGCAAATTGCATTACTCTCACTGCCATTGATGGCGTATTGGTCGTTGTTTATGGGGCACGATGAGCCGCTTCTTCGTCACGTTCGCTTTGCCGTGGCAATGGGAGGAATCGGTTTGCTGGCATTTTTCGTGTTCCTCAAACAACATATTCTTGACCGGCGTCTCTTGCAGCTTCTGGAAAATTCACGGGACAGCTTCGACAATCTTCAGCGCCTGCAGGGCAGGGCGATTCAGCAGGCAAAGCTGGCCTCGCTTGGAGAATTGGTAGCACTCGCCGCTGGAGAGCTGGAATTTCCGCTTTCATCGATTCTGAAAAGTTCGGAGAGCATCGTCTCCAGTGGCAAACTGTCTCGGGAACAGATCTTGACGGCCCAGAAGATAGGGCAGCAGGCGCGTCGAACTCGCGAACTGGTCGGCGATCTCTTGAGCTTTTCGCAGCAGACTCCCGGGGAGAAGAGTCCTCTCGAAGTAAAACAGCTTTTGCAGCGCGCCGTTCAGATGGAGGGTTTCAAGCTGCAGAATAAGAGCATCAACCTTACCGTAGAAAGCAGCGAGAAGGTCTCGCGCGTTCGAGGCAATTCGAACCAACTACTGCAAGCGTTTCTTCAGATCGTAGAAAATGCCGTGGACGCCCTGCAGGAAGTTGGCGGCGGACGACTGCAAGTCTCGGTGTGGAATGAGGCGGGTGAAGTGGTTGTTCAGTTTGCCGATTCAGGTCCCGGCATGCGCGATCCCGGGCGCGTATTCGATCCTTTCTACACGACGAAGCCGGTCGGCAAAGGAACCGGCCTCGGTCTTAGCGCCACTTATGGAGTCATTCAAGATCACCATGGTCAAATCTCCTGCTACAACCGCCCCGAGGGTGGTGCCGCATTTGAGATTCGATTGCCTGCCCTTAACTCAAGTCCAGCGCTGGCTCAAGCTGTTCAAATTTAAGATCCAGGCATCTCTAACTCCATCATAAGTCGGTTCACAGAAGGGTGCTAGCCGCCGCTCGCCACGACCGCATCGGCTACCCGCGCGGCATCCGCTGTGGCACGCACGTCATGCGTTCGGATGATATGGGCGCCTTTCAGGATCAGCGCTGTTTCCGCAGCCAACGTCCCGAATAGCCGCCTTGAAGCATCGACATCTTTTTTAGCGTCGACGCTCTCCGCGTCTCGTGGTTCGGAGCGCGCCAACAAGCGCCCAATAAAGCCCTTGCGAGAAACTCCCGCCATGAGCGGAAAACCCATTTGTTGAAGTTGAGCGAAGTGGGCGATCAAGGGATGGTTTTCTTCGTAGCGCTTGCCGAACCCGAAGCCCGGGTCTAACACGATGCTCTCGCGTTTAATGCCTGCCAAGGTGGCGGTCTGCGCAATTTGCTGCAACTCACGCTTCACCGTGAGTACGGAGTCTCCAATCGGCGGCAGTGAATCCCATTCGTCGGGTCTACCGCGGGTATGCATGAAGACAACCCCCACTTTAAGCTCGGCCAGAACTTTCGACATTTTTTGGTCCCACAACCCTCCGCTGACGTCGTTTACCACCTCCGCCCCGGCCTCAACCGCCGCTCGCGCGACACTTGCCTTGTAGGTATCGACACTAATGATTGCGTTCGGGCGCCGTCGCTTCAATTCGCCAATGACGGGAAGAATACGGGCCTTCTCTTCCTCCTCGGAAACGCAGGGTGCTGCTGGTCTTGCAGTTGCCGCAGAAGCTCGAGCCCCGGGTGGCAAATTTCGGTCATTGCCTGGCGCGGCAGAAGCAACGATGGCTCCAGGCCGGGTTGACTCTCCACCTATATCGATTATGGCCGCTCCCTCATCCAATAATTTTTCTGAGTGGGAGAGCGCTTTTTCGGCGTCAATGAACAGGCCACCATCGGAGAACGAATCTGACGTTACGTTTACGACCCCCATGATCAGCGTTCGCCGTCCAAGTTCGACGACGCGGGAGTTCAGACGCCATTGGAATATCGCACGCATGCCGCCCGCTATTCTAGAACGATTCAGACGCTTCACTGGTCCAGGTAGATTATTAACTCAACACGCGGCAGCGATTCCTCTGTACTGCACCGCTTACGCCCCGGGCATGCCCGCTGAACGAACAATCTAGAGTGGGCGTTTACAAAATCCCCATTTTCTTCCCGACGCGTTGCAGCACTTCGAGAGCTTGCTGCAGCTCTTCTCCGGTATGAGTCGCAGTGACGATCGTGCGTATTCGCGCCTTGCCTTCCGGAACGGTTGGGAAAGCGATACCAGTTCCGAGCACACCTTCTTTGAACAGCTCACGCGAGAACTCCATCGTGAGTCGACCGTCACCGATGATGATTGGGGTGATCGGCGTCTCGCTTGCCGGCGTTGTCTTTCCCCCTATGTTGAAACCGAGCAGGCCAAGTTCCTTTTTCCAGAAGCGAGTGTTCTCCCAGAGCCGCTCCATCCACTGCGGTTCGCTTTCGAGAACATCGAACGCGGCGATGCAGGTGGCCGCGACAGACGGCGGGTGAGAAGTAGAAAAAAGAAAAGGCCTGGCGCGATGGTAGAGAAAATCGATCAAGTCGCGAGTACCGCAGACGTATCCGCCCAGCGCTCCGATCGCTTTCGATAACGTTCCAACTTGAATGTCGACGCGCCCGTGGACTGAAAAGTGATCGATGGT
>JAYVCW010000176.1:0-7080 GCA_043749775.1 Acidobacteriaceae bacterium | reverse complement strand
AATGGTAGGCACGAGGAGACTCGAACTCCTGACCTCTACCGTGTCAAGGTAGCGCTCTAACCAACTGAGCTACGCGCCTACGTTGTGTTTCCAAACACTTGCAGCAACAAGAATGCCGACGTGGGCCATTAATGACTAGCAGAGATTTTACCACGCAACTCGTTTGTGGCATCAAAAGCTGATTATGAGTGAGACCGCGCTTTGGAGTGGGTGGATTTGTTTTGGCGGCTTCAGTCAGTGATGGAAATGTCGGAGATGAAAAGTCCATCCCGGCACGTCGCTTCGAGTATCGCGGACGGAAACGCGAAAGGGTTCGTCCGGGGTCGCGGCGGCACGAACATAACCTCAAGGATGTAAATGTAGACATCCCGCGTGATGCCCTGGGTGCATTTACCGTGTAATGAGCAACCGTACTTTGCGGCCGTGCGTGCGCGACTCGAATCCGTTAAACTGAGATCAAGTAAAAAGAACGCAGCGATCGACGATGGACGCGCCTAGCGCCTTTTCTGCATCGCGCACTTCATACGTCCTCATTAGAACTTCTGCGACAGGAAGGTCAGCCATGCCAATCGAAACCGATGCGGTAGTAGCCGAACAGGAAAGTGCCAGTCCGAAGAGGTCCCATGCAAGTCAGTCGAGCGCAGATCAGTCCAACGCAGATCAGTCAAACGTTCGCGTGCTGGCGAACTACATTAACGGGCGTTGGACTACCGCCCAAGCCTCTGGACGTATTGACGTCACGAATCCTGCTAGCGGCAAGATTCTAGCCAGGGCGCCGCTGTCGGGCGCAGTTGAAGTTGAGGCGGCGGTTGCGGCGGCCAGCGCTGCGTTGCCCGACTGGCGCGGAAGATCGGTTGGCGAGCGCACGGATTTTATTTTCGCTTTGCGCGAAAAATTCCGGCAGCGAATCGACGAGCTTGCGCTCTCGATCACTCGCGAGGGCGGCAAGGTGTTGTCCGATGCACGCGCTGAAGTTACGCGCTCGATTGAAGTGCTGGAAGTTGCATGCTCGGCTCCGATGACAATGCAGGGGCGGATTCTTGAAGGCGTGTCCCGCGGAATCAACACAGAAACGATTCGACAGCCTGTAGGCGTTTGCGCGGCGATTACGCCGTTTAACTTTCCGGCAATGGTGCCGATGTGGTTTTTGCCCTTCGCTATTGTGTACGGCAACACATTTATTTTGAAGCCCTCCGAGCAGGTTCCTCTTACCTCCGAATTGATCGTGAATATTCTCGAGGAGATTGGATTGCCTCCCGGAGTTGTCAACGTCGTCCACGGTGGCCACGATGCGGTGAACGCGATCCTGGACAGTCCCGGCATTCGCGCCGTCTCTTTTGTGGGTTCGGTCAACACAGCGAAATACATTTATCGGCGCGCAGCGGAAAAAGGCAAGCGCGTGCAGGCTTTGGGTGGGGCGAAGAACTATATGGTCGTTATGCCAGATGCAGTCGTCGACAAGACAGTGTCGAACGTTTTGGGCAGCGCATTTGGCAACGCCGGGCAGCGATGCATGGCGGGGTCCGTCTTAGTCACGGTGGGAGCGGCGCAAAAGGCGATCATGGACCGCTTGAAAGATGAAGCGGAAAAGTTGGTTACCGGGGAAGGGACAAATCCCAAAGCGAGCCTTGGGCCCGTGATTTCGAGTGCCGCGTGCGATCGGATTCACGAATCGATCGAGACGGGCATAAAAGAAGGGGCGGAGTTGCTGGTCGATGGACGGCATCCCAAGGGAACACCGGAAGGCGGCAATTTTGTCGGCCCCACGATTCTAACCAACGTTAAAGCCGATATGCATGTTTGCCGCGACGAAATATTCGGCCCTGTCTTGTCGGTTATGCACGTGGACACACTCGAAGAAGCGATCGCCTTAGTAAACAGCGATCCGAGGGGTAACGGTACATCGATCTTCACTGAAAATGGGGCAGCGGTGCGCGAGTTCAGTCGCCGTATTGAGGTTGGCATGGTCGGCGTGAACATCGGTGTCGCGGCATCGCCCGCATACTTTCCGTTTTCCGGATGGAAGGATTCCTTCTTCGGCGACGTGCATGTTCACGGATTTGATGCGGTTGAATTCTTTACGCGCAAGAAGACCATTACCTCGCGATATTTCTCGGCGGGGGAGACGGGCAAGTACTTTGTGGAGCAAGGCGAAAAGCACTAATCCATGGCTAGTCATGGTCCGCACTCGGCAAATTCCATAGGTCGTTTGCTTCAACTCCTTCGCTTCAGAATGACAGAGTCTTAACTCGCGCGATAACCGACGCTACGGTTGCGAGTAGAGCGCCCGCTTTAAAAACTCTCCCGCCCCAGCGCGACCGGTAAACTTTTCTCCATCCACTACGACTTTGCCGCGCGATAGAACTACGTCTGGCATCCCCGTCACTTGAATTCCTTCAAACATGGAATAGTCGACCCGCATGTGATGAGTCTTGACGCTGATTGTGTGTTTGCGATTCGGGTCGAAGATGACCAGATCGGCATCGCTTCCAACCGCGATCGTGCCTTTGCGCGGATACAAACCGAAAAGTCTCGCAGGCGTTGTTGAAACTAATTCGACGAAGCGATTTACGCTGAAGCGTCCAGTCGCGACGCCGCCAGAATAAATCAGGCTCATACGGTGCTCAATGCCCGGCCCACCATTCGGAATCTTCGTGAAATCATCGAGCCCCAACTCCTTTTGCTCTTTGAAGCAGAAAGGACAATGATCGGTCGACACCACCTGCAGATGGTCTGTCTTCAATCCGTTCCACAGTTTCTCCTGATGCCACTTTTCGCGCAGCGGAGGAGTGAAAACGTACTTCGCTCCTTCGAATCCCGGCGCATCGAAATTTTCCAGCGACAAATATAAATATTGCGGACATGTCTCGGCGTAAACCGGCAGGCCGCGATCCCTGGCCTCGCGCACCTTCTCGAGTGCCTCATTGCAGCTGAGATGAACGATATAAAGAGGCGCTCCCGCCATTTCAGCGAGCGCAATTGCCCGCGAGACCGCCTCCGCTTCCGCCGTAGTCGGACGAGTTAATGCGTGATACTTTGGCGCCTTCTTTCCTTCGGCCAGCGCCTGCTGCACGATCACATCGATCGCGCCCCCATTTTCCGCATGCATGCAGACCAGGCCGCCGTTTTTCGAAGTGGTGCGTAGGGCTTTAAAGATGCTCGCATCATCGAGCATAAACACGCCCGGATATGCCATGAATAACTTGAAACTTGTAACGCCCTCGCGCACCAGCGCATTCATCTCGTCGAGCTGAGCGTCAGCCAGGTCAGTGATGATGCAATGGAAAGCATAATCGCAAACCGCCTTGCCCGAAGCCTTCTGCATCCAGGCATCGAACGCGGTACGAAGAGTCTGGCCTTTATATTGGATCGCGAAGTCGATCAGCGTCGTTGTCCCGCCAAAGGCAGCGGCCCGAGTGCCGGTCTCAAAGTCGTCGGCGCTGGTCGTTCCTCCAAAAGGCATATCGAGGTGCGTGTGCACGTCGATGCCGCCTGGGAGAACGTACCTGCCCGCAGCATCGATGACCTTGGTTGCATTCTCACGTGGCAAATTCTGGCCGACAGCTGAAATTCTCCCATCGCTGATCGCGACGTCGCTCGTGTAGGTGTCGGTGGCAGTCGCCACGCGACCGTTGGCGATAATGGTATCGAAGCCCATGAACCTTACTCTCCTGCGCGCGGCGAACTACAAAAATTATGCTATACCTTTAGGCAATTATCATCGCTGAATTGTTGACCGCTGGACTGTCAGAGCTGGACTGCCAGGCTGACCGTCATTCGCGAAAGAGAGAGAGAGCTGGGAGACAACATGAAGTTTGGCATCACCATTAAGCCCGATATGTCGGTAGAGCGAATCGTCGCCCTGACGCGCCAAGCAGAAGCATGCGGCTTTGAGTATGGATGGATCTTCGATTCTCACGTGCTCTGGCTTGAGCCCTATCCCATGCTCACCTTGATGGCCACGAGCACAAAGAAAATGCGGATTGGCACGTGCGTCACGAATCCCGCGACCCGCGATATCACCGTTACCTCAAGCCTGTTTGCAACTTTGAATTTGATCTCCGGCGGGCGCATGCAGCTTGGAATCGGACGCGGAGACAGTTCCCGGCGCGTACTCGGGAAAAAGCCGGTAACTTCGGCGCAACTCGAACACGCGGTGCAAGCCTTCCGCAATCTGACCGCAGGCAACGAAGCGGAATATGACGGGCAAAAGGCGCGTCTGGCTTGGGCTAGCGGCGGAGTGCCACCGGTATGGGTTGCGGGATATGGGCCCAAGGTGCTCGACCTTGCCGGCCGCATCGCCGACGGAGTGATTTTGCAATTCGCCGATCCCGACCTAATCGAGTGGTGCGTGAGTTTTGTGAAGAAGGGTGCGGAGGCCGCGGGGCGGGATCCGAATAAAATCGAGATCATGGCCGCCGCTCCGGTTTGGCTTTCAGACAACGTCGAGGTTGGACGAGAGCATGTCCGGTGGTTCCCGGCCCTGGTATCGAATCACGTCGTCGATCTTGTATCGCGATATAAACCCGATGAACTTCCGGCGTCGTTGACTTCGTATATCCGCGATCGCGGGGCATACGATTACCTTCATCACTGCGAAGTCGACAGCAGCAACCGAAATTTCGTGACCGATGAAGTTACCGATCGCTTCTGTGTGCTCGGCAATGCGCAGGCGCACATCGAAAAGATTCAACGTCTCGCGCAAGCCGGGGTGACACAGTTCAACATTTATCTGATGTGCGGGGATGAAGAAGACACGCTTGAAAAATATAAAAAAGAGGTGCTGCCTGCATTTAAGGCTTAGAAAATCACAGGAATCAACGCCCGGGTGTTTTGGCGTTACTCGCGATGCCCAAACTGAGTGAGCCGCCGATCCGATGGGATGGTTGACGGTGCCGTTTTTGCTGCCCGTCTGAATGATTTGACGATTGGAGAAAATGGCCGTGAAGATGTGGCAAGAAAATGCGTTCGAAGAGTGCTCATACTAGGTTATGCGGGTTGCTGTGCAAGGTGACATCAGACACTCGTTAGGCGTGACCGTCTTAGTAGCGCGGAATCAACCGCGTTCGGGATGCGTGTTCTTGCGCTGCAAGCCCATCAGGACATAGTAGGCTACGAAGGCGACCGCAAATCCCACGAACCATGAGTAGTCGTACAACACCCGTAGGGGCGATAAAATCAGGCCTACGAGCGCTGTTCCGGCGCCCAATCCGAGCGCAAGGACCGCGAGCCAGTTAAACCCTCGAGAATATTCATAAATCCCGCCGCGCAAGTAAAGGTCATCAACGAGCAGCACCCTTCGGCGTATCACAAAATAATCGCAGATCATGATGCCCGCGACCGGTCCTAGGAACGCGGCATAACCGCCAAGCCATCCGAAAATAAATGTGCCGTAATCGGAGAGCAGCTTCCATGGCATCAAAGCAATCCCCATGAAGCAGGTGATGATACCACCGGTCCGAAAGTTGATTTTTCGTGGCCACAGGTTCGAAAAATCGTTGGCCGGTGAGACGACGTTAGCTCCTATATTCACATTCAAAGTTGCCAACAAAATCGCGAGCAGAGAGATCACGACAGCAACCGGCGAATGAAAGCGGCCGAGCAACTGCACCGGGTCCCAAATCGCTGTTCCATAGATCACGACTGTCGCCGACGTCACTAAAATCCCTATCAAAGAATAAAGCGTCATAGTGGTGGGCAGTGCCAGGGCCTGCCCTATCACTTGCTGCCGCTGGCTGCGGGCGAACCGGGTGAAGTCCGGAATGTTCAGCGAAACTGTGGCCCAGAAACCGACAGTGCCATTCAGCGCGGGGATCAGGAATTTCAAAAAGTCGGAGAAGGTTAAAAAGCGTGAAGGGGCCGAAAGCATGGGCCCGAATCCTCCCGCCGATTTATACGCCCAACCGAGCAGAAGAAGTCCGACCGCCAGCAAAACTGGAGCGCTGACTCCCTGCAAAAATCTGATGTACTCGATGCCTTTTAGAATCACGAGCAGATTGATCAGCCAAAAGGCCATGAAGCAAATCGCGGTTCCGTGAGCTACTTGTCTCCACGAAGGCGCAAGGGTCGTGATCAATGAGTTGATCGCTTCGCCGCCGATCCAGGTTTGAATGCCGAACCAGCCGCAAGCGACCAATGCGCGCAGAACGGCCGCGAAATTTGCGCCAAGCACTCCGAAAGAAGCACGGGCAAGAACCGGGAACGGAATGCCGTAACGTGCCCCTGGATGCGAGTTGAGCAGCATCGGGATAAGAACAATTGTGTTTCCCAGGAACACCGTCGCTACTGCCTCCTTCCAATTCATCCCTCCCTGAATCAGGCTGGCCGCCAGCATGTAAGTAAGAATGTTGACCGACATCGACACCCACAGCGCGGCGAAGTTGTAGGTTCCCCAAGTGCGGCGTTCGGGAGTTGCGGGGGCGAGATCTTCGTTATAAAGCGGGCTCGACTCGATGCGAGACGTTTGAGGCATGAAAGTGTTTGTTTTAGAACCAAATCAATTTTTCATCATCCAACGCATTAATCTGCCACCGCCTGCCCTGTTTGCGTCGTCAGGGCAGCATACGTCTCTGGACGCCGGTCGCGATAGAACTGCCAGACTCTGCGCACTTCCTGAATCATGTCGAGATCGAGATCCGCCACCAGCAACTCATCTTTCGTGCGACTGGCTTGCGCGACGATCTTTCCCCGCGGATTGCAGAAATAACTCTTGCCGTAAAACTCGCCGATGTTCCAGGGCTTCTCGCGTCCGACGCGATTGATCGCTCCGACAAAGTAGCCGTTGGCGGCGGCGTGGGCGGGTTGCTCCAACTCCCACAGATATTCGGAAAGGCCTGCCACCGTGGCTGAAGGATTGAATACTATTTCTGCGCCATTTAAACCGAGTACACGCGCGCCTTCGGGAAAGTGGCGGTCGTAGCAGATATAAACTCCGACACGAGCGTATTTCGTCTCGAAAACGGGATAGCCCATGTCTCCGGGCGTGAAATAAAATTTCTCCCAAAAACCAGGATGCACATGCGGGATGTGATGCTTGCGATATTTGCCAAGATATTTCCCGTCGGCATCGATTACGGCCGC
>JAYVCW010000175.1:0-3340 GCA_043749775.1 Acidobacteriaceae bacterium | reverse complement strand
CGCACTTAGATAGATATTGCCGGTAGCTTCGCTGAATTCGTTGGCGATGACGCTGGCCATGGTGTATCCGGGAGCAAAAAGTGATCTGGCGATTTCGGGACGGTTTCCGATCACCATGGTAACGGCCATGGTTTCACCCAACGCGCGGCCGAGCCCGAGGATGATGCCGCCCAAAATTCCGGCGCGAGCGTTGCGAAGAACGCCCGTGCGAATCATCTCCCAGCGAGTCGCTCCCAGAGCAAGAACCGCTTCGCGTTGCTGCCTTGGAACGGCAGTCATGACCTCGCGGGTGATGGAGGAAACGATGGGAATCACCATGATCGCGAGGATGATGCCGGCGGCGAGCATTCCGATACCGTAGGACGGACCGTAAAAGAGCCCAGTCCATCCGAAACGATGGGCCAGCCAGGGCTGCACGTAGAGGCGAAGAAGCGGGACGAGGACGAAGATCGCCCACAATCCATAAATCACGCTCGGGATCGCGGCCAGTAGCTCTGTAACGAATGCCAAAGGACCGCGAAGCCACGGCGGCGACATCTCGGTAATGAAAATCGCCACACCGATCGCTAGCGGAACCGCCAGAACCATCGCGACCACTGAGGAGACCACTGTGCCGTAAATAAAAGGCAACGCTCCAAATTTGTCGTTAACCGGGTCCCACTCGCTGGAGAAGAAAAATTTCCATCCAAAGCTGTGCCATGACAAGTTGGATTTCGTTATCAATTGATAGAGAATGACGGCGACCAGCGCGAGGACGGTGAGTCCGCAAACCAAGATAACGAAGTAGAAAACGCGGTCGGCGACTTGACTGCTTCCCGACCCAAGCAAAGGAGCGGCTTCAACCTCAGAGCTTATGGCAGCGTTCGTCCGTTCCAGCGGTTGAGGTCCAGTCAATCGAGGCGCTCCTAACGCATGGTTGCCCATGGGACGACCCTAGCAGATCGTTGTTACAACAGTGTTAAAATAGCCCTTCGAAAACGTCGGGACTTTAAAGCATCTCGTCAGCTGTATGAAAGTTGTACACCTGGACAGTCCCGTCGAATCGATTTTTGCATTCCTATGCCTTTTGACTTAAAAGCGTGCCGTCAGGCTCTTAGAAAATTAGACCGCCAGACCGCCAAGTTGGGTAAAGAGGTCTCGGCAGAGAATATACATAATTTTCGGACCAGCAGCCGACGAGTCGAGACGATCCTCGAGAACCTTTCGCCCGATCCAGACCGGAATACCAGAAAGCTATTAAAGATATTGTCCGGATTGCGAAGAAAAGCCGGAAGAGTTCGCGATCTTGAAGTGCAAACTGCCTCTTTAAAAAACCTGAAAATTACCCGGGAACTAGGACATAAAACACAACTGATCCGGAGCATGCATGCCGAGCACGCACAACGCCAAAAGAAATTTCTCAGGGCGTTCGCGTCTGAGACGCAGCGTGAACTGCGAAGAAGATTGAAGCGTGTGCTCAGCGTCTTTCAAGTCGCGAACGATCTTGAACCGGTGATTCTAGCACTCCAGGATATTAACCCGCTCGCTCGGCAGCATGCTCCGCTCACGCAACAGACGCTTCACCGTTATCGGATCGCAGGAAAGCGGGCACGCTACCTCGCGGAACTCGCGGAGAACAAGTCCGAAGCAAAACAGTTGGTATCAGAACTTAAACGCATGCAAGATGTGATTGGGGACTGGCACGACTGGCTACAGCTTTCGGAACGGGCGGCTGAAATGTTTGGGGGAGAACAAAATTCCGCATTGGTGGCGGCCCTGCGCAATAGTACGCGGGCAAAGTTTCGCGATGCCCTCAATGTTCTGGCAGAGACGCGGCGGCAACTATTTCCCGGGAATAACGCAAAGACAAAGGTCGCGTCGGGACGTAAGCCATCGGTTTCAGGGAACACGCCCGACGCCACTGCGGCCGCTTAGCAAATCCCCTCACAAATATTCTTTAGGCTGTACACTAACCCTCTTATTCCATGCCGACTTTTGCCGCTGTTGACATCGGATCGAATTCAGTCCGCCTAAAGATCGCCAGGCTGTCCGCGCACAGGCTGGAACAGATCCACGAGGATCGCGAAGTCACACGATTGGGCGAATCGGTATTTCGCAGCGGCTTTCTTTCCCCGGAGGCAATCGCCGGCACAGTAAAGGTGCTGCGACGCTTTCACCGGGCGGTGCAGAAAGAAGGCGTGGATTCCATCCGCGTAGTCGCTACGAGCGCTTTGCGCGACGCACGCAACTCACAAGCTTTTCTTAAGTGGGTGCGCTCTTCGACCGGATGGAAAGTAGAAATCATCTCCGGACTGGAAGAAGCCCGTTTGATTCACCTCGGTTTAGTTTCGAGTTTGCGCGTCAGTACGTCTCCGGTTTTGATGATGGACCTGGGGGGCGGAAGCTGTGAGCTGACGATATCCGGCAAGGGTCATATTCGAGACACGGTCAGCCTCCCGCTCGGCGCAGTGCGACTCAGCAATGAATTTTTGCGTCACGATCCTCCGCGGAAACAGGATATGCGCCAGATGCGCGGCTTTATCGCCCGTGAAATTGGAAGGATCTCAGACCGGATTATCAGGGCCCATCCGAAAGTAGTGATTGCCACCTCCGGCACGGCGGAGTCTTTGGCCGCCGTCGGACATGGTTTGTTTAAGACTAAAGGGCCTCGTGCCGCCGCCGTTTCGCGAGCACAAATGAAGAAAATCGCCAAGCTACTGGCTCGTCTTCCATTGGAAGAGCGCCGCAAGCTGTCAGGCGTTGGTCCCAGGCGAGCTGAAATTATTATTGCCGGTGCGGCCGTATATTCGGAAATATTGGAGCGCTGCCAGTTGCTGGGATTCCGTTATTCCCAGCTTGGTCTACGCGATGGCTTACTTGAGCAAATGGCGGCCGAATATGATCACGGCACGAAATCCAATAAGCAGATCGAATCAGAGCGCTGGGATTCCCTTCAAGCCGCGGTCGCCCACTACCGCGTTGATCTCACTCATGCTTTAAACGTGCGAGATTCGGCCATGACGCTGTTTGCGGCAACAAAGTCTATCCACAAATTGAGTCCAGACTACCGTGAGTGGCTTTCAGCCGCCGCCATGCTTTACGAGGTGGGTGATTACGTAAATCGAAATGGCCGCCACCGCCACACTTATTACATCATCTCTTTTTCGGAGATTCTCGGATACACCCCAGAGCAAAGACGAATTATTGCCGCCGTGGCCCGCTATCTGGGAAAATCTCGGCCCAGCCCCGATGACGCTCCCATGGAGGCGTTGCCTCCTGCCGAACGGGAGAGTGTCAGAAAGGCTTCGTTGTTACTACGGCTTGCTCGGGCGCTGAATCTAGGGCGCGGAGGCGCGGTGCA
>JAYVCW010000174.1:0-5798 GCA_043749775.1 Acidobacteriaceae bacterium | reverse complement strand
TTCGCGCTAGTTTTCGTGGCCTGGTCCAAGAGCTGACTACACACATGATGAAAGAAGAGATGGTGCTGTTTCCATACATAGTAAGGATGGAGGAGGCTTTCATTCAAAAGGAAGCAGTCCTGCCGTCGCCGTTTGGCAGCGTGCAAAACCCCGTCTCAATGATGGAGCATGAGCACGAGTCCGCCGGTAATGCGTTGCGTGCAATGCGTGAGGCCAGCAGTGGCTATACCGTTCCGCCTAAGGCGTGCATCAGCTACCAGACCTTATACAAAGCACTGGCGGATTTTGAGGCCGATCTTCACCAGCACATTCACCTGGAGAACAACATTCTGTTTCCGCGCGCGATTGCAATGGAAAAGGCGGAGTGACCGGAGCACAAACCATGTCCGGACTACCGACTCGCGTTGAGAAAGAAGCCGGCCGACCGCTCACGCCGCTACAGATCTTCGACATAACTGCGGCGCGTGAAACGACGCTGTCGCGTCTGCTGATGCTTTATATCAGCACCGGACTAATATTCATGTTGCTGCCTGGAACATTTCTAGGAGTTTGGAATTTGTTGTCAATCAGTAGTCATCGCGCTGCAGATTCCGTATCCCCCGCGTGGATTCAGGCACACGGCCACGCCCAGATCTTCGGTTGGATCGGGACATTCATCTTGGGTATCGGTTTCTATTCCATTCCGAAATTGCGCCGCCTGAACTCATTTGCGTTATCCGCAGTGTGGTCAGCATGGGCGTTGTGGACAGTTGGGGTTAGCGTGCGATGGTTGACGAGCGTCTATCAGTGGGAGTGGAGGGTACTTTTGCCGTTTTCAGCGGTCCTCGAATTAGCTGCTTTTGCGATTTTCTTTCGCACGGTTTCCGGCCACCGTACCCAACTGTCCGGACCTGGAGACTCCGGCAAGACCAAGCTGCAAGAATGGGTGGTCATAGTCATTGCGGGCTCAGTGGGCCTACTCCTCACGCTTCTCGTCAACTTTGGGGTGACATTGTTTCTTGCACTACGCGGAACGTCGGCGGCAGTACCCGCGGACTTCGACCAACGTTTTCTGGTTCTGCAGACCTGGGGATTTCTGGTTCCATTTGTCTGGGGGTTCAGCGCCAAGTGGCTCTCCGTTTTTCTCGGGCTACGTCCCGTGCGCGGGAGAGTTCTATTGCTGGCTGTCGCGCTAAACTCCGCCGGCGTTTTGGCCGCATTCGCGGGTTCGATAATGGCTGCAAGCCTAGTGCTAGCCGTCGGGTTGATGACTGCTTTGTATGCGCTGCGCTTGTTAGAAACGTCAGCGCGTCCTGCCAAGGTAAAGGGTGTGCACACGAGCTTTCCAGTCTTCGTTCGTCTGGCTTACTTGTGGGCCTTGATTGCAGCCAGTCTTGGAATTTGGGCTGCCTCAGTCCAGAATCCACGAGGAATTTGGGGCGCATCGCGCCACGCTCTAACCGTCGGTTTTCTCGCCACGATGGTGTTTACAATCGGACAGCGGGTACTACCAGCCTTCTCGGGGATGCGACTGCTGTTCAGTTCCAAACTTATGTTTGTGGCCACCCTGCTGCTCGCCCTCGGATGTCTACTCCGCGTCAGCTCAGAAATCCTTGCATATCAAGGTTTAGTCCGTTCCGCTTGGTCGTGGCTTCCAGTTTCCGCCATCACTGAGATGACCGCTGTAACATTATTTGCGGCCAATCTGCTCGCAACGTTCGTGCGCCGTCCTTCATCTCCACGCAGACTTAGAATTGACGCTTATAAGTTGAAAGGATTAGACCGGCCTGTTCGACGACATTAAGCACGCGGCGCGTGATGTTGAGCGTAGAATCCTTCAGGGATTCGGCGAGGAGTAAGACGTTGGAGCATTCTCAAGGTTCACAGGACCGGCATCTACTCCTCGGGACTGTATCCTTTACAGTTTGCTTCGCGGCATGGGGTCTCATCAGCGCCTTCGCCCCGCAGTTTCGCCAACAGTTTCACCTCTCCGCGACACAAACCGCTTTTCTTGTCGCAGTTCCTGTTTTGCTGGGCGCCCTGGCCCGCCTTCCGATAGGAATGTTCGCGGATCGCTTCGGAGGCCGCTCTGTTTTCACGGCTTTGATGTTCTTTGTCGCTGTGCCCGTGGCATTAGTTCCGGCTGCTACGAGCTACCGGAGTTTGCTCATCATCGGATTCCTTTTAGGAATGGCGGGGTCCTCATTTGCCGTTGGCGTCGGTTACGTCTCCCGCTGGTTTTCAATGGAGAACCAGGGCAGCGCGCTCGGTGCGTACGGTCTGGGAAACATTGGTCAATCGGCAGCGGTGTTCCTTGGCCCTGTCGTGGCTGCGGCATACGGATTTCGCACGGTGTATTGGGGAATGTCCGTCATCTTGCTGGTTTGGGCAGGTGTGTTCGTCATCTTTGCTCGAAACGCGCCTCAAACGGCCCGGCCCAAGGGATTTTCAGAGATGCTCGGTGTGCTGGCGCGCGAACCGTTGGCGTGGGCGCTGGCGGCTCTCTATTTTTTGACCTTCGGAGGATTTGTCGCCTTCTCGATTTATCTGCCAACGTTGCTGCGCGACCAATTTGGCCTCAAGCCGGGGGACGCCGGTTTTCGAACCGCGGGCTTCGTCGTTCTAGCTACTCTATGCCGGCCGCTGGGTGGATGGCTGTCGGACAGAACTGGCGGCTCGCGAGTTCTTTCATGGATTCTGCCGGCCCTGGCTGCTTTTGGATTGTTGCTCAGCGTGCAATCGATGCTGCCGTTCACGGTTGGCGCGCTGGGATGTGCCGCTTTGCTCGGCATTGGCAACGGAGCGGTATTTCAACTTGTACCTCGATATTTTCCGACGCAGCGAGCTACCGTCACTGGACTGGTAGGCGCAATGGGTGGGATGGGCGGATTTTTTCCGCCTTTGCTCTTAGGCATCTTTCGCGACCGGTTCGGTGTGGTTTGGCCGGGCTTCCTTATGCTCTCCGCGATAGCTTGTGTTCTGTGGTGGATGAATGGCCGGGTGTTTTTGCCGAGAGAAGAAGCTCTGGCAGCGAAGCTCCCTCCCGCTCTGACGCGCACGGCGGACAAAGTCCGAGCGGGGGCCTGGGCCACGTTGTTGACCGGTGTTCTGATCGCCGCCATAGTACTGGGCTCGCGCAATCTGCAGTACTTCGATCCTGCCTTGGTGATCTACACGTTCGCGATCATTTTCGCGACGTGGGGTGTGATTTACCACTACTCAGTCTGGATACGAAAGCCTCCCACGTACGTGTACTGGCAGCGCGGATGGCAACTGTTCAAGGAACGAGGAATAATTCGAAGCTTCGGCAATCTAGTCCCGATGGTCAGCACCCACCTGCTTGCCCAAACATTCATCGCGAAACGCTCCAGACTGCGCTGGGCGATGCATCAGATGATCTTTTGGGGATGCGTGCTCGCCATGCTAATCACGTTCCCGCTGGTATTCGGATGGATCAATTTCACCAGCGCCCCGAACGACCAGATGACATACGTTCCCCACCTGTTCGGGTTTGCCGTAGGCAGTTTCCGGCTCCATACATTTACGGCGCTGCTTCTATTTCACGGACTCGATATTGCAGCCTTTCTGGTTCTGGGCGGAATTGCGCTTTCCCTGTGGCGACGTATGCGGGACGAAGGGGCACGCGCGCTACAGACTTTCGCCATGGACTTCTGGCCGCTAATCTTGCTGTTTGCCATTTCGATCACCGGGCTGGCCCTGACGGTCTCCCAAGAGTGGCTGGCAGGAAGCTTCTACGATTTCATCGCCATTTTGCACGCTATCACGGTGATTACGGCTTTGCTCTATCTCCCCTTCGGAAAATTTTTCCACATTTTTCAGCGCCCCGCCCAGTTGGGCGTGAAATTGTACCAACGCGCGGGCGAAGAGGGTGAAGGTGCGATCTGCGCCCGTTGCGGTGAGCGCTACGCATCTCGTATGCATATTGACGACCTGGAACGTGTGCTACCACAAGTCGGATTCAACTACTCGATGTCGGGGCCAGTGGGGAATTGGCAGGAACTGTGTCCAGCCTGTAAGCGCAAGTCGATTTCTCTCGCGCAATTGAGGTTGAAAGAGGAAGCGAATGGCTAAGGCTCCTGTCTCCGGAGAGATCCTCAAAGAAACGTTTGGGCCACATCTGAATTACAAACCGCCCGATGGTTGGAACGACGAATCGGTCCACCCTCCCGAGAAGCTAGTGAAAACACATTGCTGCTTTTGCGGACAGCAATGCGGAATCCAATTGAAGGTCCGCGACAATCGCGTGATCGGGTTCGAGCCGTGGGAGGAGTTTCCATTTAACCGGGGCATGCTTTGCCCAAAAGGAGTGAAGCGTTATCTCCAGGCAAACCATCCTGATCGTCTACTTTCGCCACTAATGCGCAGCGAGCATGGATTTCGCCCCACGTCCTGGGACGAGGCTTTGAACTTCACAGTGGGCCGGATGCGCGACATCCAAGAGAAGCATGGCAAAGACGCAATTGCCATCTATGGCGGCGCATCGCTCTCGACTGAGAAATCCTATTTACTGGGTAAATTTGCCCGCGTGGCGTTGGGCACTCGTCACATCGACTACAACGGGCGACTATGCATGGTTTCTGCCGGAACGGCATACAAGCTAGCGTTCGGGGTCGATAGAAGCACAATTCCATGGAGTGAGATCCCCAAAGCGGAGGTACTGTTTGTGATCGGCGCGAACATTGGCGACTGCGCCCCGATCACGACCGACTACATCTGGCGCTGTCGCGACAAGGGCGGAAAGCTTATCGTAGCCGATCCCCGGATGACCCCCATTACGCGTAATGCCGATCTCTATCTTCCACTGCGTCCGGGAACTGATTTAGCGCTACTGATGGGAATGCTCCACGTCATTCTGCGGGACGGCCTGGAGGATCGGGACTTCATCGAGCAATACACTACGGGTTTTGAAGCCGTCGCTGAGTCTGCTAAGGCGTGGGATCTCCGGCGGGTAGCTGAGATGACGGGTGTGCCGCCCGAGTCCATCGAGAAAGCCGCGCGCTGGATTGGCAAATCAAAGCGAGTCATTATGATGCATGCTCGCGGACTGGAACACCAGTCTAAAGGCGTGGAGAATTGCCTGGCGGTAATTAATATTGTACTCGCCACCGGCAACATCGGACGCGACGGCGCTGGTCCCACCATGATTACCGGCCAGGGAAACGGCCAAGGCGGGCGTGAGCATGGGCAGAAGTGTGACCAACTTCCTGGTCAGCGTTCGCTCACGGATCCCGCCGCTCGCGAGTATGTGGCAGGTGTCTGGGGCATTCGGCCTGACGAACTTCCCCAGCCGGGCTACAGTGCACAGGAGATCATGGACGCGATTCATAGCGGCGAGATTAAGGGATTGCTGTCCACGTGTTTTAACCCGCTGGTTTCACTTCCGGACGCAAACTTCACGCGCGAGGCGTTGTCGAAGTTGGAATTCTTCGGCGTGATTGATTTCTTTCTCTCGGAAACCGCGCATCATGCGGACGTGATTCTGGCCGGCAGCTTGCAAGAGGAAGAAGACGGGCTTGCTTGCAATACCGAAGGGCGTGTCATTCACTGGAAGAAGAGCGTCGATCCGCCGAGCGATGCGAGATGTGACTCCGACATCATCATCGAGTTGGCGCACCGGCTGGGCCGCGGCCAGTACTTCCCATTCAAGAACCCTGCCGAAATTTTGGAAGAGCTACGCATCGCTTCGCGGGGCGGTGTAGCCGACTACTATGGCATCACCTACGAAAGAGTGGATCGGGAGATGGGTATTTTTTGGCCCTGCCCTTCGCTTGACCATCCCGGAACGCCGCGCCTCTTCG
>JAYVCW010000173.1:0-8846 GCA_043749775.1 Acidobacteriaceae bacterium | reverse complement strand
CGCAGTGGATGCTCGATCTAAGACCAAACAATATTGCCGGGCTCATTCGGGGTTCTCAGCTTAGAAAAATATTTGGAGACCTCGACGGTGCCGTCGAATCCCTGAACGACGCATATCAGCAGACCCCGCCCGATCAAGTCGAGGATCTCGCTTTCCTTTTGAGCGAAATGGCAGGGCTCGACCTGGAGATGGGAAAGCTCCAACCGGCCGAGCAACTTTCGGAACAGGCGCTGAAGTCTTTTCCCGACTACTACCTGGCTCGCGAAATGCTGGCGCGGGTTCGCATTGCACAAGGCAAGTATCCCGAATCGGTCGAGTTGTTGCGCAAAAGAAACGAGCGATTTCCTCAGTCCCGGAGTATTTGGGCGGAAGCAGAGGCTCTGAACCGGGAAGGAAAGACCGCGGAGGCGCAGCCTCGGTACGAGGAGTTCGAGCGGAGGGCCCGGGCCGAAATCTTACGCGACGACAATGTCAATCCTGAGCTTGTTTTCTTCTATTTACATCATAAGCAGGACGCCGCAGAGGCCCTACGCATCGGCCGGTTGCAGGCCGAGAGGCGTCACGACGTTTTCACGCTTGACGCGTATGCCTCCGCGCTCTATGCAAACGGCAACTACGCGGAAGCGCGAAAACAAATTGAAAAAGCACTGGCCCCCGGCATCCGCGATGCCAGTATTTTTTTTCATGCGGCGATGATCTGTTCCAGAATGAATGATGGGTTAGCGGCGAGACAATACCTCGAAAAATCACTGCAGGTCAATCCGCTATCCGAAGTTTCTTCCGAGGTGCGCGATATGTTGGCGAAGTCTTCTGCTGGCAACGGTTCGAGGCAATAAGATCGGGGATTTTTTGTTTGGCGCAGCACAGAATGCTGATTGCATCTTGAAATTTGTTTTTCGTCTAACTTACTGTGTGCTACGTAGGCGTAGTGTGGCCGATCGGTTTTCTGGAAGGGGGCCCTGTAAATGGTGATTGTACAACGGCTCTTGTTCTGGTTGCTCGCGATTTCGCTGAACTCGCTCGCGATCGCTCAACAGAGCCCGACGGATCGAAGCATCGCAGAATTCCAAGCCAGGGCGTCCCGCTCGCAGTCGGCCGCCGATTACGACAGGCTGGGTGCGGCCTATCTTCAAAAAGGACGAGAAACGTTCGACTTCGCATATTACGAACTCGCAGAGAATGCGCTTGCCAAATCCTTGGAGTTGATGTCTCCGGCAGACATGTCCGCCGTTGGCCCTTTGACTCACTTGTCGGCCGTCTGCATGGGCGAGCATAGATTCTCGGACGCTGCCGGTTATGCCAATCGTGCACTGGCCTTGGGATCTGGGGATCTGTCTGCATTTGGCTTGCTGGGCGACGCTCACGCCGACATGGGAGACTACGACGAAGCGGCTAAGTTTTACGAAAAGCTGGTGTTGCCGCTATCTGCAGGCGAGGTGTCTCCCGGGCTTTCTTACATGCATGACAGCAGAGTTTCTTATCTGAGATTTATTCACGGCGACAATGCAGGAACGATTGAGCTTGCTCAAGGAAGCGTCCATCAAGCAATTGCAATGCATTTGCCCGCTGAAAATGTAGCCTGGACCTACTTTCAATTGGGAGAATTTCTTTTTCAGGCGGGCGACCTCAGAGGAGCGGAGACGGCGTATCGAGCCGCTCTGGATACGCTTCCCAATTTCTTTCGCGGACTGAGCGGATTGGCTAAAGTTAGGGTTGCCGAACAAAAATATGAGGAAGCCATCGACCTCTACAAAAAAGCTATCGAGCAGATTCCTTTTCCTGAGTTCATTGCCTCGCTCGGTGATATTAACGCAAAGCTGGGACGCAGTGAAGAAGCTCGAAAACGATATGAACTTGTTGAATATATTGGCTACCTGAATAAGCTGAACAAGAATGTCTATAACCGGGAACTGGCCGCCTTTTACGCCGACCACGATATCAAACTGAACGAATCGTTAGAACTAGCCAAGAGAGAGCTCGAGGTGCGGCGCGACGTTTATACGGAGGATGTACTTGCGTGGGCGCTTTACAAGAACGGGAAATTAAAAGAAGCTGCAGACGTTATGGACAAAGCCTTAAGCCTCGGAACGAAAGACTCATTGCTGTACTTCCATGCTGGGCTCATCCATAAGAACTTGGGGCAACTGGACCTAAGTCGTGAGTATCTCTTGAAGGCACTGGCGATCAACCCGCGTTTTCACATCTTTTACGCCGATATTGCGAGTCGAACTTTGGCGGAAATGCAGACGAAGCGAACGACAAATTGAGATTCAGTTAGGCACGATGAACTTGAAGCCAACCTATTTAAGCCTATTTCGATCGCCCATCTTAACTTTTGCTTGGCTGCTGATTTCACTGTTGAGCTTTGCTCATCCCATGGGAAACTTCAGCGTAAGCCATTATTCAGGCATTCGGATCGAGCAATCCTCGGTTGAGGTTCGGTATTTAATCGACATGGCGGAGATCCCGACCTTTGAGGAAATCCAGCAAAATGTCCTGGTAGCTGATCCGGCGAATGACGAGACGCGCAAATATCTATCACAAGAAGCTGAAAAGCTACGATTAGGACTGATTCTTACGCTGAATGACCATCCCCTCCCCTTGCGAATGGAGTCGGCCAAAATAATTTTTCAAGCTGGAGCTGGCGGGCTTCCGACACTGAAGATGGCGTTTGCCTACCGCGCCGCCCTCACCCGATTTGATCAGACGCCAACAGGCGCGGTGGCGTTTACCTTGCATTATCGCGATAACAACTTCCCGAATCGACCCGGGTGGAAAGAGGTAGTCGTAACCGCGGATTCGAAAGTAATGATCGTTAACGCCTCCGTTCCCACGAAAGATCGGAGTTCCGAGCTTTCGAATTATCCTACCGACCTGCTTAACAGTCCGCCTTTGGATCTCGAAGCGACCGTCAACGCACGGTGGGAAGGGGTGGAAGCGGATCAAAGAGCCGCAGCTACTGCTGCTAAATTAAATGCAACTCCGCCCGGAGCTGTAAGTTCCAGAGCAGTGGCATCTGCCTCACATCCGGACTCCGGGCTAGTCGCATCGCCGACATCTAACTTCGTAGCCGATCGGGAGCCGACGAAATCCGAAACCATTGCAACTTCAGAACCGCCGCTGCAACCAAACCAACAATCGACACCCCAAAACAGATTTACCCAGCTGATGACCTCAAACCAGTTTGGTTTCTGGTTCCTCATTGGGGCGGCCGCAATTGCTGCCGGTCTTGGCGCTCTTCACGCATTGGAACCTGGACACGGAAAAACCATTGTCGCAGCATATCTCGTTGGATCGAAAGGTACCGCGTACCACGCCTTTCTGTTGGGACTCATTGTCACCATATCTCATACAGCGAGTGTTTATGCGCTTGGAGCTATAACTCTCTACGCATCCAGGTACATTGTTCCGGAACAGCTGTACCCATGGTTGGGGGCAATTTCCGGGCTGCTGATTGCGGCACTGGGATCGTACTTATTTCTGCAACGCTATGCTGGCCACGAAATTGGGCATTCTCATGGCCCAGGAGGGCACTCCCATGGTCACGAATATACTGGCGATCACACTCATCATGCGGGGAATCTCGAAAATGTTCACGATGTACACGACCACATTCATATAGGTTCCCGCCACAGTCACGGCGAGCTTCGCGGCGATGTGTCTTACCGACAACTTCTCGCGTTGGGAATAACTGGGGGAATAGTACCCTGCCCCGCCGCACTGGTTGTTTTACTCAGCGCCGTTGCTCTTAACCGGGTTGGGTTTGGCTTGTATTTAATTGTAGCGTTTAGCGTCGGCTTGGCAGCCGTGCTGATCGCAGTCGGCATGCTGATGGTTTACGCTCGCAGTTTTATGTCGAAATTCCACAGCGAGGGACCTTTTATCACAAGGTGGTTGCCATTGGCCTCGGCCGCAGTCATCACATTTCTTGGGTTAGGCATAGCAATTCGGTCGTTGGTGACAGGTGGAATTCTGCAAATAAAAGTTTGAAATGTGATTTGACTCTGACTGGAAAATGACCTTTAAGTGCTTAACTTCCTGACAATACTGGGTGTCGGCTTCTTACTTGGACTTCGACACGCGACCGATCCCGACCATGTGATTGCCGTGACGACGATCGTGAGCCGGCAAAGGAGCATAAAGCATGCGGGTCTGATCGGTTTGTTCTGGGGGATTGGTCACACCATTACCATACTCTTTGTCGGCGCCGCCATCATTCTTTTTAACCTCGTGATACCGCCTCGCGTTGGCCTTACCATGGAATTAGGCGTTGGCTTAATGCTGATCTTTCTCGGAGTTCTCAATCTTACAGGTATAACTCAATGGGTCACAACGAGGTGGATGCCGGAGCATAGACACGGGACAATTATCCACACACATTCACAAATGTGCGGGGGTGCTCCGCAGGTCCATGTCGAAGACCGCAGCCTTGAGCTCCCACCCCGTCGCGAAGATAAGTCAGGAAACGTGTTTCATAATTCTCTGGAAGTATTTGGCTTGTATCAGATTCTACGACCACTAGTAGTTGGAATCGTACACGGACTTGCTGGCTCAGCGGCAGTCGCTCTTTTGGTTTTAACAACGATCCGAAATCCCAGATGGGGGGTCGTTTATTTGCTGGTCTTTGGCAGTGGAACGATTGCGGGAATGATGCTGATTACATTAATTATTGGAGCTCCTTTCGCTTTTGGCAGCTCACGGTTCGCGCCCTTCCATCGCGGGCTTGCTGTAGCTTCGGGTCTCGTTAGCGTGGCCTTCGGCTTGTTCGTCACTTTCCAGATCGGAATCGTAGACGGTCTCTTTAGTGCCAATCCGCACTTCATTCCGAATTGATCTATTTAGTAGTGAGCCGCACAGCACTAACACGTTGGGTTTGTATGAAGTAAAAGTAGTAAGTCTGATCCGGGCACAAGCGTCGTGCGGGGTTTGTACGCGGAGTCTGCGATCCGACAATATTCGTCCAACGACCCACACTACACAACTACACCATTTTTAGAATAGGTCGCGGGCTATCCTATGTACGTGCCCTTTTCACACCCCACGGATGAAACCGCAGATAGGTACGTATAGATAAGGTTTCTTGTGGTTTCATCGATGCGAATGATGCGAGGCAGAGTGCCAGTACGAGGTGATCTAACGAGGCGCCAAAATATTGCCAAAAAACGGCATGTGGCCCTGGATAATTGGCCGAAAACAATAAGGTGAACATGTAAATCACGCCGCTAATGCTCGCAGGACGCACCAGAATCCCAAGCACCAGCGCGATTCCGATCGCGAGCTCACCATAGGCCACCAGAAACGCGATCGGCGTAGCATGAGGCAGAACGAAGTTCTTGAGAATTGGAACGATGAATGGATAGGCTCCATCCTGAAGAAAGCGGCTGATCCAATACTTAAACCCACCGCCAAGCGTGAAGTGTGTGCCAACAACTTTGTACTCGGCAAAGATGAGAAACAGAACACCGACCGCGATTCGAAGACCTGTAAGTGCCCTAGTGCTTGAATTTGGCATTTTAACGACCAACGTTAGCACCAGTGCTGCGATTGAGCAATCATTCAGGAGAGACAGTCGATGCATCGTTCAGCATCGGGGGTGAGCCGAACTCCCATGTCATATCCCCGGTTGCCCAGAGTCCCTTGTACCCATCCCTTAATGCTTGATCTAAAGCCTCTTCAAGGTTGGCCAGCATCATGGGAACATCAAAACTACCGTCGGCCGGCGTCATGGACACCGAGGATAAAACCAAACGGGTTTGGCAGTAACGCTCAGAACATCGATGTCGATGGCGGCAAGGTAGGACCGCATGCCCGCCACCATTGGACGGCTGTTGAGATATAAGCACCTATGCCCCTCGTCCAGCTTTCGCTTTATAACGGCGGCCAGCGCGGGCAGTTGTCGTGAGGGGGACCCCTCATAAATCAGGCATTGATGACGCGCTTCAGCTTCCATAAGCGGGAATCTACCATCTAAGCAGCACCAAAAGTTTACGATGGGATTAGCCTGCTTTCAATCTAATTTTCACTCATGGCCAGCCGCCCGGATCGGAAGGAAAAAGCGGCTCAGCAAGCTGGGGTCTGGGTCACGCTAAGCTTCAACTATAAGGGCGAGACTTCGACTGTGGCATGACTCACCGCCCGGCCTAATAATTCCAACTCTGAGCCGCATTGAGCGCACGGGGCACCTCCCTAAACTGCTCTAGATCTCATTGTTCGCCTGCGCCGCTTGGACTCGGGAATGGCAGCCCCAATTTCCCAAGCGGCTCGCGACCATGGAGCGATTCGGCTCCATCGGGGCTACACCGCCACGATGTTGGTAGAAGAATCTCGTGTCTCGCGGGTGAGCATCTTTGACACTTTGCAAAGGAATTTGTGTGGCGTGGACCTCGGCAGATTATTGTTGGACGTGGTGATGATTGCGGACGAAGTCGATTCACATTGATTTTGCCAGAGTGGACAGCTGTTAGGTTATCGTCGGCATCATAGAGCACACTAAATCAAATTCCAAGGAGACTGGGATGGAAGCCGAAGGATTAAGGGAACTCTATATCGATGAACTCAAGGATCTCTACAGCGCCGAGAATCAACTCGTGAAGGCCTTACCGAAAATGGCAAAGGCAGCCACGTCCGAGGATCTGCGCCTAGGTTTTGAAGAGCACCTTGAGCAGACCAGGACTCACGTACAACGGCTGGAGAACATTTTCAAGAAAATCGCAGAAAGTCCCAAAGGTAAAAAATGTAAAGGAATGGAGGGCCTGATCGAGGAAGGATCGGAAGCGATAGAGGAATATGAAGGCGCTCTGCTGGATGCAGCTCTTATTGGCGCTGCGCAGCGGGTTGAGCACTACGAAATGGCAGGATACGGCACGGTCATCGCTTTCGCGAAGGAGCTGGGGGAGTCCGAGCAGGTCTCTCTTCTTAATGAAACTCTGCAGGAGGAAGAGGAGACAGACGAAAAGCTCAGCGTGCTTGCCGAGGACATCAATGCTCAGGCAAATCAAAACGAAGTGGAAATCGAAGAAGCCAACGAACCCGCAACAAAGAAAAAATCTCGCAACGCTGCTTAGAAGCTTTTTTAGAAGGCCCAAAGCGGACACTGTTCTTGCCAACCCTTTTCACGAACAGTGTCTTTTTTTTGGCTTCTCATTTTCGGAGCGCTACTTCGCTGGTGTCGAGTTCGCCCTTCACGAAGATTCGCCACCTTATGAAAGACAGACCCGCAAAGGCCCCGAAAGGCGCCTGAGGCTTAGTTCGAATCTCGGAGATATGTGATCCGTTTTTTGAGCGCTTCGTCTCTCCGCTCTGACCCCGGCTCCTTCTTCATCGCCACCGTCGCCAGATCGTGCCCAATCCCGGCCCACCCACAGTTGGCAATGCCACGAATGGGGGGTAAGTCTAGGGTTAAGCTGACCGATGGAGTGTCAGTTAAAGAAACACACTAAGGAATTGCATGGAGAATCTGCCCTGTTTCTTGTAGGCTGCCGCACCTCTGTTATCTGTCCGGCACGAATACAGAACATATATTTCCGAACTTCTCTTAGTCCGAAAATGCAGTGCGACACCCGCCTCACGGGATTCACCTCGCCGTTTACCGGACTTAACTTCCCCTTTAATAGTGACGCAAGTCATCGTCAATGGTGTCTTTAACCCTCACCCCGAACCCTCGGACCCTAGACCCCGCCTTTTCAGCCACACCGATTGGTTCGAAATAAGTAGACGGCTCCGTTCGCCTACCCGCTTCGAACCCGCAACCATAGGTTAGTTCTGCTCAGTGTTCCCGTCGCAGCGATGAGCGTCGATGCTCGGTTCCGAACGGAAATATATTCGGGCAGCGTCTCCTTCACTGAATTCGCAAATAGCTTTTGCGGGTCAGTCAAGGCTATCGGGTGAGGCAGACGAAATCACCCCGGCAGTCACCCTCGACCACATGAGAGAACGGACGTGCGTCCGCCAAGGCGGAAAGACGCCGCTGTTTGGCGCGAAGGAATTAATTTGTAGCCGACCTTAATTTTACTGACACGGAAGGGACATCAGGAGAATTCCAGACCGCCAATGTAATTCATCGCTGTGGGCCTATACGGTGCATAACGTCGGCAAAGCGAGGGTCCGAACGCAACGGGTCCCAAAGTGGATCCAGTTTAAGGCTGCTGAGTGCAATAAAGCCACGGTCCTCATAAGTCTTCTCGAGCCATGCAAAAGCTTGGTCCTTGTCCTTTAGTCCGAGATATATGATGGCCAAGGAAAAAGGCGAAAAGGGGTCCTGTGGTTTGGCTTTCTGTTCCTTCAGAATCCGAAGCGCTTCGCTTCGCTCGCCCAACATGGCATGGGCGTACGCCCGGCAAGAAATGCATCTGTTCGCAGGCAACTTTTCAAATTCGGTCAGGGCTTCTCGGTACCTGCCCAGTGCAGCGTAGGTGAACCCCAATCCTTGATGAGACGCGAGGTAATTTGGGTCGAGCTCCAGGGCCCTCTGATCCTGTTGAATCGCCTCATCGTATCGCCTAGCTAAGTAAAGTTCGTCCGCCATGCCGGAGCTAAACAAAGGGTTCACTGGATCAAGTTCCAGCGTACGTTTTTTCTCGGCCAAGGCTTGGTCAGAATTTCCGAGAGCGCTAAGATAGTTAGAGTACTCAAAATGAGCCACGGGATCAGCGGGATTTAGCGCCAGGGCTCGTTCAAAGTGTTTTTTGGCAGCCCCCCAATCCCAGTCGTACCAAAGATTGACTAAGCCCATGGAAACGTGGGCCTCTGCGAGGTTGTCGTCCAACTCCAGAGCTTTCCCAGCCGCTGCCCTTGCTTTTGGCATCGCCTCCCGCGGGGGAAGCTCACTCCAATAAATGTGAGTGACC
>JAYVCW010000172.1:0-2706 GCA_043749775.1 Acidobacteriaceae bacterium | reverse complement strand
TCGGCCGCTTGAACTCATTCAACGGCCCCTTGGAATACTGGTGCAGGAAGGGTAGGAATTCTTTGGGCGTTTTGGTATCGAGGATCCCATCGGACTCTGAATAGTTTGCCAGCCACTCCGTAAAATCCTCTAGTGTTAAGTCCGGCCACTTCTTCAAGAACAGGAACAACCCGTTAGCCTCAGCAGCATTCCATGCCAAATTGGATACATTCGACATGTAGTCCCAAAACTTCTCCAGTTTCTGTCTGAACGGACTGTGTCTCGGATCAGCCGCCGAGGTTCGCCTTTTTCGATGGCTAGGAATACTCTTGAGGAGCACACAACTCTTCCCCGCGGTCGCCTTTGAATTGCCGATGTCATCCACCGGGACCGAAGGTTCCGGTAAGAACTTAGGGTTCCCTTCGTGGCTATCGATAGTGGATATAGTTCCTTGGATATCGTTAGGAGCCACTTGGCGACCGGGTCCCCGGTCATCTGCCGACCCTCCCCGGTCATTTGCCGACCTCGGTCGTTTGGCGCCCGGGTCCCCCTTACCACCCGCGATTCTACTGGGGGAAAGCACCGTGTAAACATTGTGCAGCTGCCCTTGGCGACCTGCCTTTCGAATCGAGAGCAGTCCGGCTTTTTCGAGAACAGCGACGGATTTTTTAACGGTTGTTCGACTCGTTTTAGCGAGCATGGCAATGGTCTGGTGCGATGGCCATGCCTCGCGCGTGCTGAAGCTGGCGTGTTTAAGGATCGCGACGTAGACCGCAAACACGGGTGGGGCGAACTTTCCCAGAACCTCATATTCGATCATCACGAATGGAATTTTGCGGTTATCCCGCAATTGGTCCGAAGGTGGGTCGAGGTTAATATCGCCTCCCATGTGTTACGCGCCCTTCTTTATGAAACGCAGCAAGTCGGATCGGCGAATTAGTCGCCGCCTTCCGATATTTATTGAGCTCAACTGTTTTCTTGCGATAAGAATGTCGATCATTCTTTTTGACACGCTCAGCGCTTTCGCGGCGGCACGTTTGTCAAAAAGAAGTGCAAGTTCATCTAATTCGGGTTTATTTGATTCGGTAAGCATTGTTGCTCCTCTGCCATCCTAGGAGACCACAGGCGCGCTTACAGGCACCGTCAGAATCAGATTTATTTTGAGAGTTTCTTGACGGTTTTATTCGGTGTCGGTTTTGGTGTCAGTCGGATCTTCCATCCGCTGCGCATCGGTGCGCGCAGGCGCAAAGGGCGAGGAGTTAGTAACTGCGGGTAAGTTGCTTGTTTACTAGAGAGTTGCTGACTCTTGCGTGTCTGTGCGTTTTCTTACGAGGAGTTACAGAAAGGTAATTAAACGCCGTGACAGGGCAGCGTTCTAACCAACTGAACTACGTCCCCACTCGCCAAACTTCAACTTCTACAATCGCCAGTCGCAGTGCGGGGTTGCACCGCGGACGCCGGGGATTGCTGTCACAGAAAATATCCTAACAGCTTCTATGAAAACGCGATAGGTTCAGGGGACGGTTGTGATTTAGATGGGCCAGATTTTGAGGTGGCCCATAAAGTACGGAATTACTTTCGCATCGGCGACAAACCGCAAGGAATACAAAATCACTTGTTCTCTTTGTGACTAGGGCTCTTCAGTGCTTAGAAACAGTGGGTGTCGGTGGGGCCATAAAGATCTGGACCGATTACAGGGTTCGGCGCCGGTCTGGGCGAAGTGATTGCGGATTGCGCTCTGCCCCGTTCGATCATTGGTCCGTTCGCAGACGATCACTAAGAATTGTGCAAAAACCTCTGCATCAAAATCGCCCCGCCCAATGACGCCAACAAAGCGACCGGCATCGCTACCATTCCAACTTTTAGAAAATCCCAGAAGGTCACGCTGAGGTTCTCCTTGCTCAACGCGATTAGCCATAAGATGGTGGCCAGCGAGCCCGTGATGGAAAGATTCGGTCAGAGGTCGACACCGATGAGAACGGCATCGGTGATCGGACCTTTGGCGTGTGCCGCCTGCAGCGTGCTCCCGGCGATCAGGCCGAGCGGGAGATTGTTAACCACATTGTTCGCCAAAGCGACGGCGGATCCCGCGATCAATGTGCCTGTCGCGGATCCCAGCATTTGGGCTCGCGTCAACCACTCCCGAGTCTGTTGCATCGCACCAATGCTTTCCATCGCATCCACCATTACGAAAAGGCCAACTACAAGGACAAGTGTTACCCAGCTGATTTCGCGTGCAAGTCTCAGTGGATTGCTTCGGACCTTGATCGAGACTACAGCTGTGATTGCGAGAGCGGCAAAGCATGTTGGCAGTCCCAGATCTTTGCCGAGCGAAGAGGCCGTTAATAAAATAACCACCGTAACCACCAATCCACTGAGAACCAGCTTGCCCTCAGTTCTAAGCGGCTTAGCTTATACGTCTCCTTCGATGGCTGCGGCAAGCTCTTTTCGAAAGAGCCAGCGATCGTGATGAAAGTGGCGCCGATCGACAGAAGAGACGGAACACCGTAGGACAAGAGCCATCGACCGAGCGGCGGCATCTGATCGTGAAACACCACCAAATTCGCTGGATTTGATATTGGCAGAACGAACGATGCCGCATTCGCTATGAAAGCGCACGCGAAGAGATACGGTAATGGCTCAACCCTAGCCTTGCGCACTGCCGTCAAGATTGCCGGGGTTAGAACCACAGCCGTTGCGTCGTTTGACATGAAAATCGTTACGATT
>JAYVCW010000171.1:0-18545 GCA_043749775.1 Acidobacteriaceae bacterium | reverse complement strand
TTGCTCTGGCTTATACCTCTGGATGGGCATGACCCGCTTTTCCTCCAAGTGGATTCTCTCTCATTCCACCTGGTACAAATTTCGCCGGTCACGTCAGTTCGACTGTAATATTCGCGTTGCAGCGGATACCGCTCGCTTCCATTATAAAAGCCGAACACTTCGTTGTTGAGGTTGAGCGCCGAGACGATCGCCTGAAGTCCACCGGCGCGCGGAATCCAGTAGCTTACCTGCGCGTCCACCTGGGTGTGCGGATACAGATAGGTGTCGCCCAGAGGACCATGAATTCCGCCGGTGACGCCATCCTGGAACCCATAGGACCATAGGTTTGCATCGTTGTGCGTCAGGCCCATGCGCGCCGAGAAGCCTTTCTTGTCATAGGTCGCATCGAAGTTCCAGTTGTTCGGCGCTGTGCGTTGAAGGGTGGGATGGTCGGTACGCCCGAACCCTGCCGGGAAACTCGCGCGGGATGCGGTGTAGCTGTAATTTGCTCTCACTCCCATTCCGTTGAGCGGTCCTGGCAGAAAGCGCAGCGGCTGTTGCCAGCTCATCTCGATTCCACTGATGTGTGCCCGCGGCCATTGATCGGGAGGTTCTCCATCTGCCCGGAGTATGAGCCTGAAGTAAGAAGAGTGTTTACGCTGTAAATCGGGTCTGTCAGGTATTTGTAGAATCCCCCAATCTGAATCAGACCAACCGGCTTAATGTAGTGTTCGAGCAAAAGATCAAAATTCTGCGCGTGCGTAGGCTTGAGGTTCGGATTACCAGCAGAGATGGGAATGCTCGAAGTGGGGTCATCGGTAATAAACGGCGCCAGGTCACCGAAATTCGGACGGGCAATGCCCATTCCGTAGGCTCCGCGCAATACCGTATCCGACCCCAGCCGGTACTGGGCCTGCACGCTTGGAAAAACATTGGTGTAGCTGTTCTTGCCCGTGGTCGGCGCCACCGAAGAAAAATTACCGCCAGAGTCTAGGGTCACCACATTGCCTAGCATGGAGTCTTCTGTGGCCTCGATTCGAACTCCCGTCTGCAGCCGGAGCCGCCCAAAGCTGGTGGTGTTCATCACATAGCCCGCCCAGATCCGCTCATTGACGTTGAAATCGTTAGGTAGCGACCGCACGGGATCAAACCCTCCGCCAAACTGCCCCGAGTTCGCGTTGAAGTATGTCAGCACCTTCTTGTAGTCGGAGGTGGGACCAAACTGATACTGGTGAAAGTAATAGTTCGGATCGGTGTATGACCCCAGAAATCCACTCATCTGGGGATTGTTGTTAGAACTGAATCGATCTTCGATATCGATCGAAGACTTTCTCGCGTCCCATCCTTTGAATCCAACCTCCAGATTCCCCGGATGTGCCCACGCCCTGTATTGCTTGTTCAGCGTGATGTCTCCGACCACGTCACGTTCGAAGATGCTCTGGTTTCCGCTCGACAGCCCGCTCAACGTGTACTGCGTCGGATCGTACAGGTTCACCCCGTTAAGCACGGGAAACTTTGGAGTGAATGGATGACTCGTATCCACACCGAACGCGACCGAGTTATCGCTGGCCCCGGGACCATCGAAACTCGCGCGCGGAAAACCACCTTCGTACTTCGACTGCGACAGCGCCAATTCATAGGTTACAAGCATGGTCCTGATCGCGTGCCTGGCGCCGGCTTGGACGCTGAAAGTGCGCTCTGCCGGTTGGCGGTACACATCGGTGAAGCTGGTCCCCCCGCAGCCCTGCACCCCGCCGGCCGTGGTAATACCGCAGGTATTGTTTGGGTCTAAGGGATTCTGAATGAAGGTATTGATTCCCGGCGAATAGATCCAATCTTGACCGTAATCATTGAATCGGGAAAACAATCCGCGCAGGTAAACAGAGGACATGTCGCCTAGTTTGTAATCCAGGTCGCCATCGAACCCGTAACGCTTCCGCTCGTAGCGATAATTGCGTAGATCAGCCGTGTTGGGCCCGAAGAACAGGCTTCCATCGGGCAGCGTGTTTACAGTTGGCGCGGGCTCGATGTCGTGGATGCCACGCGCATTGTAGTCGTAGCTCCCCCCGAACAACAGGCCGAAACGTTTCTTCTCACCGAAGCGCTGGCCGTAAGTGCCATCAAATTGATCCAAATGCCGGCCGCGAGTAATTGGAGTGTACCCGCCCATTCCGAGAATAGTTAGATAAGAGCGGTCTGTCGGAGTCTTGGTGACCAGATTCACCGAACCTCCGATGGCATCTGAATCCTGGTTCGCGGAAAGCGTCTTGCTGACTTCGACCGAATCAACGAGATCTGCGGGAATCACGTCCAACTTGACATTACGCACACTTTCCGAAGACGGCAGATGGATTCCATCCACGGTCACATTGCTCAGCCGCGGTTCAGTGCCGCGAATCTGAATGTACTTGCCCTCGCCCTCGTCGCGTTCCAGTGAAACGCTGGACAGTCGTCCGACCGCATCAGCGATGTTTGTATTTGGCAGGCTAGTAATTACATCCGCAGGTAGGACTTGGACAATATTATCCGCCGTTTCTTCGCGATTGATGGCTTCCACTTCCCCGCGTTCACGTCCGCCACTGACTGTAATTACCTCATTGTGCATTCCCACTTGAAGAACAATATCCAGGCGAGACGCCTGGCCGGCAACTACAGTCACCGCTCCGGAGTACGTTGCGAAACCAACGTATTCGACCGTCACCGAGTATTGACCTGGCGGCAAGTCAGTGATACTGAATTCACCTTGACCGCTGGTAAGGCCCGACGCCTTCCTGGGCTTCAACTCGACGCGCGCCCCGGGCAGGACAGCTCCCGCGGAATCCACCACGCGTCCGCTGAGCGCGCCGCTGCCACTCTGTCCGACCGCGGATAACGTTAGACAAATAGAGAAAATTAACGCCGAGGCACTCCGGACACACTCTTAGTAAACATGGGATCTCCTTCGCCGCCGAGAATTCGATCCTTCTGTGCGCGAGGTATGTCCCGGATTGTAAGAAGCTACCGTGAATTCATAGTGAACCCGAAATGAAATGAGGATTAATAGTGGACCTGACTTCACCAGAAGTCACTGCACGTGGGAGAACAAATTACTGGGCCGTCCTTGGCACCACCCATGGTACTAGACAGGCTGGGGCGCGTTGGCATGCCGGAAAGATTGCTTGCATTGCTGCCAGTGATCATCAGGCATTTCTGATTTTGTTTGTTCCTATATTAGATTGAAGGACGAGTCCAACCGCTGGTTTCGGGCTAATCGCCCCTCCTCGAAGGCCCCCTTGCGGAGGACACCTCGGCAGATTCATTTGGAAGCACAGCTAGCCCACACGTTCGCCCGCTACCAAACTCCTCAGCGATTCGATATTTCGGTAATTGGGATGCAGCTTCCAAAGTCCATCAAGCTCTGTCTTTTGTGCTCGCCGTTCATCCTCCAGCAGGTGAAGCGCCTTACGAATTATGGGTGGCTCTTCTCTGAACCGAAATGCCAATTCATCCACTTCCACGAGGAAAATCCCGGTTGGGCTTTCATCTGATCTCATCCGGGCGTATTCCATAATGCATTCCGCAATGTCCGTTAACTCATCCTTCGTGACATCTCTTCCGGTCTGTCTCCGGAATAAGAATCTGTAAACGCGGGCTGACGCTTCCTTAATGAGCTGCATGCTTACGCTCCAATGCACTTTGTAACGGTAGGGATGGGGTTGACTTGTTCCTGGCAGTTGTGGCGAGTTCGTGCAGCAACTTCGAGATCAGGCCGCTGTTGCCCCTTGCAGACTCGCGATCTATAACCAGCCGACTCTTATTGGAATCCTTAACGTGTACTCCCCCGACCCGAAGGAGCTCGCGAGCATCAATTCCGTAAATGACACACAGGGTAATAATCTTTGCGATGTGCCTCGGCAATCTATTTATTGCTTCATAATCAGATAGCTGGCCTATCGAAATCCTAAACTCGGGATCGTGCAACAGGCGTGCAATGTGCAGGCTCATCTTATGGGCCTCGCGAAAAGTCAAGCCGCTGCGAAGTCGCGAAGCTTGAATCAATTGTGAAAGCGTCATTTTGTCTTTCCGGCGCAGGGGCAAAACTGACTCATGCGGCTCTCTCGCGCCACACAACGACTCAATGCTGCCTCCCTGGTATGGCAGGGCGTGACCATCGACTAGTCCCAGTATCCGTACTTGTGTCGAGAGACGAAGCGGCCATGGATATAGTGGCGCCGAATTCGGCAACAGAACAACTTCGTTCCCTCCGACCGACTTCACGCGGCAACAGGTTATGCCGGTCGGGTGTTCGACGAGCCAGATGTGCTCGGCGGAAGACTTACTCTTCAATATCTCTTGGGAGAAGCATCGATCGGCACGCACGATGCTGCCGGGGCGAACCACGGGATTGAGGACGGCATCACGGTTGCCGACTTTGGCAAAACAATATCTGTCCTGGATCTGGTTCTCTGTCGAATTCGTTTGATTGTGGCAGTTCACCCGTTCTAACCCTCGCCACGGCGTAAGCAAAGTTGTGCGCTCATTCGGGATGATCAGTTGCATATTCGCGATTAGAGTCAAATCAAATCCGCAAAGGGCCATCCAATCTTCAAAACGGTAGCCCGTAATCTCGCTGAGAGCTACAACCTGACAAATGTGCGGCGTTACCCCGATCGCTTGTTTGTAAAGAAAAGTCCGCGAAATGAAATAAGCGCTTTCTTTTCCGAAGCGGCGCCGCGTCTGAGCGGACAGTTCAACCACCGTCAGTCTCTCGTGCTTTAACACGCTTCCAATCCCACGCGCAAGCACGCGCTTGTTTCTTGGGGCGTCGGCGCATCCCGCCCAGGGTGCAAGGCCGACTTCTGGGCCGTCGCGGGTTGGGCCAGAATCAGGTGCCGCAATGGGAACGAACATGCCTAGTCGCTAGGGTTTGGTCGTCCGAACTGCGTTGATCTCACGCTCACGAGACGATCGGATCTTTGGACCTTTCGATGCATTCCAGCACAAACCTTACCTCGGGGTCGTTGACATCAGAATTACGCAGGATCAGCTCTTTAGCAGCTTCTGATGATATGCGCAGCACGCTAGGCGAAGAATAGGGCGTCCGGCCGCCGTGGCCCATTCTCGCAGCCTCGTCATTCTCATTCGATTTAACTAAGTGAACCACAATTCGTCCTTTCTTGGGAGGAAGCGACCGTTTTCCGGAGAGGAAACCTGCGCCGCAAAGAACTGAAACTCTTCCGACCGGCACCAGAATAGCGTTTTGGCCCCGTTTACTGAAGCGCAACAATAGTCGTCGGCTTGCCGACGAAGCGCGATTTTGTGTCTTGTCGGCGGAAAAAGGTTTCCCCCGGTACTTCTCAGGGAGTTGTCACACTTGGTGACAGACTGCCGATATATCTGAGCGGGACTGCGCTTCCGTCGGCATGCCGACGATTGCGAGACGTCTACCACCTGCCCACGACTGATTGTCGATGCCGAAGATCGCCCGATTTTCGAACATGCGATCGCTTCGGAGGTGACTTGCCCTATGGTCGCTAGGTACCGAATGCGGCATGAGATCTTTCACCCCAAGGAGACACAATATGAAACGGATTCTGCAGCTTATCGTTGTGGCATTGATACTGGCGTGTACGGCTTCGACGGCCTCGTTGGCAGAGAGCCCAATTCCGCTTTGCTCACCCGGCCACTGCCAATAGCAAGATGGATTGACAAGTGATTGCGGGCCGCCGGCTTTGCGGGTAGTCTGCCTGTGCGGCCCATGATCTTTTTTTCAATTGCAGTTCACGCCCTGTGGTATTTGTCGATCGCGCTCGAAGCCGCCATTGTTTTGGCAATGGCCAGGCGCAAGGTCCTGTTTAGGATTCCTTTCTTCTTTTTCTATATTGCCACGATGCTATCTCGCGATATTGTCCTGGCATCCATCCATTACCCCAGCAATCTATATGCTCGAATTTATTGGTACGGAGAGATCGTCACCATTTTCCTTGCTTTCGCGGTCATCTGTGATACCGTGAAGCATATTTTCCCGAGATATCCATTTTTGCGAGTATCCTTGAAGTTGGCTGTGACCTTGGGCGCCACTGCGGCGCTCGCTGCCATACTTATGGTGGTTCTGACTGAAGTGGGGCCCAGCAAGGATCGCGTTCTTGATTTCATCGTTTTGGCTGAGCGATCGGTAAAGTTCGTGGAAGCAATTTGGCTGATCTTGGTAATCATGCTAATCTCGCACATCGGCGGCGGTTGGCGGCGCTACTCCGTCGGCATAGTTGCAGGTTTGGGCGTCAATGCGGCAATAACACTAGCAATCTTCGACTTGCGAATGCATGTAAACGTGGTTAGCGACGCTGCCTTCGTACTTTGCAATTTGGCTGCCTACAATGCAGCGGCCCTCATTTGGGCATTCTTTTTCTGGAATTTTCAATGCGAGGGGGCCCAGCGCTTGCCTGAAGCCAATTTATCGGAATGGAATGACGAAGTGCTTGCGTTTACGCGACGATGGTATCGACGTTGATCATTTTGGCGGTGGCTCTGGCTGCTCTTGTGGCGGTGGCGTCCCTTCTTTTTCACAACACCCGCCCCAGGGTGTTAACCCTTAGTGATTGGGAAAAGAAGGAATGGAATATCGACGTCGGCGTATTCCGTTACCTCGTGGATATCGATGAAGACCGTTACATTGCTCAGTCGTTACCACACAACAAGTGTGCGGCCTATCGGCGGAAACGAACTCAGCTAGCTTTGCGGATCGTGCAGCTCGCGAAGAACAACGCCGACATGGTGATTCGACTTGCAGCGCTTACGAGAGCGCAAGACGATCCAATGCTTATCCGAGAAGCTGACTACCTCATTGCTGCGGCAACGAAGTTGCGCTTCAATTTGGTGCTCGCGAGGTATTGCCTCTGGATCAGATGGATGGTTCCCAATTGGCTAATCTCCGTCCCATCACTCGGGCCTCAGTACCAGCGTCTGCTTGACTCCTTCGCGCGTTTGCATGAACATGCGTGGCAAACCTGAATGAGTTAGCCCAGCCGCCTTTCGATTAGCGGTGCCTTCCGGCCTCCCTTGAATCGCTTTCGAACAACTCCTGATACCATAACGGGTGTAGCGCCGC
The DNA here is from genome assembly GCA_043749775.1 of Acidobacteriaceae bacterium. Lineage (GTDB taxonomy): Bacteria > Acidobacteriota > Terriglobia > Terriglobales > Acidobacteriaceae > Acidiflorens. Next base: position 11,479 of record JAYVCW010000171.1, on the reverse strand, counting down.
AATGCTGGACCTCGTTTCGGAGCCTCTGAGTCATGAAGGAACGGGACCAAATGGAACCTGGGAGCTGGATTCGGTCCGTGCGGGAAGAACTCCTGATTAAGCCGAGCGATGTCGAGCGCATAAGCCGAAGTATCGCTGCGGAGAAGGGCAGCACCGATTTCTATATTTCGCATTCAACGCTAGCGGACATCGAGGCCGGCTCGGTTCCAGGGATTCACAAACTCTTCAGCCTAGCCGTCTGTTTACGGTTGTCGTTCCAAGAATTGCTTCTTCCTTTCGGAATTAACCCCGAAGACTTGTCGCCGTCGCAGACCGAATCCGGCAAAGAGAGTTTCGTTCCGACCTCGATCTCCAATAAACCCCGTTTTCGATTCCAGCTAAACTTCGACGTAAATTACAGCAACAAGGAAACGAATCTGCTTAGATTGTCGACCGACGAGATCGGACACTTGCCTTCGTTTTGTCGGGCTACAATTGATCCGGTACGTTATCGGTATGCGTCAATTGGAACAGAGGACGATTCGATGTCAGATCTCCTGCCACCAAGCTCCCTTGTAGAAATCGACACAGCGCAGAACACGGTACAGGTGTTTCCGTGGCAAACAATTCGGGATCGTCCTGTGTACCTCGTCTGGCACACCGACGGGCATTCTTGCTGCTGGTGCCAGGTGGACGGACGGGAACTGACCTTGCTGCCGCACCCCTTGTCGAGGCAGCCGGTGCGTAGATTCAAGATGCCGGGGCAAGCATTGGTGGTAGGAAGAGTGATCAATGCATGGCTTCCTCTTGGTTCAAGTCAACTCCATCCCCGACCTGCATGAGAGGTCGAACTGCCTGACGAAGCTGCGTTTTGCCTTAGAACTACAATCGCCATCTCGACGTTAAGGCAAAACAAGTCGCGGTAGACCGGGATTACATGTGCGGGCACGGTCGCGCGATAAGCCTCCAGCGACTCCCAAGTCGCGAGCATGACGCTTCGCTCCGTTCGCGTGTAGCGGATGTACTCTTCGAGTTGCACCACATATTGCGCGACCGGAGTTGTCAAGAGGCGGAGAAAAATCCGGTTGTGACACGCGCTCAGTGCCCGATGACCTTCATCAACGCCTATACCAGGAGAAAGTTGCGGATGGAGGTAGCGCCCACTGTTGCAATCCCTCAAGGAAGAGAGATATAGCATTCTCGTCAGGTCGTTCGGGAGATCTTCTACCCCGGCCCTGCGATCACAACGGTCCAAAAACTCTGACTGTGCTTGACTGACGGCACTGGTGAATGGATCGATGCTAACCCCCCAAAATATTCAGCCGTGGAGTCGATTAATCGACGCCATGCTGGGTGCATTCCCAGAACAGTAGAGGCACCGGACGACCGATGTTACGTCGGTTTTTCGACGACGCGACGATTTTTCAATTCCCAGAAAGAAGTTTCCGAAACAATAGCCTCACGTCATCATGAAGCCAAGTTCATCAAAACTACAGACACTTAGGGCAGTTGTCAACACTGAGAGCTTGGCCATGCTCGTGTCAACATCACGCGAGGCAATCGGCGGCACAGCGACGTGCCCGAATCGAGAGTCGCTGGCCAAAGGAAAAGGGTGGCGTGAGGTTCACCGTTATGCGGAGCGCGCTACGCACAAATGAACATGGTGCACTAGTAGGGCATTTTTACATAATAGTGAATCGTGCTTCATGACCTCGAATGCGGAGGCAGGACTTACTACTTGCCATTTGGCACATGACCTGCTTTAACAAGCTAGCCGTAATCGCGGGTAACTGTGACCAAATTGAGGCGACGAAATCGCCGAATTTCGAATGCTGCGAAGGGCTTCATCGCATTCGCTCGTTAGCGATCCTGATGGCAGAAATGCTCCAGCATCGACAATGCGGGATTGACGTTAGGGGCCGCCTCCTGGCTCTAGGCGAAAAGTCCTAGAGCGAGGGTCAGAGGCCCGAAGTGGCGAAGGTTCGAAGCGCAGCTCGACATCCCGGCTAACAACGCGGTCGCGAAGACCTGAGCATATTCTGCATCAGGATGGGTTGGCACCAGGAGGTTACAACAATCATGCGGAACACGCCAAACGGCAATGGATACATAGATGCACTCGGGCATGTTCATACGGTGCTCCCTGAATTGCCGGCATGGTTTCGGCGGCTCACGCCAGGGCAGCTGGAAGACATTGCCAGATTAATGGCGGACTGGACAACTCCGTCTCGACGAGTAGAACCTGTCGATCAACCCAGCCACAGCTGCATTCCGAAAATGAAAGATGTCGAGCGCGACCTTATTCACCAAGCCATCCAAGCCTGCGGCGGTGATATCAACCAAGCTGCGAGGGCTTTGGGTGTGGGCAAGACCACGATCTATCGCAAGCTGCACGAGTGGGGCGAAAACCCTAAATTGCTTTCCCAGGCCGCCGCTTTAGGCGAATACTCAACAGGCTCCGAAGATCGCGCCGCGCATCAGTAGCGCGGGTGCAAGGTCCCCCGCGACGGCGGAGCCTCGCACATTACACTTTCTCATTTTGGCTCTCGCTTCCTTGGGTAACTCGCAAACAAAGAACTAAGGTGGCGCCCGAACGCACTCTCGCTATCGTCACACTAGTTGGCGACCCGAATGCGGCCAGTGGGCGAACTCAGCGCGCGTTTCTGAAAAGTGGGTACATTAAGCAAGGATCGTATGAGCGACTCGAAGAATGGATTCCGTGACGCAGCGCCTGAGCGGGCTTCGCGCGAGTACTTGTTGACGCAACAGTTATATCGGGTTCGCCAAATCGCCAGGGTGGTTCACGCTCGACTGCCGCAACACGTTCCCTTAGAAGACTTAATACAGGCTGGCGTTGTTGGCCTTATCGACGCCTTAGAAAAGTTCGATCTAAGTAAAAGCGTGCTTTTTGAGCCCGACGCACAGGTCCGAATCTGGGGCGCAATTATTGACAGCCTCCGCGAGATGGATTGGGCGCCCCCCGACTTAAGACGCCAATCGCGGCAACTGCATGCGGCGCGACACAGGCTTCGGATGAGGCTGCACCGTGACGCAACAGAGCCCGAAGTGGCCCCGTGAAATGGGTGTGTCTCTATTTGGAGACTCAAAGCCTGATCGGGGACCTAGCATCTGTTTCCATCACCAGCTTGAATGAGGTTTCACCGGATGGCAAAGTAAGCGACCTTTGCGAAACTTTATCGGCTGACCCTGGAGACACTCCCCTCAAGTACTTGCTGCGCTGGGAAGTAAACAAATGTCTCGGGATGACGTTGCAGAAACTGACGGAGCGCGAGTACCAAGTTCTCGATATGTACTACTTCAGCGAGATGAAGATGAAAGAGAGTCGCAACTTTGATGGGAGTCGGCGTGGGCAGGATTTCACAGATTCATTCGGCCGCGATTATGAGATTGCGCACTCACATGGCGGGCGTCGATGACGACGCCGAAACGATAAGGGCAACGGCGGACTAGCCATCAACGCCGGACTTCAAGAAGACCACTTTGTTTCATCCTTTCCCTGCGGCGACACTCCGTCGACCCCGCGAAACAGGCGACACCATACCGACGCACAATCCGAACTTCTGAGGAACGAATGCAGTTTGTGAGCATTCGTAGCCGCGTTTGCAGTCACTACAATGGATCGTGTCCCGATTCGGGATCGTCCCGTCGTGGCACGTTTCCGCATTACATAGGTACCTCCCGGCGACACCTTGCGCGGCTTACCGGTGCCAGCTTGCCTCATGATTTTCACCAGCCCGAGCAGTTCAACAACTAGTTGCGCGATTCGGCCCTTGATACGGAGAGATTCAATGAAGCGGACGCTTATTGTTTGTGTCAGCATGCTGGTGGTTGCGGTAAATGCGCCGACGCTCGGCGCGACGAGTGTGCAGAACGTCACCTCGCCGAATCAGATTTACTTCCCGCCCGTTCGGCGGAGTGCCGCGAAGCCTGCGCGCGCCACCGCGAGAACCCAATCGGGAGCAACTAGTGGAACCAAACTCCAGAGGCCCAGTCTGTCCAGAAGAAGTAATCAGCAAGGGCCAACCGGCAAAGCTCGCCTCCCAAGGCCGCGCGCCAACTCTAATCTGACAGTTGCGAAAATCGGGTTGTTTTCCGCAACTCAAATCCCTGCGGGTGGAGGTCTCGATCAATCTGGACAGTATCCCACGGTGCGAGGTGATTTCAATGGGGACGGGAAGCCGGATTTTGCGAATATCGTTCGGGTTTATTCCAGCAGCCCCGGCTGGACTTCGTCTGTCTCTGTAGTTCTGGGAAATGGGGACGGAACATTCAATCCGGCGATTCTGACGCCCGTCCAGGTCAGCGAATTTATGGTCGGCGACGTGAACGGGGACCATAAGGACGACATCATTATTTTGCACCAAGTGGACTGGCAGCACGCCATGGCCACGTTCGATGTGCTTATCAGCAACGGTGACGGCACGTTTACGCCGGGGAACAGCTATTCGATCACGTCCAATCCCCTCGCGGGCGCCACCCTCGCCGACGTGAACGCGGATGGCGTCCTCGATCTTGTGGCCGCCGACCAAGCGAGCCCCGGGAATGTGTGGACCTTGCTCGGCAATGGCGACGGCACTTTTCAGACCCCGACATTTGTCTCCCTAGGCGGAACGCCCGCAGTGTTCCCTCCGCTATATCTCACATTCGCAGATCTAAACGGGGATGGCATGCTGGACATTGCGCTAATTAATGGAGACGGCGGCGAACTCCAGGTTTATCTGGCAACGTCGGCTACCAGCTTTGCGCCCCCAGCCTCCTACATGACGGTTGACGGACATCTTAACTCCGGGGGGTTAACCGCCGGGGATCTGACGGGCGATGGCAAACCCGAGTTGCTGGTTCCTAACGAAACGGATGACGACATAACCGTCTATAAGAACAACGGGGACGGTACATTCCAGATCGGGCAGTACTACGCCGGTGCGTTGAGCGCTACACCCGGTGGAACCGTCGCAGATGTTTGTCCGTACGCAGTGACTGTGGCAGACGTCAACAGCGATGGTAACGCCGATGTGATTTCCACGAACACTTGCAGCAGCGACATAACCGTCCTTTTAGGTAACGGTGACAGTACGCTAAGGATCCCTTCGGTTGGCTATGCGATCGGAGGATATCCCACCACCTCCGCTATTGTTGCCGACTTCGATGGCGACGGCAGGCCTGACATCGTTGTGGGAGACAATGAGTTCAGCTTGGTATACATGAGAGGTTATGGGGACGGAACCTTCGGCGCAGCTCTCAATTACTACTCGCCAATCGCGGACGGGGGACACGCCTACGGGGTGACTATAGCAAGCGGTGATTTCAACGGTGATGGTAATGAGGATTTCGTGGTGGGCAACACGGGCGATCCGACCGTCGGCATCACGGTCTTTCTGTCAAGGACAGACGGCAGTCTATTGCCCGGCGTAAATTACGGTACCGGCGACGGCAACTATGAATCAGTCGCCGTTGCAGACTTCGACCAGAATGGCAAACTCGACATCGCCGTTGCTGACGTTACCGGCGGCGTGGTTCGCATTTTCAACGGAGTTGGGGATGGAACTTTTACGACCGGTGGAAAGTTCACGACTGATTCTTCAGCCACATGGCCAGTCGCGATCGTGGCGGGCGATTTTAATCACGATGGCTATCCCGACATAGCAGCAGTGAACTACTTCAGTAAGAATGTCGGAATATTACTAAATGATCAAAATGGTGGCTTTGTCCTTTCCGCGAACTATTCGCTTTCGGGATATCCTGTGTATCCGAGTAACATCGTAGCGGCCAGCCTGAGGGGAAATAGTACCCTTGATTTGATCTTACCCCTGGCAGGGCGGGCATCGGTCGCCGTGCTATCGGGCAACGGGGACGGCACCTTTCTCCCGGAGGGCGATCTTGCTCTCGACGGCTTTCCCATGGATGTTGCAGTCGGAGATCTCAACCAAGACGCGAAACCGGACTTGGCAGTAACGGTCGGCTCTAACGGAATTGACGTGGTCCTCGGGAACGGAGACGGAACGTTCCAGACGCCGCAATTGTTCGTCAGCTCCCTCCAGGACGTGCGCGGAGATCTTCCCTTGACCAGCAATGTCAAAATCTTAGACATCGATGGAGACGGGAAACCGGACTTGGTTTACACGAACCCGGAATTCGGCACCGTTGGGATTCTATATGGGCGCGGCGACGGGACATTTGATGCTCCCGCCGAGTTTCCTGCCGGTGGGTATGCATGGGGTTTGGCGACGGCAGACCTCAACCAGGACGGGGCTCCGGATGTTGTCGTCGCCGGTGACAATTTCGCGGGAGTTACCGTTTTGCTCAATGCAAACGGTGCCGGTGTCCAGCCGGGCTTCACCCTTTCGTCAAGTACATCCAGCGCCGTTGTCACCGCCGGGAACGCTGCGAACTTCGATCTCACATTGGCCTCACGAAATCGCTTCAGTGGGGCCGTAACCTTTGCCTGCGCAAGATTACCAGCCGGAGCATCTTGTACATTTTCACCGCAATCGCCCCGGTTGGAGGGCAACCAGCAAGCGAGCGTTCACTTAACGATTTCCACCGCTGCGCTAGCCATAATCCGATCAAAAAGCGACGTGAAGCCAGTGCCCCGCTTGCAGAGTCAGATCGCAAGCCTCGGTAGCATCGGGATCTTTGCCTTTGTACTTGCTAAATTCAAGAAGCACAAACGGCTCGTACCCGGCACGGCGAGACTGATCATTCTGTGTATGGTTCTCTCGCTTGTGGGATGCGGTAGCCCCAAATCACCCAGCATACGGAATGCGGGCGTCACTCCTGGAACCTATGTCGTACTGGTCACTGCCACTGGAACAACGGAAAATAGCGGTGGCCACTCGGCGTCGCGCACCCTCTATCTCAACTTGACTGTTCGTTGATTGTCGAACTCCAGGAAAACAGAAATCAGGATTGCCTCATGGTGAACAACAGCGACAAAAGCGGCGACTACGGATTGACAGGCGGTCTGTCTTCCAACGAAGTTCACGATTTGGGCCAATGCATGTCGAAACCATGCACTTCGCGCTGCCTGAGCAGCGTATCGGTGGGTGCCTGATGCGCACTACACGGACTACCGGCGGGGATGCAGTGCGGCTGCTGCTTGTCACGCCGGACGCCCAGTTAATGAGGACCTTCGCTCAGGCGAGCAAAGAGCTTGGAATATCGACGGAGTGGAACGACCGCCCAAATCGTTTCCCCGAATTTCTCACCCGCGACAAGTACGCGGGCATTGTCATTGACTTGGACGCTGTCGCAGATATACCAGTAGCGTTAGCACAAGTGCGGGAAAGCCGCTCAAATTCAAAGATCATCGTAGTGGTCGTCGCCACCTTCATTGACAAAACCGTGCCGGCACTTGAAGGCCGCACACACTTTCTCCTACTCCGCCCCCTGGACCGAGATGCCGTAAGAGGGACTTTGGAAGCAGCGGCAGTCCTCATGCATGCCGAGCATAGGCGCTACTTTAGGCATACAGCAGTGCTCCCCCTGCAGATCACAAGGGAGGCAGGAGACAACGTCGAGTGCTCCACGCTCAATGTGAGTAGTGGCGGATTTGCCCTCTTAACGCCGGTTCCTCTGAAATTAGGTGAGCTAGTAGAAATTGTTTTGACGCTGCCTCATGGAACGGCGCTGCGGACGCCGGCCATCGTAATTTGGGACGACAACCATGGCAAAAGCGGTCTACGGTTTTATGATTACGCCCCCGACAAGAAAGAAGAACTGGATGCGTGGCTGGAGATTTGCGAGGCGGAAACACGGTCGACTTACTAATAACTTTCGTGTGCGTGGCCAAACTTAGGCGTGGTGCAAGCTCGTGAGAGGCAAGAGCCCGCGAGCGCGCACTTCGCATGACAGCCAGAGCCAAGAAACAACACTTTCAACTTTAGATATCTGAACAAACACGACGTGAGGTTGGTATGACACCAGAGATGCAATTTGAGTGTTTGCTGGTCTGCCGCGACTCTACGGTTTACAGCGTGCTTCAACGAGTGCTGTGTGACTTCTCCATCAGCGTGGAGCATTGCCTGAGTTCGTCGACGGCGCAAGCTGCGTTGGATGGAGGAGGGCACGATATCGTGGTTGTGGATTGGGAGGGAGCGGCGTCATCGGAATTTGCGGCTCAGATAATTCATAAACGCAAGAAGCCTACAGTCGTAGCAATTGGTCCCGATGGTGATCTCCCCCACGCTGTCCACTTCACCGTTCGCAAGCCACTAACCATCGATTCAGCCAGGAGTTGTCTGAAGTCGGCACATTCTCGAATGCTTTTGGAGTATCGACTTAACACCCGGTATGCGCTTTTTGTGCACGTGACAGCAGCTGACGAACGCAACCAGCCCTTCCCCTTGACAGTGACTGACGTAGGCGAGGGTGGGATCGGCATTAGGACCGGGAAGCGTCTAGCGGTGGGGGAGGCTTTGTTCCTAACTCTACCTTTGCCAGAACTTCATCGTGCCGTCCACATGCAAGTACGCGTTGCCTGGACACGCAGTTACGGCACTGCGGGTTGCGAACTTTTGAGTATGCCGCCCGTCGATTGTGACGTCCTGCGGATCTGGCTCCAGAACAAAATCTGCATAAGGAAGCCGTTGAGTTCATCAGGCCAGTCGTGAAATGGAAACTGTGAACAATCGCCATAAAATTGTCATCGCGGACGATTCCCCGCTCTACAGAAAGCTGCTGCAAGGGACTCTCGCGCAGGAGAATTACTGTACGTTCGTCGCCAAAGATGCGCGTGAAGCACTTGCCCTGGTTTCAGAGCACCGACCAGCAATTCTGATTACGGATTGGGAAATGCCCGATGTGACCGGTGTAGAGTTGTGCTCTCTCGTTCGTAAGGAAAATGGGTCTAATACGTATTTGATTCTGCTCACCACAAACGCCAAGAAAGAGCATATCGTCGCTGGCCTTAACGCGGGAGCGGATGATTACTTGACGAAGCCATTCCATGCAGGCGAACTTCTGGCCCGCGTGCGCGTGGGAATTCGCTTTGCGGAACTGGACCGAGAAATCCGGGCGAAGAATCGCTTGCTCGAAGAGTTGGCCCTCACCGACGCTCTAACTGGATTGTCCAACCGACGAGCTCTTGAACATTGGTCGGGTCGGGCATTCGCTGCAGCACAACGGCACAGCATTCCGCTTTGGATCGTAATCGCTGACCTCGACCACTTCAAGGCCGTTAACGATACCTACGGCCATGACGCAGGTGATTTCGTCTTGCGGGGATTCGCGGCTATTCTAAAGTCGCACGTCCGCGATTCTGATATATGTGCTCGTGTGGGTGGTGAAGAATTCGTTTTGGGTTCGAGCCACATTGACCGCAAAGGCGTCGAAACCGCGGTCGCGCGAATCCGAGACGCCATTCGCGAAGAATGCTTTGACTGGAACGAAACCATAATTCGTCTGACTGCTAGCTTCGGGATAGCGGGCTTGCACAACGAAATCAGAAGCTTTGAACAGCTTCTTGCGAAGGCCGATTCGGCCTTGTACTGCGCGAAAAACAGTGGGCGAGATTGTGTCAAGTTTGCCGAACCCTAACCGTCATGCAAATACGGAAAGTGGGTTTTCATCAAGAGAGCGCTGGACGAACGCGGGGGCATGGTGCCCGAGAGATAGAATTCGCCCGCTTCAAATCAAAAGAGGAACCTTAGTAGAGCAGTTCGTTGAAAGCTACAGGACAGAACGAGAAGCGCAACGTCCCTTGCAAACAATCGCGTATCGCGCTTCGAGGGTTGTCGAACGTGGAGGAAGAGCGATTCGGGCAAGCGTGAAATAGGCGAACGCATTCGTGTCATATCGTCGGATTCGCGTGGAGGAGCGTTACAGGTGATAGCTTTGCTTGATGGCTCGAAAGTATTCGTTCTCTCTTCCGCTTCCCTCAACTGTTTACAAGACTTCGAACGTCAATTCTACCCCTGAAAAACACCGGGCGATGGCACCGGATCAAAGAGCGATCTACTCCTATCGTACCGTAACAGAAGGCTGATTTGATAACCGTCTCGGCTCTCAGCGCCGGCCCGGCTTGTGATCTCGCTGCCACAAACAATACCGTGGGGCGCCCTACCGTGTTCGCGAACTCAAGAATCAGATCGGGCTGCGTCGCTTGCGCCTGCGAAGACTGAAGTTTGTGCGGAAGCAATTCTTCCTGTGCTTCACGGAATACCTCTCAGCGTAAGCGAGAAACTATCAGGCGCTTGCTGCGCGGAAGGCGCACAGCTTCGCTTGTGAACAACATTTGGCCTTAAGGGGAAGCGAGGTGCGAGCCATTTTGCTCCCACGTTTAAACCCTGTCAAGATGATTTACTCCCGATGATTTACTCCCGACTAGGCCCGCACGGAAGCACTTTACCAAAGGATCGGAAAAGCTCACTTTGAGGCACACTGGCTCGAAGCGTACGGCACACCGCAAAATTAAGCTGATTGTCAGTGGATCGGGCTGGAGAGACGGTGACAGGGCAGCGTTCTAACCAACTGAACTACGTCCCCTCTTGCTTTTCATACGGTTAGCGCCACACCCGCATGTTTACTGTCTATTCTTACTGTCCACCGTTTCGCCTGCTTCAACCCATTCCATGGAATATATCCATTTTCAGGGGTCAAATGGACAGTAAATGGACAGTAAGCCAAACGTCCAAAACTGTCGCACAGGCACCGCAAAGCCGAGCGTCTGTCCACGCTCTCTGAGGGAATTGTAGCAGACCGAATTCAGATCAGTACAGGCTCTGGCTAGCCTTTCTGGCACCCAAGCCGCGTGGTCGCAGCTGGAACATTTAACAGAAACCGTTGGTGTCGGACGTCTACCGTGACAGACCGTCGTTGGCGACCGAGCTTCCCTCCATATGGCCTGATCCGAGTAAGAGAATTGCGCCGGCCAGGAAGAGAATCCCGGCAACTCCGAAAGCACCGGAGGGCGAAACCGTTGTCCACAGAAGGCCGATCGTGACGCTTGAAGCAAAATCGCCAATCGCATTAACAGCCGCGAGAGTGCCGAAGGCCATCCCGTGTTGCGCGGCGGGAACCAGCTCGGCCGCCAGAGAGTCTTCCAGCGCCTCTTGAACGCCGACAAAGATCCGACCGAGCGAAAAAACCATCGCAAGCCAGAGGACAGTGTGTACGCCCGTCACTAAAAGCCCCGCCATAAGTGCAGCCAAAACGTAGCCCACTACCAAGACCATTCTGCGGTGCCGAACATGATCGCTCAGCCAGCCTCCGAGATAGGCAGAACCCGCGTAAAAGACATTGTGCAGCAAGTAGAGCCCGACGGCGATACTGGCCGCGGCCGCCCTTCCTCGCTCCTGCGCCAGCGTCTGCGTGGCATAGAGAATGAGAAGCGTGTGCGAAAAATCGCCCAGCCCGAAAACTCCGACAGCTAGAAGAAATCGACGAAATGAGCGCGGGAGCTCGCGCAATCCTCCCAGGAAAGAGCGCTCAGATGGCGTATGGTTCGGAGATTCGCGGACTAGCACTCCGAAGCAAACCATTG
>JAYVCW010000170.1:0-19707 GCA_043749775.1 Acidobacteriaceae bacterium | reverse complement strand
TCGGCGAGTTTGCCGGCTGATATTGGATCGCATTTTCTTATCGAGCGATCTGAAATAGGCATTGAGGTCTTTCCAGACCAGGCCAATCTCATGATAGGGGTTGACATAAATGTCACGCGCACGAAACTTTCGGCCTGCAGCGGCGGCGTGAACCGCGCAATGTAGCGCCGTGCCCGGGCGCTGACCAGCGAACTCCAGCATTCCCCAGCCTCGCTCCTTTTCGCAGATGTAGTGGATTAGCGCGGACGCGACACGCGCTTCATCCGAGGGCGCGGCCAAGATACCCGGCTGCTCGGTATTCAACGGCGCAAGGAATTGAAAGAGCACGCCGCGGGGGCGCAGAGGCCCCGCCGGCAACCCGAAATCATCGAATGACCGTCGCATCGGCGCGCAACCGATCAGCCGCTCGCCCTGCCATATTAGAAAGAGACGCTCGTCCCTTCCCGGGGTGAAGTATTCCATGCGCAAGGCATAGCAGACCAAAAATGCCGAAGAAAGAAAGGGATTGGGACGTGCCGACGCCAAATTAAGACGGTCAATCTCCGATGCAAAGCGCTCCAGTGCCGCAATGCCGTGAAGGGAACTAACCGAGATCACGGCGCTCGCCTCTCTGCTCAGTTGGAGCGCATTGCTTGCATCGGCCGTCAAATTTTTAAGGGGGAAAGTCAAAGTCATCAGGCATATCTCGAAACCGTTGTCCCCAGACCCAGGAAGTCTGACACTTGGCAGCTGAATTCAGGCGTCACGTGCCGGAGGACTTTGAACTACGAGGGCACATATCCAGGATCTCCGCAGCATTAGGCTGCACGTCGACCTTGCCAGTATACCAATCGTTCTCCGGCCCCAATCCTATGCTTACATAATCCGTGCCGCTTGCACATGCGGCGTACCCGTCGAGCCGAAAGATTCTTGCGCCTGGAATATTGTAGACTCGCGCGAAACGATGCTGAAGCCGGACTAGCACAGGCAATTTCCAGGATTCGCAGTCGGTCCCGCCGAAATAAACACCTGGCTCGCGAAACTTCGTTCGTGTTGAGTCGTAGGAAATCAGCATGCTTCATGCGCGCGCGAACGGAGGTTTCGAGCAGAAATTTCGCCACTGCGGTGACGACCGGCGGCTTCAAGAAATCAGACCCGCGATCCGCTGTTAGGCTAAGGCGCCGCGTTAAATACAATCCCCGTTCATGCATGCTACGATGTGCTTTCGGGCACATGGGTAACTTGGCCTCAACCGGTCATCGAAACACTTGATTCAAGAATATACGCTGGCGTCTTCCAGTTCAGGGTCTCTCGAGGCCGGGTATTTAGCTTCCTGGCCACAGTATCCAATTGAGCTTGGCTCACGGTCGATAGATCCTTCCCTTTGGGGTAGTACTGTCGCAATAGACCGTTTGTATTTTCGTTGCTGCCCCGTTGCCACGGGCTTGAGGGATCACAGAAATAAACCTTAACATCGGTTGCGACGGTAAAGGTTGCATGGCGGGCTCTGCTCCGCGATCCCAGGTCAGCGATTTGCGCAAAACGGTCGGAAGCTTTCGCACTGCCCTGATGAGAGCATCCACAACCGCCTCGGTGTTCTTTTCCGAGAGTTTCACGAGCACGACGAACCGCGACCGCCGCTCCACCAGGGTAGCGATGTAAGTGCCGCGAGAGCCTTCCACCAAGTCACCCTCCCAATGGCCCGGGACTGCACGATCCTCAACCTCTGCCGGGCTCTCGCGGATGGAGACCGCGTCAACAATTGCTCCGCGCCCTTGACCTCGATACGTTGCGTGGCGAGAGCGGCGATACCGCCGTTTTGTACGCAGGTGGCCGACGAGCTCTCTTTTTAAGGCACCACGCGCCTGGACAAAAAGGGTTCGATAGATCGTCTCGTGTGACACCCACATCTCCGGATGACCGGGATAGTGATCTCGGAGCCAGCCTGCAATCTGCTGCGGAGACCAGTCATGCTGCAGTTTAGCCGCAACGATCCGCTTCAGTTGCTGGTTTTGGCTGAGCAGGCAGAGCTTCGGTCGACGGGCCGACTCCCAAGCCGCCGAATCTGCGTGAGCGGCCCGATACCCCCTTCGTCCTCCGTGCCGAGCCACTTCCTGGCTGACGGTGGAAACAGCTCGATTGAGCCGTCTGGCGATGACGCGCAGCGAATCTCCCGCAGCAAGCCCCCGAGATATTTCCTCGCGCTCGCCGAACCTCAACACTCTCTGGGAGCGCCTCCTTGGCATAGGCGCAATACCGCCGGAGGCTTCAAGTACGCGATTGATATTGCCAGGCCGCTGCCTGAGCGCGCCTATGATCCCGAGGACAGACTCGCCGGCTTTATATCGCCGCCAAAACTCGTCGCGTTGTTCGACTGTGATCGTCGAAGGACGTCCCGTCATACTCAACACCTCCTAGCCTTAGATTAGCTGGAGTGTTCACCGACCCGTTGAGACCACCTTACCCATGTGCCCGGAATGAAACGTTACCGATGTGCTCGGTAAGGACCCGAGTGAATTGGTGGGCCGTGTAGCCACCGAATCTACCGCGTAACAAGTTGATTTAATTTACATTAAATTCCGACAAATTTACCGATGCCCCCTGCCCTGCCCCCATTTATTGGTGGCTGTCTCCGGCCGTCACTGGACACTAAACCACCCCGCTCCCGCCACCAGTTATGGTCACCAGCTTGCGATCAACGTACTGTTCAGCTCTCGACGTGAGCATGTTGGTGACAATCGGAGAGGCCGAGGCCGCCTTCGACCCCCTAGTCGCCAGTCGCGCGCGTCCGCTTCGCGGCATCGAAACGCGGCAATCGGCCATGGCCGAGAGCGAATCGCTACAACCGATTGCTAGGCAGCGCCCGACCCCGTGCGCAGTTCTAGATACTTCAGGTTCCACCAAGTAACGAGCTGCATGTGTTGCGCCTGTGAGATCCAGAGCGTGTTAGTCGGATCAGTTGCATCCCCACCAAAAATAAGAGGCTTTGTGTACCACTTGATCTTGCCAGTAAATCTCAAATCCGGTTTCAATGATGCGGCATCGGCGGGCACAGTCCAGGAGGACAGATACTGCGAATCCATTGGTACCGAGGGCACCGTATACACGCGGCCGGTTGCGTCGCGCACAATGAAGTCGTCCCAACCTCGAAGTCCTAGAATTTGATAGCCGGGTAGGCATGCCTGTATCCCATATCCTCGCGACGCCTCCGAACTCTCTTGTTCCGACAAGAGTACGAGATAGTCTTCGTCGTGCCACCCTTCACGCATAGATACCTATCGACGAGGTTGAGCGACGCGGGGTTGCGTCGGCGCAATACGAAGCTGATTTATCTCAATCATCGTCTCCCTCTTTGGCTCATCGAAGACGCGGGGCCCGCGATCGCTCGAACTGTTGGTTAGGGGTCAAAGCCCACCACAGTTGAGCCCCGAGCCCGAGCCCAGGCACTCAATGTTGTATGAATGAGTTTGAGATCCTCATCCGTCACTTCCACGGGATCGCCATTCACCCATTTCATTCCGCGCCGGGATACCACGAAGTCGGCCGTTGGGCTGGATTCATAGTACACGACCAAATCTCGCGTTCCGACCGACATGTGAATGTGTCCCGTCGGGCCGGTGCCCGTCTTAACGTTGCAGCGAAATTGCCGGTCCGCGCGGGCCCGGAGGCGGCCACGGTACACAAAGCGACCAACGAGCGCGCCTTTGAGGGCGAGAAGAGGGACGACGATAAGTAACGGGAAAGGCACGATCTTCTCGGACGCCTATCGATGAGGTTGAGCGATGCGGGGCTTCACCAGCGCCAAACGAAGGCACTTTATCCCAATCATCGACTCTCTCCCTGTCTCAACGAAGACGCGGCCCCGCGATCGCTCCAACCGATTGTTAGAGGACCCATTCATGCGGGACGCATGGCGATTAACCAAGTCGTCCAAAGGACGAACAAGCAAAGGAGAACCGCTACAAATACCCAGCGCGGGGCGATTGTATAAACTAGTAATTGGGTGACAGATTGGTGGTGATAGAACACGATCCATAGGCATTAGGTTACTGCAAGCCGCGAACGGCAGCTAACAAGCGACGATTTGAATGTTACGAACTTCGCCCTTTGGCCGGAACCGGCACTACAGTGGGTAACGCCGGCCGGCGCGTGCCGGGCAAAAGGGGCGACGACCAACCACCCCACCGGCCCCGGCGTGCTAACCCGGTCAGACAGGGCCTCAAATGATTCGTTTGGCACCCGCTAGGCTCTGCCTGCGGGCCGATCAGCCGCTAGGCCTACGGGTAGCCGCGCGCCGTTGGGGGCCCTGTATTGGTGGCAATGAGGCGCGGGCGCCAGGCCCATTTGCGCGTTGAGTTCGGCGGGCGCATTTGATTGTTGATGTAAAATCTCGGTAGCGAAGGCCTCGTCCAAATAAACACTCGACGGTGGTAGCGTGGCAAATTGAGACGCGAGAATCGAGCCGATGGAGATCCCAAAGGAGTTCGTGCGGCATCTTGAAGCGCGCGACGGAGCAAAGGATTTGGCCAAACTCCTGCCGCAACGCTACACGCTTAAGCAGGTGGCCGAACCGTCGAATGCGCAATGCATTTGAGAACTGATCGGACTGCAATACTTTAACCAGCAGCCAAAAAGACGAAACTTAGAGGCGCTCGGGATTTTCTTCGCACTCTACCGGCACATGTTGGGTGCCCAAAAGAAATATCGCAGACAAATTCATAAAGGAATGCCCGAATGCCCTTACTTTGGATCGTGGAATGTTTCGGCGATGAGGGATTTGCCGTTCTTCGGAAGCGCTACCTGATGCTCGCTCTCTGTGAGGATGCTGTCCGAGGTGCGGGGGCAATAGACGCCAACAACAGGGATCTACTTTCGGTTGGATTGGCGACTTGGCATGAACGACGCGATAGTCCGTGAGTACGCTAAAGAGGCGCATCGAATTGCTAAGTCGAACCCAACATTTGCTCGCTTCCCAGAATGGGTACTTCAGGAGATTGTTCAGTATTGGATGACCGACGGAGAAGAGTCGAGTGGGAAAAAATCAATGCCGCGCTCGGCCATCATCTCGACAAGATCTCGATAACTTAGGCGATAGGTGAGATACCATCGCACGCATAACTCGATAATTTCGGGCTGTAATCTGCGACCCCGATAGATCGGGTCGCGCGCAATCGGGTTGGTCATTGAGGCTTCCCATAAAAAGCCAAATTCTACGGTTAGCTCTCAGTAAACCAGAACCCAGCGATGCCCCCGTCAACGGTTGGCTGTCTCCGGCCAAGAGAGCTACCCGGTCGCCACTAGATTTACATCGATGCGATCACCACATCTGCAGGGGCAGGCCAGAATGGCCCACTTCGGTTTGGCCCCGCCTACGATGTAGAGGTTACTCCTCAGCCTCTTCGGGAGCTGGGACATGCTCTCGAGCCGCACGACCCTATTTATTCGTTACCTACGCCGCATGTTGCGCCAAAAGCCCTTAATTCTTCTGAGCAGATTCACTCGGTCCTAAACGTCATGTCTATTAACAGTCGGGTGTCGCCTCGAAGCCAAAAAAAAGCACGATCGCCACAGAAGCATTCTGGGCGCGAAGGCTTGCTGTTTCGGCCGAGCTTGAGTATCAACTGGATCGAAAATCGACGAGCAGGTCAAACTCATCTGGCGGGAAGTGCTGCAACTTGGCCAAAATCCAAATGCATGTTTCTTAAGGGCAGCTCACGCGTATGTTTCTCCCACGAGTTGTCGTCCAATGTGGCACGGTAGTGATCGATCAGATAGGGCACACCCTCACCCAAGAGCGGCTGAGACGATGTAGAGACCTGGAAATGCAGGTGGGGCTCGCGGGCGTCCCCTGAATTGCCGATCCGCGCCAATATTTCTCCGCGCCGTACGTGGTCTCCCACCTTCACTCGCAAGCTGCCCTGTTGCAAGTGCAAGTAGTATGCGTACTGTCCTCGTCCGAGGTCGAGACCAATTGTGTTACCGGGGATAGATTCCATCGTTAGTGGTACGGCGGGTTTAAATTCTTCGTTGTGGCCCGGCACATTATCTGGAAGACCGTCTTTCGCCGTAATAACCGTGGCATCTGCTGCCGCAAGCACCGGCTTGCCATAGGCGTGATACGACTGATTGTCGCTTGGGTCGCCCGAGAATGTGGCTCCATTTTCGATCTGCATCCAATCGATTGCGAATCGCCGCGATATTTGTGCGCGTCCGTCAAAGACAAAAATCCCACGTCTATGATAGTTATCCTGGTCATTGCTTGGGCCGTCTGATGCAAGCCAGTTCGCTCCTTGGACTGGGGATCCAAGCACCTTGAGCTCGGCGCGATGGGTCCCGATAGTGGCTCCTTCCTCCTGAGAGTCGGTCGTGAACACTCGGTGGCGCAATTTGTTCGGTACCATTGCTCTGTGATCGAGGGCGATCCACAGGAAGATGACGACGCTGCCGCCCGCCGCGATCTGGCGGGCGTTAATGCTGGCATCCGCCGGGGGCTGAAACCCGAGGGGTTGTAACAATGCATCGAGCTGACTCCCTTCAAATCCAGCGATCGACTCGGGGGCGGCAGAATCCGCATCACGTACCTCAATTCGACGCAGAGTAAGAGGAGCGCTGGTGAAGTTCGTGACATACAACTCATATGCCAAGTAGGTGTGTCCGGCGCTCGGGAATGCCGTGGGCTCGCATGACACCCGCATTTCGAGCTGCAGCGGCATGGGTGAACGCGCATCAGCCGGTGTCACCTCTTGATGGAGGCAGAGCGCCAAACTCGCGGCGATTGCAAAGCCGACACGAACAGGGGCAGACCTTTTCACTTGCCTAATTTTGCTCTGCAATGACGTCATCCCTGAATGCCCCAATACAGAGTACGGCTAGCGACATTGGGAAGACACGCCCAATCGAGAACGGTCTCGGCATAGTAACCCATAATGCGAACTAGCCAGTTGATTAAGACGGTTTTTATGCGGTGCCACCGCCCCATTGCGCGCATAATCCTATACACCAGAGAGCCGTGATCGCGGGGAGGGGGGAGCACAATTGTCACCTAAGGCGGCTCATTGTGGCATGGGTTGGTACAACGAATGAGCATATTCGCGATGACGTTGCAAGGTCTAGCTTATCGCGCGAAGCCGAATTCAGCCCTTGTTCAGCTTGACAACGGTCCTTCAATCGCAAGACCGCTGTCGGGCTTTAATTCATGACTACCTCGAAAACGCGGTAGCTGCACGCGAGTTTAGTTGCTTCCCTGGCGGCGCGCGGCCCTTATGCTGGCCGCTGACTTCATCACGTTATTGTAAATCGCGGGTAAACTGGGTGCGATCACCCGAAGGCTCCATCCAGCCGCCACCGAGCGCTTCATAAAGGTGAATAACTGCCTGGAGGCGCGCTAGCGTGGTTTGGGCAAGTTGGTCCCGAGCCCCAAATAAAGTCTGTTGCGCCTGAAGCACAGTAAGAAGATCGATAGTGCCCTGCCGGTACTGAAGTTGAGAGATCTGAAAGGCTTCGTGCGCCGATTCGATCTCGCGCCGGAGGTGGCTTTCCGCCTTACTGTTGTTCGTCACTTGGCTAAGTGAATTTTCCACGTCGGCATATGCGTTGAGAACTGCCCCCTGATAACTAGCAATAAGCTCCGTTTGTGTTGCCTCCGCAAGGTCCCGTTGCCCAATCAGCTTGCCTCCGTCGAATATTGTTTGAAGCAGATTGACTCCGGCCGCCCAGGCGAAACTAGGACCACGAAGCAACGCGCCAATAGCTGCGCTTGCAAAGCCTCCGTTGCCGGTCAACCCGAACTGCGGCAAAAAAGCGGCCCGAGCAGCATCGAGGTTGGCGTGGGCGCTCGCCAAATTGGCTTCCGCTTGGGCCACGTCCGGCCGCCTCAAAAGAAGGTCGGATGGAAGCCCCGGCTCTACTATTGGCGGACGAATCCCGTCTAGGCTTTGTGTGAGGACTTCGAATCTCTCCGGCCGCCGCCCTAGAAGTACCGCCAGAGCGACCAGGGACTCCGCTTCCTGTTCTTGGAGCACGGGCAGCTGTGCTTCCACGGCTTCCACTTGTGCTTGCTCCTGTGCTAGGTCCAAATGCGAGGACTTGCCAGTAGAGACCTTGAGCTTGATAACGTCCAGTATTCCGTTGATCGCGGCAATGTCCTCATTAGCGATTGCGGTCCGCTCGCGCAGCGCCAGCACGCTAAAATAGGTATTTGCCACATTTGCGGTGAGAACTAGAGCAAGCGCTTGTCTCGCAAAAACCGTGGATTTGAGAGATTCATGGGCCGCTCGCAGATTGTCCCGCTCTACGCCCCAGATGTCGAACTCATAGCTCGCGCCCAAATTGAATCCAAATGAATTGCTCGGTGGCAAGCGTTGATTATTGACCGGTTGCGTTGCAATCGCGACTGAACGCTGCGCTTCGACTTGCGCAGAGAGTTGCGGAAAGAGCGCAGCGCGCTGAATGGTCGCCTTCGCGCGTGCTTCCCTCACTTGCGCGGCGGAGACCGCGAGAGCGCGGTTGTCGGCTCCGGCTGCGGCAATTAGCACGGAAAGCTCTGAACTGCCAAATCCCTCCCACCAGTCTAGACGAGGCCAAACCGATTCCGTCTCGGCGGCGGACCCAACGAATGTCTTGGGTACAATCGCGGGACTTAGGACCTGTGGAACCCCGGTAGCGCAACTCGCTAACGTCGTAACCAATGTCATAACGCAGAGGTTCGGCAGAAACCCCCACCGTTTCAATGAATCGTCCCTGCTACTCATGACGTAGCGCGCCAATGGGACTGGCCCGGGCGAGACGCAGAGCATGGGCGAAAACCGTCGCCCAGGCAATTAGCAGCGCGGTTGTGCCGGCGCCAACAAAATAGATTGGGTTGAGAGAGATGTGATAGGCGTATCCATCAAGCCAATGCCGCAGATAGTAGTAGGCGATGGGCCACGCAATGACATTGGCGAGCAGCACGGGGATCGAGATTTGCCACAGCAACATCCGCACTATGTGAGCTGTATGAGCGCCGAAGATTTTTCGAACCACGATCTCCTTGGTACGCTGCTCTGCGCTGAACACGGCTAGGCCGAAGAGTCCAAGGCAGGCTATGAATATGCAGATACCCACGAAAAGCGCGAACATCACACCTTGCTTTTCATCTGAATAGAATAGGTTGTCGAAGGCATCACTAAGGAAATATCGTTGAATCGCGGCACCTGGAGCGAAAGAGCGCCAAGTCTTGTCGATAAATGATGTCGCGTCGGCAATCCGGTCGCCCCGGACTCGAACCGTTAAAAGAGTATTATCGCCGGGATCGACCTGAAAGATCGTGGGTTGTACCGGATCTCTAACGCCATCCATCTTTGCGTCGCCCAATATTCCTACAATCGTTGCGTGAACGCTGCCGTATTCAATCATCTTGCCGACGGCTTCTTCCGTTTCGTGCCCAGAGCGCCGTACGGCTTCCGAGTTGATCAGTACGTTTTGCCCCGACAAATCTTCGCCATGGGTGGAAGCAAGGAGCCGACCCGCGAGAAGTCGCATGCTATAGAGAGAAGGCAATTCGGGCGCAATGCTGATTACATGAGCGGTAAATGCCTGTGCCTCCCCGGGCATTTTGACCGAGACATTTGACGCGTTACGAAGATCAAACGGAACTGCATTTGAAAATGCTACACCCGCAATCCCTGGATTGGCGCTCAATTCCCTTGCAAAACTCTCGCGGGCACTCAGGCTAAGTTTTGTGATACCACTGATAATGATCGTGCTGTCTCTTTCGAAGCCCAAGTCCACGTTGCGTGCAAAGGTTATTTGGGTGAATACCACGATGGCGGCAATGCCGAGACCAATAGACACCGCGAACTGCGAAACGACCAACGCAGTACGAATCAAGTTCGAGCCATTCTGTGTGGACGCGTTCATCTTCAAAACCGCGGCCGGTCGGAATGCGGACAGCACCAGGGCTGGATATGCACCACTCAGTAAGCCGGCGGCCACCGCGCTGGCGACAAATGCCAACGTCAATGACCAGTCGGCGATGTAATGAAATTGAATGGGCTGGTTCAGAAAGGCGTCGTAAGAGGGCAGCAGCATTTCGACTAGTGCAAGGGCAATTGCCAGCGAGAGCAGAGCCATCAGCAGCGCTTCACCAAGAAACTGAACTATCAGTTGTCCTCTCCGCGCGCCCACCGCCTTCCGTAACGAAATTTCTCGAGCGCGCATCGTGGCGCGGGCGGTCGCCAAATTCATGAAATTAAAGCACGCCACCAATACAATCATGACCGCTACCATCGCAAAGCCGAAAACGGTGGCCCAGCTTCCCGGGGGCTTCATGCCTCCGTGATTGTCAGACGTGAGATGGACATTCCAAAATGGCGTGAGATTGAATTGTTCAAGCTCACTTCCGCGCAATTTTAATCCTGGTACCTTAGGGTTGACGGATTGATCTAGTATCGGCGTTAGCTTGCGAATCACCGTTTGCGGATCGGTGCCAGCTGCCAATTCAACATAACCATAGCCTCCATCTGTACTCGTCCAGGCCTGCTGTTTTCTAGGCAGTGGAATCTGGTCAGCTTGCGATAGGTTCGATAGCAGTAGATCCGCGACAAGCTGAGTGTTGTGAGGCAGATCGCGCAGGACGCCAGTCACCGTGAGCGAATGAACCGCTGAAAGACAGGATTCATCGGTGGCGCCGCAGGTGCTCCCGTCCGCCCCACTCAGAGTTACAGTTTTACCAAGCGGATCCGCGGCGCCAAAATATTTCCTAGCTACGCTCTGGGACAGGACGATAGATTCCGGCTCCGCCAGGGCGCTTGCTGCATCACCCTCGAGGAGCGGCAGTTTGATCACCTGAAGGAAATTGGGATCCACTACCGTAACAGTTTCTGAAAACTGGTGGTCACCGGCAATTGCAGTCATTCTCTCTGGAACTACATGAGTAAACGCGTTTACCTCGGGTATCCGTTCCTTCATAGCTTGCAGCACAGGAAATGGAGCCTGCGCCAGCTGAAATGGCGCACGACCGGGCATGTGGAATGTCAATTCGACACGATACAAATTTGAACTGTCAGGAATCCACCGGTCGTAGGAGAGTTCGTCCCGCACAAACAATGCTATGAAAATACCGCAAGTGAGGCCGACCGAAAGCCCAGCGATGTTGATGAAACTGTAGAGTTTGTGGCGGCGAATGCTTCGAATTGCGGTGATCAGATAATTGCGGAACATAGTGTAATCTCAGAGTATTCGGCGGATGCTTTCTGTAACAATCGCGCCGTCGAGTAAATTGACGACGCGGTGAGCGTATTCCGCGTGTGAATGTGAATGCGTGACCATTACAATAGTCGTGCCTTCGTTATTTAGCTCAGTCAGGAGTTGCATCACCTCTTCGCCAGTGGCAGAGTCAAGATTGCCGGTTGGCTCGTCTGCCAAGATCAACTGTGGCCTTGAGACGACCGCGCGTGCTATTGCCGCGCGCTGCTGCTGACCGCCGGACAATTGCGTCGGTATGTGCTGCGCACGGTTGTCGATCTTCATTCGCTCCAATGCCTCGCGCACGCGAATCTTGCGTTCACTGGCCGAAATGTCGCTGTGGTAGAGGAGCGCCAACTCAACATTTTCGGAAACGTTCAATTCGTCGATGAGATTGAAACTCTGGAAGACAAACCCAATGGCATTCTTCCGCAGTTCTGAAAGCCGTCTCTCCGAGTAACCGGAGATGTTCTGATCGCCAAACCAGTACTCACCACCGGATGGGGTATCAAGCATTCCCACAATGTTAAGGAGAGTGGACTTACCGCAGCCAGACGGTCCCATCACTGCGACGAAATCGCCACCAGCAATGTCGAGACTGACGTCGCGCAGCGCAGTGGTTTCGACTTCGGTAGTGCGATACATTTTGGTAAGATTTTTGAGTTTCAACATATCTTCCTCCGCTGCGATTACTTAGTGCCATTTGGCTTTTCGAATTCAATTCGATCGACCTTCTGAAAGGCTTCATAGCCGGAAACGATCACTCTTTCGCCAGGACTTAGTCCCTCTAACACTTCGACATATTCGGGATTGCGGCGGCCCAAGCGTAGGTTGCGCCTTGTCGCGTGCTTTCCGTCGGGCGCAACCACGAACGCCCAATGTCCGCCCGTTTCCTGATAAAATGGTCCATTAGGAAGCATTAGTGCGCTCGCCGCACCCCCTAGCTCCAGTTTAATGTCGATGGCCTGACCGGTATGGATGCCCTCGGGAGTTAGCCCGACAAAGTGAAAATCGACTTTGAATGTGCCGCTGGCTATCTGAGGATAGATTTTGGAGATGTTGGCTTTGAGGGCATGCCCTTCAATGGTGAACAGTGCGGCCTGACCAAGTGCAACGCGGCCGAGGTAAAACTCGTCCACCTGCGCGGTGAGTTTGAAGTGATCGAGGGAATCTACTTGCCCTAGCACCGCACCTTGCGCTTTCGATTGGCCTACCTCGGCATTTAACGCAGTTAATTGGCCGTCCGTCGGGGCGCGGATGGTGAGTGCATCGAGGCTCGCTTTGGCAGTGTCGATACTGTTGTTTAAGCGCTGCAGTGTCTCCCTGAGCTGGTTAATTTGATTCGCGTGTACTTTCTGCTCAGCATCGCGTGAGGCAATGGTCGCCTCTCTCAGCTTCAGCTCGTATGCATACTCTTCTTCTTCTTGCGCGTAAGTAGCGGGTGCAATTGCATTTCCGTTGAGCAGAATCTTGTCACGCGTGAGATCACCTTTCAGCTTGCTTATTTGATGTTCTATATCCAGCAAATCGTGCTGGTACTTGAAGCGTAGCTCCTCTATCTGCAGTTTAGTGTTTTCCAGCGCATTAATCTGACTTGCCGTGTCTGCCTCGCGTGAAATGACTTGAAGTTGGAGTGGAGCATTTGCCAGCAATATTAGCGGCTGTCCGACTTTTACGGCTGCACCGTCCTCGGCCAGAACCTCTTTCACGGTGCCGCCTTGATCTGCGGTAAGGTAACTTGTGGCAAACGGTGCGGCGGTGGCGCGCACAGCAACAAAGTCCTCGAAAGGGGCGCGTGTCACCGTTCCGAACGTGAGTCTGTCTAGTGGCACTCGATAGGCGTGGCTGCCCAGACCGCTAAGCAAGAGGACTGCAACGCCTAAGACCAGAATACCTACAATTGTATAAATGCCATAACGTCGCCACGGCGGCCGCTGAGTGAGCGGTCGATCCATGCCCCCGCTTGGTTGCTGCACCGCGGGTTGGTGAGATATCCGGCTTTCTCGGATCAACCGAACGAGCCGCCCATATTTCGCCCCGATTTGCTGGCCGTAGCCCATAACCAAAACAAAGCAAATGTTGTGCCAAACCTAGTTGAGTGCAAATTCAATGCGTTACAGACACAACTGGCTACATGGTGCACGCTCCTGTACAACTCACCGCACACCTGTTCGTATTCGGACATATGGCCCCATTTTTTAAAAGCCCGGCGCGCGTTCTAGTTATCGACGATGACGAAGACATATTGCTTGCCGCCCGCCTCCTACTGAAGCGCCATTTCGCGTCAGTTGAAATTTCGCGAGATCCCTCTGTGCTTTCGCAATTGGTTCGTCTAGCTGCCTTCGACGTATTGCTGCTCGATATGAACTTCTCCGCCGGCGCTAATGAAGGCACAGAGGGCCTCCAGATCCTTTCAGAGGTCCTGACGCTCGACCCCCTGGCCGCCGTGGTGCTAGTTACCGCGCACAGCGGCGTCGAGTTGGCAGTTGACGCGATGAAGCGGGGCGCGGTGGATTTCGTTACTAAGCCCTGGGAGAACGAGCGATTGGTGGCGACGGTGTTGGCCGCTTTCAACCTTCGTCGCTCGCGCGTTGAGGCTGCGGAAATTCGGAACCGCCATAGAGGCCTCGTCGCCGCCACGCGGACTGACGTTGAGATGATTGGCACTTCGCCCGGCCTGCTCCGAGTGATGGAGCACATCCTGCGCATAGCCCCTACCGACGCCAACGTGCTTATTCTCGGCGAGAATGGAACAGGCAAGGAGCTGGTTGCGCGCGAGATACATCGCCACTCTCGTCGTACCGATGAAGTGTTTTTGCGAGTCGACCTTGGCGCGTTATCTCCTCCGCTTTTCGAAAGTGAACTTTTCGGTCACCGCCGCGGAGCCTTCACCGACGCGAAACACGATCGAATCGGCCTGTTCCGAGCAGCTACTGGCGGCACGCTATTTCTAGACGAGATCGGCAATGTTCCGTTGCATCTTCAAGGCAAATTGCTCACAGCGCTGGAGCGACGCGAAGTCACACCCGTGGGAACGGACAAACCGGAGCCTATCGATGTGCGACTGATCTCCGCTACCAATCTCGCGCAAAAGCATATTGCGGATGAAAGTCTCTTTAGACAGGACCTGCTCTATCGAATAAACACGGTGGAGATTGTTATACCTCCATTGCGCGAACGACGGGAGGACATTCCGCTGTTGCTCAAGCATTTTATCGACAGCTACGCGGAAAAATATAACTTTCCAGCGAAGCGGTTGAGCACTGCAGCGCTTAACTACCTTGTGGCCCACTTGTGGCCCGGCAACGTGCGCGCGCTTCGCCACGCGGTGGAACGTGCAGTCATTCTCAGCGAGGGTGTGACATTGGATGTTGCAGACTTCTCGCTGGGTTCTGTAAGCCCTTATACACCGGCCGGCCAGTCTTCTGATGAGTTTAAACTCGGCGCTATTGAAAAAGACGCCATCGCACGGACACTTAAAGATCACAAAGGAAATATAAGCCGTGCGGCATCAGCACTCGGCCTTACACGGGCGTCACTGTACCGGCGGATGGCGAAACATGATCTATAGCCGATTTCGGGCTGGCATGGTCATGCGTACTGTCGCGCTGTTTCTGACGATTGTGCTTGCTTCGTGGATGATTGTGCACACGCAGTGGTACGTGTCAATTTCGCTGTGCGTTACCGCTGTGCTTGCTCAGACTACAATGCTCCTGAGATTTTCCACTCACTCAAGTCGCGAAGTCGCGAGATTTCTCGACGCCATTTCTCTCGACGATACATCGCAAAGTTTTTGCCGATTGTCCGGCGATAGTGCCCATATCGAACTTGGGGCTGCAATGGAACGCGTCTTAACGCGACTTCGCGCCGGCCGGTCCGAACGGGAAGAACAGGCGCATTATCTTAGAACTCTGATCGCTCATGTTCCCATAGCATTGGTCTCGGCAGATGAATGCGGCAAGGTCAATTTGCTCAATATGGCAGCGCGTCGACTGTTCGAGACCTCCATAAGTGAAACGACACAATTCGCGAGACACGGCGCGGCATTCGCAGTGGGCATTGAATCTCTCAGTACTGGAAGCACGGCGATCCTTCGGATGGAGCGCGCAGCAGGGATGCTGCAGCTTAAAGCGGCCGCTACGGATGTGGCCACAAGAGGTGTACGCCATCGTCTCATTTCTCTGCAAAACATCGAAAACGAAATGAATGCGCAGGAAATGGTGGCGTGGCAGACTGTCATCCGCGTTATGGCCCATGAGGTGATGAATTCCCTCACACCGGTGGCGTCGCTTACTGACACCGCACACGATCTCATACACGACGTACTCAAACAACTACCAGTCGACGATCCGCACGCCGTCACGCTAACAGACGCCCGGGATGCGCTTGAGACAGTGGGCCGCCGCAGCAAGGGTCTCCTTCGTTTTGTACAAAGCCACGGGCGCTTAACCAAACGCTTGGAAACGCAAATCGAGGTTGCGCCGATGCGTCGTGTCTTCGCGCGACTTCAGCGCCTTTTAGCAAATGATCTGGCTTCTCGCGACATCCGAATGACCGCAAACGTCGAGCCGGAGACCCTAGAACTCGCGGCGGACCCTGAACTGCTCGATCAAGCCCTTATCAACCTAGTAAGGAACGCGATCGAAGCACTGCGGGGTATGTCGGCCGGCCTCATAGCCCTCTCTGCACGCTGTGGTCCGGACGGTCGTATCGCCATTGCGGTCGCGGACAATGGCC
Source organism: Acidobacteriaceae bacterium (assembly GCA_043749775.1). GTDB lineage: Bacteria > Acidobacteriota > Terriglobia > Terriglobales > Acidobacteriaceae > Acidiflorens. Next base: position 3,768 of record JAYVCW010000170.1, on the reverse strand, counting down.
CGGGTATCGCATCAGATCAGCGCGAGAAGATATTCGTGCCTTTCTTCACTACCAAGAGACAAGGAAGCGGCGTTGGGCTGACGCTCGTTCGGCAGATCACCACCGCCCATGGCGCGAGCATCCACGTATCACAGACGCCTGGTGGAGGCGCGACCTTTGTATTACGGTTTTGAATTAGAGATTTCGATCTGTACCGTATTCACTCAGTGCAACGAGCTACTGATTTTGGCAGCGTTTCAAGTCGATCGCCCGCGTGACATGCTTGTTGCGATTCGGTCTTCTCTAGCTTGCCGCCAACACCTTGCCACTGCAGTTACGTGAGGAAGTTTTAGAATGGAAAAATGGTGCCCCGAGCCATACCACACTTCTAATTCCTCTACGTGGCGCTTCCATTGATCGACGTAGCCCTCGCGTAGTTTCTCAACACCGATCTCTCCTAGGCAGGGGTCGCGCACCAATAAGAGGTGCACCTTACCAGCATAGCGTGTCGCGGGCATATAGCGGGTGCGGCGCGCGGCAGAGTAAGTCGCGAGCGGACCGTGCAGCATGTCTTGGCCACTACGTGCGGACCAACAATTCGTCCTGATCAGAGCCGCGTGTAGTATATGAACGAATGAGTGGATGTCCGTCAGAGCGGTGATGTCGTCGTTTATTTGAAGAGACCTTCCATAAGTGTTCTCCAGAACATCAACAAATTCTCTCAGAATCAGCGAAATGTCCATGCTCGGGTCGGGTTCAGGAGCAGTCGCCGGTGGTTCGCTATCAATCAGCGTAAGTGAAGCCACGGGCAAACCCTGTTCTTGTAGACGGCGCGCCATGTCGAAAGCGACAAGACCGCCATGGGAGTGACCCAGAAGATGTATCGGACCAAGCTCATTGAGTTCAACCAAAGCCGCCAGGTTGTACAGCGCCGCCTCTTCAACACTCTCATGCGGATACTCTGTAGGGTCAATGCCGCGAGGCTGAAGACCATACGTGGGCCAACGCTCACCCAGTTGGCCGACAAGATCAATGAAGACGGTTACGCTTGCTCCGGCGCCGGGAATGCAAACGAGAGGAATTTCATTGCTGCGCACAGCCTGCAACGGCATCAGGGGATTTGAGCAACCGCTTAGAGACAGTTTACGCATCGCGTGCGGCCTCGATCGCGAGTGAGTATGGAATACGATAGACCTCTCGCATTCGCATTTGTACTATTGAGCGTCGCTGTTGGCTTGATACCCGATGACTCGATTAGTGGGACGTTGCGCCGCGGAAGCGCACGTTTGAAGTAGACGGGAGTGATCCACCCGGCCGCACGACCGTCACCCAATATTACGCCAGTCATCATTTCTTGACCTCCAAAGCGAATCTACCGTTGAGCGCTCAGCGCAACCCGAATGCCGCCGATTGTGCAACTGTTGGGATTGAGGGTGCAAGCAAGGTGGCGGTGCGCACGGCCGAGCACTCCGATTCTGTCGAGCGCCCGGGATATCCTCGAGCGCATCACTGAAGTCTGCGCAGAGCGGGCAATGACGAACTTCTGGAGATCAACCTTCATCGCCATATTCACCACTACCGGCACGCACCTCAAAATGACACGCGCACGCCAGGCAACCTAGTTTCGGTTCTCTCGATTGGTTCCCTGCCTTCCATCGAGATGCGGGTGCTTGATTTTTGGCGCGCGGCGCAAACGTCTTTCAAGCAGACGGGGCGCGCACAGTGTAGGAAGGATAGGGTTCCATGAGGGCAGCGAAGACACTTCGCTTCCCCTCGAAGGCTCGCCGACCGTGGCAGTACTGCATGTTGTCCAATACCAGTACGTCGCCCCGCTGCCAATGGAAAGCCATGGTACTTGCCTGAAAGGCTTGGCGAACGTGCTCTAGCTCTGCGCCGGTGATTTCCGTGCCGTCACCGAAACGCGCATGGCGCGGCAACCGCGCCGCCCCAAACATGATTGCTAAGGCCTCGGCGCGATCTCTACCCAGGCCAGAGGCATGAAAAAGGTGGGCCTGATTGAAGAATACCTTGGTTGCCTTTACAGGATGATTGGCAACGCCCTGAGCGACATGAGACGTCCGTAGTATGTCGCTTTCCAGCCACTCGTAACTAATGTCGTTGTCCATGCAATATTTCCGGGCAACCTCACGACTCTCCGTCTGAAAGACGTCCTGCCACCGCATGTCCACGCAATCATGAAAATGCCGTACATATTCGATACCTAACTGCTCGAACTTGCTCATCAACTCGCTGCCAATGTGGTCACTAACGGCAGCCGTGGAGGCTAACGGCGTCTCGCCGCCCCGGACAGGCGCCACGATGCAGCAAAATGCAATTATCAGCGGCCATTTTCGTTGATACGAATTCTCGCTGTGCATCGGAATATCTAGACCTTGCGGATAACTCGTCGACGTCAATACGTTAGCGGTGACTCCCTCGCGCGGGGAAGAGCGATACGTATATTCAAAGTGGCGATTAGATATCCCCTTAATGAAAGCGTCGAAGTCGTTCGCATCTGCAACTCGGAAACCACGAAACAAGAGCGCGCCATGATCGGTCAAGCGTTGTTTGAACCCAGACAGGTCGGATAGTACCAAATCGGGCAAGGAGAGATGGCTGGATGATGCCTCAATCATGATCGGGCCGTCGTGACCTGCCCAAATGGGTTGGTACTTTAGCATTCTCATATAACCTCAACTAAGTTCCGAGAGTCCGTAGGAAGTCTCGTTGACGGTGCTCGATGCGATAGCATCAGAAATTACGGCGCCAAGAACCCTCGCATTCTCAGTATCGATCATCATCGTCACGTGATTTCCGGGGACGGAGACTGCTCGAATTCCTGCCCCTAGAGGGTTTCTCCAGCTTTTCTCGACGGACACCGGATTGTCTCTGGCGTGAAATAGCCAAGTCGGCACATTCGCATTAACCATGGAATAGTTCGCAACAGCTTTATTATTTGCGCGCCTAGTGGCCAAAATACGTCGGACGGTCCTTGCGTCCATCATGGGTATCCAATCGAATTCCCTCGGTACGAGCTTCATCGCGTACAGATGCTCGACCAACTCAGAGAAATCCAAGGTCGCAGCTGGCTTTCGGACGCGTTCCAAGGTTTCGTCGCTGAAAAAGGGTGACAACAAAGCAATTAGTTCGGATTTGTCATCGACGCTATCCACTAGTTCTTTAGGAGGAGTGACGGCTAATGGAGGACAATACGTATCGAAGAGACCGAGGAAGCCCACCTTCTCCCCTGTGTCCGCGAGTTGCCTAGCGATTTCGTAGGCGATTATTCCGCCTGATGACCACCCTGCCAATCGGTACGGCCCGCGCTTTTGCACACTGCGAATGCAATATATGTAAAGCGTAGCCATCTCTTCTATTGTCTCCAAAGGGGACTGATCCGAAAGCAAGCCCGTAGCTTCAATTCCGTAGATTGGAATTGTTTCGTTGATAAACGGTGCGAGCTGCCTGACGTAGTCGACGCCGCCGCCGCCGGGGTGAATCAGGAAAAGTGGTGGTCTTGACCCTGTGGCTCGAATTGGAACTAGATTGCTGTGCACTTGTTTTGTATTTGGATCATTTACGGTAATCGAAATAGCAGCGGAAAACTTACTGAGTGCTGGATACATGAACAGATCGCGCAAGGCAATGCTGATGCCAAGGTCCAGCTGTATTTTCACCATCAGCTGCACGGCCAGCAGCGAGTGACCGCCTAACTCGAAGAAGTTGTCATGCCGGCCGACCCGCTCGATACCGAGCAGATCTTGCCAGAGCACTGCCACGCTCTGCTCC